>DATBFV010000041.1:0-68425 GCA_036558345.1 Gemmatimonadales bacterium | reverse complement strand
CGCAGGCGCGTCGCGGCCAGCCAGACGAGCGGCTGGAACCAGTACAGTGCACAGGCGACTCGCGCGAGCAACTGGGTCAGGAAATCGTGCCGCTTCACGTGCGCGAGCTCGTGGAGCAGCACGTCACGCCGCCGCTCTTCCGTCCAGTCGTCGGCGTCGACAGGAATGAGGATTGCGGGCCGGCGCACGCCCCAGGTCATCGGCATCGCCGGACCTTCTGACTGCAGGAGCCTGATGGAACGGGTCAGTCCCAACTCCAGCGAGAGGTCCCCGAGGAGACGCAGCCACGCCTCGTCCGTCACCGGTTCGTTGGAGCGCTCGAGCCACGCGATGCGCGCCAACCCGATCACGAGGAGCATCAACACGATCGCCACGCCGCCCAACCACACCGAAACGATCAACGCGGTCCAGTTCAGCGTGATCTGCCAGCGCACCGGTCCCGCGGCGGTGGTGGACGAGTGTTCGATCACGGCCGCCGGCGTTGGCGCAGGCGACGCCACAGAGGCCACGACGCGCGCCGGAGCCGGCGCTGGGCGATTATCGGTCACCGTTGCAGCAACGGGTACCTGATTCATATCGAACGCGACCGGCACATTGACGCGCGGCCAGCCGGCCACCCGCAGGTCGGGTAGCAAGGCAGATGCAAGCGGGAGTGCGAGCACAGCGCCGCACGCGAGGGTCCAGACCAGATGTCGCAGCGAAGCAGGAGCGCGCCGCAAGCACAGCGTCACAAGCGCAGCGAGCACCAGGATCACGGTCGACTTGACGAACGCGTCGAGCAGGATGGCGATCATGTCAGCGGCCCTCCTTCCGTGCGTCAGCGATCAGCCGGCTCAAGCGGTCGAGCTCCGCGTCGGAGAGCTTCGCCCTCATGTCGAGCAGCGCGGCGACCGCCTGCTCCGTTGAGCCGTCGAAGAATGTATGGAGCACCTGGCGCAGCGCCGACGCGCGCGCGCGCTCTCGCGGGACAGTCGGCACGAAGACGTAGCGGGGGCCTTCTTCCTCGTGACGTAGATGCCCCTTCTCCTCGAGCACGCGGAGCAGCGCGCGCACGGCCGAATAGCTCGGCGGGTCGGCGAGCTGATCGAGCACCTCCGCGGCGGTCGCGCGGCCGGCGCGATAGATCACATCCATGATTTCCCGTTCCCGACGGCTCAGCTTCGCGTTGGTTTCTTTGGCCATGGCCCACGCCTCTTGGATTGTTATGCTAAAAAACCAGCATCTAGTGCTAAGAAACTAGCATAGGGCGCGAGGCTGTCAAGTGAGCGATTGGCGGACGTTGCGGGCCTGCCAGAGATGGCGGCGGTCGTGGGCGAGGATGAAGTCGAAGTAGGCGCCCAACGGCATGCGGATCAGGCGGTTGATCGGCGAGATGGTCTTCACGCGGGCGAGGTCCAGACCGTCGGCCGCCCGGATGCGGTCGGCAAGCTGATCTCTGATCCTGACAAATTCCGGAACGACCAAGGCACTGCGACGGGCCGAGCTCGGTTGCACGCGGATCAGGCGCGGCGCGCGCATGCGGAACTTGGGCGGCGGCTCCATCGACGCGATCATCATGCGCGAGAACCAGCCGTACGAGAATGGCCCCGAGGCCGTCTGGTTTTTCGCGCGGCCCTCGGCAATGGAGCGGTCAAAGGCCGGCAGCGCTATGGTCACGCCGACATTCAAGTGCTCGAAGCAATCCAGAATCGACCAGCGTCCGGCGGCCGGATGCCAGTTGAGCTGGTCCTCCGTCAGCCCGGCGACGATGGCCTCCCCTTCCGCCTTGATGGCGGCGATTTGATCCAGCATGCCTGATAATACGCTCTACGAAACGGTTCGTATTGACGAACTACGAAACGCTTCGTATAATGCGCCCATGATCCGACCGAGCAACGGCGAACTGGCGATTCTCGGCGTGTTGTGGAAACGCGGCCCCAGTACCGTCCGCGATGTCCACGCGGCACTGCAGCAGGAGCGGGAGGACGCGGTCGGATACACGACGACGCTCAAGCTCCTGCAGATCATGACCGACAAGAAGCTCGTGAAGCGGGATGCGCGCTCGCGCACGCACGTCTACACGGCCGCGGTATCCGAGGCAACCACACGCGAACAACTGCTGTCTGATCTCGTAGATCGGGCGTTCGGAGGGTCGTCGCTGGCGCTCGTCCTGCAAGCGTTGTCCACTAGCCGAGCGACCCCCGCTGAGCTGGAACAGATCCGCCGCCTCATCGATGAGCGAAAGGGAAACAAGTGATGAACGCGATCTCTGCCCTGGGATGGGCGCTGGTCCACTTCGCGTGGCAGGGCGCGACACTTGCGCTACTGCTCGCCGTGACGCTCACCGTGCTACCGGCGACCGCGGCCCGCACACGCTACACCTTCGCACTCTTCACGCTGACGCTAATGCTGGCGCTTCCGATCGGCACCGGCGTGCGGCTATTCAATCGCGCAAACGCTCACGTTCCTGCCGACGCGCCTCCAACCGCCATGGAGCCGGCGACGAACAACGCCGCCGCGTTCCCCGCCCCCGCTCGCGCGATGGCGGTTGAGAGCCACGCACAACACCCGAGCGTCGTGGCCCCGCTCCGACTTCAGGCACTGCTCGAACCCGCCCTGCCGTGGCTCGTCGTCCTTTGGTTGCTTGGCGTCATCGCCCTGTCGGCGCGGCTGGCGCACGGCTGGATGATGGCGCGCCGCCTGCGCACCCAGGGCACACGTGAAATCTCCGCGGCCTTGCAGCAGATCCTGTCCCGTCTTGCCCGGCGGCTTCGCGTCACACGTCCGGTTCGCCTCGTGGAGTCCCTCGTCATCGAAGTCCCGGCCGTCGTCGGCTGGCTGCGCCCGGTGATTCTCGTACCGACGAGCGCGCTCAGCGGGCTTACGCCGCAGCAGCTCGAAGTCCTGCTCGCGCACGAATTGGCCCACGTGCGCCGATACGACTACGTCGTGAACATCATGCAGTGCATGATCGAGACGTTGCTCTTCTATCATCCTGCCGTGTGGTGGGTGTCGCGCCGGGTGCGCGAGGAGCGCGAGCACTGTTGCGACGATCTCGTTGTCGCCACCTGTGGAGACCCGCAGCTCTATGCATCAGCGTTGGTCGGCATGGAGCGCCTCCGCCCGGCCACGCCGCGGCTCGCGCTCGCGGCCACCGGTGGATCGCTGCTCCATCGCGTGCAGCGCCTGCTCGTCCCGTCGTCCATTCGCCCGGAATACTTCCCGCGCTGGTCCGCCGGCATTGCCGGCATCCTGGCCGTGACCGTCGTCTTGCTCGCGACCGGAAGCGATCGCATCGCGGAGGCCAGCGCCACGCCAACGCTCAGCGCCGACACCACGCGGACGGCGCCGGACACCGTCGTGCGCGCGCCGGATCCGTCGCAATCGCTGGCCCAGCGATGGGAGTGGGCCCGCACCGAGGCCCGGCAGCTTTCCAAACGAGCGTTCTGGATCGGGTACACGATCCCGCGCCCCGCGTGGCTCGACCACTCCGTCTATGTCGATCGTGGTACGGAGGTGAAGGGCGAGAACATCACGATCAGTGGCCGGATGTACGGAAACTTCCAGGGGCTCATGTTCCGCGGCGTGCGTCTGCCTTCGCTCACCGGAAGCGGCGACTCTGACGATATCGCGATGCTGTTCGGCTTCCGGTCCGATCAGGGCGGGAAGCCGGTGCTGACGAATGTGCACGTCGCGAGTGCGTATTTGCCGGTCGATTTCCGCGGTCGCACACTGCTGTGGCTGGGTGGCGCGACCGACGCACAGAGCCTGCCGATCGTACAAGAGTTGCTTGCCGCAACCAGCAATCCAGACCTGCGCGAGGACGTCGTCGCGGCGGTTGGTATTCACGGATCAAGTGATGTGGTCGTGCCTGTCCTGGTACGACTGCTCACGAGCCGCGAACCGGAAGGGGTGCGCCAGCAAGCCGCGGAGTGGTTGGGGTTCCATCCGACCGCGGCCGCCGTCGTCGCGCTGAGTGCCGCCGCGCGCAGCGATGTCTCGGGCGACGTCCGTCGCGAGGCCGCCGAAGCGCTGGGCGATAACACGCTGCCAGCGGCAACCGACTCGCTGATCGCCGTCGCGAAGACGGCGACGGATGCCGACGTGAGACGGGAGGCCGTTGAGGGACTGGGTCAGAAGACGAGCGACCGCGCCTTTGCGACACTGGTCTCCATTGCCAGGACCGACGCGGACGATGATGTCGCGCGCGAAGCAGTCGAGACGCTTGGCGAACTGCCGAACGGGCGCGGTCTGCCCGCGGTTCAGGACGTCGCTCGCAGCCATCCACGTCCGGATGTGCGCCGGGAGGCGATCGAGACGCTGGGCGACAATCTTCCGCGCGCCGAGGCAATCACGCTGATGAAATCGGTCGCGACGAATGATCCGGAGCCCGACGTCCAGCGCGACGCCATCGAAAAGCTCGGCGAGCTCGCGCCCACGGCCGAGACCGTGCAGTTCCTCTCGGGGCTAGCCTCGAGCAGTCGCAGTGAGGACGTGCAGCGTCAATCACTCGAGACGCTTGGCGAGATTGGCGAGGCGGGGCTGCCGGCGGTCATCGACATCGCACGCACGCATGTCGACGCCGACATCCGTCGCGCCGCGGTGGAAACGATCGGCGAGAAGGCGCAGCCGGCGCAGGCGTTCGACATTCTCGCGCAGATCGCCCGCCGCGATAAGGACTCAGATGTCCAGCGCCAGGCCGTGGAAACGCTGGGCGATCTCCGGGACGAGCGCGCGTATGACCTGCTCGTCGACATCGCGCGCACCCATCCCTCGAGTGATGTGCGCCGGCAGGCGATCGAAACGCTGGGCGAGAGCGGCCATAAAGACAGCGTCCGTGCCGTACTCGGCGACCTCGCGCGCCGCACCAATGACCCCGACGGCGCGAGCGAGGCCATCGAGGCACTCGGCGACATGAAAGACGCCCGCGCCCTGGCGATTGTCGCCCGCATCGCCCGCGCTCCCGGCGATCCGGATCTCCGCCACAAGGCGATGGAAACCTACGTAGACCAGGCGCCGAGCGACTCAGGCGTAGCGCTCCTCAAGTCGCTGGTGAACGATCAGTCGGAGGACGTCCGCAGCAACGCGCTCGAGATGCTCGAAGGCATGGACAACGGCGCCGGGATCCCGGTCCTGATCGAGATCGCGCGGTCGCATCCGAATCGCGAGGTCCGGGCCGACGCCCTCCGCCGGTTGGCGGAGAGCGACGACCCGCGGGCTCAACAGGTGTTCGAGGGGACGCTGCGGCGGCCCTAGGGCTGCCGCGCCTCGCTCGTCGTAGCTGCGGCGCCCTCGCCGCCGAGCTTGTGTTGCTGATACCAGCTCAGCATGTAGAGCTGCGTCCGCAGGTAGTTCGATGGCTTGGAGCTGGTGCCGTGATACTCTCCGTTGAACCGCAGCATCACAACCGGCACTTTCCGCATCTTCAGCGCCGAGTAGTACTCCTCGGTCTGCGGGATCGGCGTGCGCAGGTCGAGTTCCCCCGTCATCAGCAGCGTCGGGGTCTTCACGTTCCCGACGTACGCGAGTGACGACTGCTTGATCCACTGGTCCGGCTTCTCCCAGAACGGCGCGTCGAAGAAGCCGTACGTGAACAGGGGCACGTCGGTCTCACCCGCAAAGCTCAGCCAGTCGATCACCGGGCATCGCACAGCGGCGGCCGCAAACCGCGTCGTGTGACCGATCACCCAGCTCGACAGCACGCCGCCACCGGAGCAGCCGCCGACGTACATGCGCTGCGTGTCGATGTAACCGCGGCCGACGACGGTATCCACGCCCGCCATCAAGTCGTCATAGTCCACGCTGGGATAAGCGCGCTCAATCGCATTGCCGAACGTGCTGCCGTAGCCGGTGCTGCCACGCGGATTCGTGATGAGCACGACGTAGCCGTTGGCGGCGAAATTCTGCAGCTGATAGCTGAACGCGCCGTTGTACATGCCGTGCGGTCCGCCGTGAATCTCCATGATGAGCGGGTATTTCTTGCTCTTGTCGAAGCCCGGCGGCTTGATGATCCAACCCTGCACCTTCGTGCCGCCGCCCGAGGAGTACCAGATGGTCTCCTCGGCGCCGAGCCTGATGCCCTGCAGCACGTCGGCATTGACACTCGTCAGGCGCGTGACCGGCTGCACGCGTCCGGCGCCGAGGCCGAACCGGACCACGTCCGGGGGGTTGGTCGCGTCGGTTCGGATACCCACGCCGCTGAATTCCTTGCCACGCCGCGCGATCGACGCGAGGGACAGCATCTGGTCGCCGTCGGTGACCTTGCGATTGCCGCCGCGCAGTGCGGCGAAGTACACGTTGCTCGTGCCCTGTTCCGCCAGCGGGAAGAAGACGCCGCTGCCATCCGGGCTCCAACGCACGCTACCCGGATCGCGATCGTAGGTCGTGAGGGCGCGCATCCCGGTGCCGTCGATACCCACCGTCCAGACTTCGTCGGCATGATACGAATACGTCCCGTAGTCGGCGCCGGTAAACGCGACCGTCCGCCCATCCGGAGACACGACCGGTCCCGTCCAGCTCCCCTTCTTGCTCACGAGCTGACGAACCTTGCCACTCGTGACATCGACGGCGTACAGATACGACTCGCGATACCGGTAATCACCATCCGGTTCGCGCAGGCCGTCAAACACGATGGTTCGACCGTCGGGTGTCCAGTCGTAGCTCGGAGGGCCGAAGCCGCCGAACTCGGTCGGAGCGAAGTCGCCGGTCGTGAGTTGGCGCGGCGTGCCGCCGTCGGCGAGGACGAGGAAGATGTGTGTCGTCCCCTGCTCCACGTAGCCCTGCCGATCGCGGCGGTAATGCATCCGGTCGACGACGCGCGGTGCGGGTGTCCACTTGGCTCCGTCGGGGGCCGCCGGCATGCTGATCTTCCACGGCGTCTCGCTCTTCACCAGCATCGTGAACGCGAGCGACTTGCCGTCAGGCGACCAGCTCAGATTGCTCGGGTTCTCGCTGAGGTGCGTCACCTGCGACGTCGCGCCTTCGGCGTCCATCCAGCGCACAAAGACTTGCGTGCCCTTCGGGTCGCCGTCCGCGAAGTAGGCGATGCGTGAACCGTCGGGAGCCCAGCGGGCGTTCGACCCCTTGACCAGGAATCGGTTGCGCGAGCCGTCGGCATTCATGATCCAGAGTCCCGCGTCCCAGCGATCTTCGATCTTGTTCACCCAGCGGCGCGTGTAGATGATCTGCGCGCCATCGGGCGAAATCTGCGGGTCGGCGACCTGCTCCCAGTCGAGATAGTGGTTGACGGTGAGGAGCGTGTCGGATGCGGTTTCTTGACTTGCAGCAACGGCGGGGCTCAGACAGACAACAAACACAGCGGCAACGGCGAAAGTACGCATAGAACCTCCGCGGAGCGGGAAAATGTGCGGACTGGTAAGAGAACCCGCGGTACCGCGGGCGGCTAGGCCCGGCTTTTCGGAATCCCGATCAGATAGGTGCCCCTGAGCGGCGACCAGCCTCCCCGAAAATCCCCAATGTCCCAGTCGTACGTATCCAAGCCGCGAACCAGCTCCGCCAACTCGCCCTTCGTGTAAGTCCGCAGGCACGAGACGACGCCATCGAACGTGCCGACGAGCGGCAACACAGGCGGAAGATAGGTCCAGAGCACGCGCGACCAGCTCCAGGGCCGCACGAAGGGTGCGGCAACCAGTGTGCCGAGCCACGTGAAGGCGATGATCGCGAGCTCGCGTGGCGCGCGCCGCGCGATCTCGAAAATGCCGATTCCCTGTCCACGGCTCACCGCATCAGCAAGGATCTCCCGGGCCTGCTCGGGTGGAAAATGATGAAACGCCGTGAAGATCGTCCGGAAGCCATCGAGCTCTCGCGGCACGGCACGCGCGTCGACCGGCTCGTCATGCAACGGCAGCGCACCGGCGCCGCCGCCGTGTGGGTACAGGTCCGTCAGCAGCACCGGCACGCCGACCTCGGCCGCCAACCGGTGCCATGGGCCGCCCGCACCGGAACAGAGATCGACGATCCGCCGCGCCCCGGATCGCGCGACGGCGCGCCGCAAGAGCGGTCCCGCGGGGTCGTATGCGCCCGCGAGGTTCACGCTGAAAGCCAGAAAGTCGGTCAAGGCGTCGCGCAGCGTCGGCGGGCAGCCGCGCAGATCGTGAATTTCCACGAGGTGCAGTCGCATCATGCCAAAGTTAGATTTCGCGCCCGATCATGGACAACTTCGAAGCCACGTGAGTCTCCGCACCACGCCGTTTCATCCCCGCACGGGTCCGCTCTCGGAAGGTCAGGCCTGGCGGCGCTGGGCCGGCTACGTCGTCGCCAGCTCGTACGAGCTGTCGCACGATCGCGAGTACCACGCCATCCGCAACTCGGCGGCGCTGTTCGACGTGTCGCCGCTGTACAAGTATCTCGTCACGGGGCGCGATGCGCGCCGCCTGCTGGATCACGTGGTCACCCGCAACGTGGCCAAGGCGAAGGTCGGCCAGGTGCTCTACACGCCGTGGTGCGACAATGAAGGAAAGCAAATTGACGACGGCACGATCTCGGTCCTCGACGAACAAACCTTCCGGATGACCTCGGCCGACCCGACGCTGCGGTGGCTCCATCTGAATTCATCAGGGCTCGATGTCCAAATCCAGGACGTATCCGACACGACAGCCGCGTTGTCGCTGCAAGGACCAAGCTCGCGGGAGATTCTCCAGCTCGCCGCCGAGCGCGATCTCAGCGCGCTCAAGTATTTCCGGCTGACGAGCGCGAAGATTCGCGGCATTCCTGTCACCATTTCTCGCACCGGCTATACGGGGGATCTGGGCTATGAAGTCTGGGTGGACGCGAGCCGGGCGGTCGAGCTGTGGGATGCGCTGATCGAAACCGGAACTCCCTACGGCATCACGCCGGCCGGGATGCTCGCGCTCGACGTCGCGCGCATCGAAGCGGGCTTGTTGCTCATCGAGGTGGACTATTTCTCCTCCCGCCACGCGCTGATCGAGGCGCAGAAATCGTCGCCGCTGGAGCTGGGACTCGCCTGGACGGTTGCCACGGACAAGGAGCGCTACAACGGCCAGGCGGCGCTTGAGGCCGAGCGCGCGCGGGGACCGGCGTGGCGATTCACGGGTCTCACGGTCGATTGGGACTCGCTCGAACTGCTGTATGCGACGGTCGGACTCCCCCCGCGACTCCCGACGCAAGCGTGGCGCACGAGCGTCCCCGTCTACGCCGACGGCCGCGGCGGCCGTCAGGTCGGTTACGCGACGAGCGGCGGATGGTCGCCTCTGCTCAAGCAGTACTTGGCGCTGGTACACCTCGAGTCGCAGTTCGCAAAGCCCGGCACCGAGCTGCTCATGGAGATCACGGTCGAACATCGACGGAAAGCGGCCCACGCGCGCGTGACGCCCCTGCCCTTTTTCAATCCGGAACGGAAGCGGGGGGGCGCGTGAAACAGTACGACGCGATCATCATCGGCGGCGGCCACAACGGCCTGGTTACAGCGGCGTATCTCGCGCGGGCCGGCAAGTCGGTGCTCGTGCTCGAGCGGCGGCCGCGCGTGGGGGGGGCCGCCGTTACCGAAGAGATCTTCCCTGGCTTCAAGTTTTCGATGTTCTCCTACGTCGTGTCGCTGCTCCGGCCCGAGATCATTCGCGATCTCGACCTGCCGCGGCACGGGCTGCACATCCTGCCGCTCGAGAGCACCGTCACGCCGATGGAGAACGGCAATTATCTCGCCGCCTGGGCAGACCACGACGAGACCCGGCGCGAGCTATACCGCCATTCGCCGCGCGATGCCGAAGCGTACGACGAATACGGCCACCTGATGCACTTCATGGCCCGAGCGGTGAAGCCGATCCTCAGCATGGTACCGCCAGACCCCACGTCGTTCGCTCCCGGCGACCTCGCGGGACTGCTCAAGCTCGGCAAGCATTTCCGCGGCCTGGGCGCCGAGCGGCTGCACGCGCTCGTCAAGCTGATGACGATGAGCTCGGCCGATTTCCTGGACGAGTGGTTCGAGACCGACGTGCTCAAGGCCACGAAATCGGCCAGCGGGATCATCGGCACGTTCCTGGGGCCGCGCTCCCCGGGCACGGCGTACGTCCTCCTTCATCATTACATGGGCGAGCTGGACGGCGTCTTCCGCGCCTGGGGCTTTGCCAAGGGCGGGACCGGCGCCGTCAGCGAGGCGATCGCATCAGCCGCGCGCGGCTTTGGCGCGGAGATCCGCTGCGATGCCGGCGTCAGCAAAGTCATGGTAAAGAGCGGCCGCGCGATCGGCGTCGCGCTCGAGAACGGCGACGAGCTGCGCGCAAGCACCATCGTGTCGAGTCTCGATCCGCGCCGCACGTTCCTGCAACTGCTCGAGAAGGGCGACCTTCCCGACGACCTCATCGGTGACATTCGCCGCTTCAAGTTCCGCGGCTCGTCCGGGAAAGTGAATCTCGCGCTGTCAGGTTTACCGAAGTTCGCCTGTATGCCCGACGGCGGACCGGGCGGTCGGCTGCATCGCGGCGCCGTCTCGATCAGTCCGAGCCTCGACTACGTGGAGCGCGCGTACGACGACGCGAAGTACGGCGAGTTCTCGCGGCGGCCCTACATGGACATCGTGTTTCCATCGATGATCGATCCGGGGATGGCGCCGCCGGGCAAACACGTCATGTCGATCTTCGTGCAGTACGCGCCGTACAACCAGAACGGCGGCTGGACCGACGCGAAGCGCGAAGCCTTCGGCGACGCAGTGGTGAACACCGTCGAGAGCTTTGCGCCGGGCTTCAAATCGCTGATTCTGCACCGCCAGGTGATCACGCCGCTCGACATCGAAAAGATCACGGGGCTCTCCGAGGGCAACATCTTCGCCGGCGAGCTCGCGCTGCATCAGCTCTTCTTCCTGCGACCCGCGCCAGGCTGGGCGAAGTTCACGACACCGGTGCGGGGCTTCTATCAGGCCGGCTCCGGCACGCACCCGGGTGGCGGGATCATGGGCGCGTCGGGCCGCCTCGCCGCGATGACGATCCTGAAGAACGGCCGATGACGGCGAAGAGCGGCGAAGGACGGCGAGTGGATGTCGTCGTGATCGGCGGGGACGTGAATGGCCTGGTCGCAGCGCATTATCTCGCGCGCGCAGGGCGGCGAGTCGTGGTCGTCCAGGAACGGCGCGAGATCGCGTCGGAGTGGGAAACCGGCTGGGTACCGCCGCAGATCATCAGGGAGCTGGGCCTGGCGACGCCCCGCCTGCGGATCGAGGCACCAGATCCCTGGATCACCGCGCCCCTCTCTGGTGGTGGCGGGCTCGCGCTGTCGCGCGACGTCGCGAAGTCCGCCGAGGCGATCAAACGCGTGAGCCCCGCGGACGCGGCGAAATGGCCCGAGTTCTGCGCGCGGATGCACCGTCTGGCGGGTGTCCTGGAGGCGCTTTACCTCCAACCAGCGCCCGACGTCGAGTCCCGCGATGTCGGCGAGCTGATTCGTCTCGGCCGCCTCGGCATGCGGGTCCGGCGCCTCGGCAAGCAGACCGTGATCGATCTGCTCCGCATCCTCCCGATGTCCATCGCCGAGCTGCTGGACGATTGGTTCGAGAGCGACGCGCTCAAGGGGGTTCTGGGCGCGCTCGGCGTGTGGCACCTGAAGCAGGGCCCGCGCTCAGGCGGGACCGCCTTCAACTTCCTGCACCACCACGTGGGAAGTGCTGTGGGAGTCTTCCGGCCGCCGAGGTCGAACGTGAGAGAGGTGCTGGAGGGTCTCCCCGGTGTGGAGGTTGTTCAGGGCGACCCGCCACCCGCTCGGGTCGTTGTGTCGAGCGCCGACCCGAAGACCGCCTTCGAGCCTTACCAGGCCCAACTCGATCCCGAGTTCATGAGGGCCGTCCACAACATCAAGGCGCGAAACTGTGTGGTGCGCGGGTCGTTGGGGGGGACTCCTCCTGGCGCACCGCAGTGCGTTGCGCCGTCGCTGGATTACCTCGAGCGCGCTTACGACGATGCGAAGTACGGCAGGCCTTCGGCAAACCCCTACGTCGAGACCTTTGGCAATGAGATCCACGTGCAGTACGCCGCGACCGTGGACTCTGGACTCGAATCGCGGGTCGCGGCGGCGCTCGGCGTCCCCGCGTACCAGGTCAGACTCCAGACGCCGAACGGACACCTCTACCACGGTGAGCTGACGCTCGACCAGATTCTGTTCATGCGACCGGTCCCCGGCTGGAGCCGGTATCGCACGCCGGTACCGGAGCTCTATCTCTGCGGGGCGGGCACACACCCCGGGGGCGGGATTCCGGGGGCGGCGGGCCGGAACGCGGCGAAGGTGATATTGAAGGAGACGTGATGGCCACATTCCTCAAGACCACCGACAGCTACAAGCAGGGCGCGAAGACGCTGCCCGGCCGCTACTACACGTCGCCCGAGGTGTTCGCCGAGGACCAGGAGCGGATTTTCGCCCGTCACTGGATCTGTGTGGGCCGCGATTCGGCTCTGCAGAAGCCGGGCGACTATAGCGTCGTCCAAGTCGGAGGCGAGAGCATCATCGTGCTGCGCGACCAGTCGGGCGAGCGGCACGCGTACTACAACGTGTGCCGTCATCGCGGAACGCGGCTCTGCGAAGCGTCATCCGGACACCTGTCCGAGACGATTCAGTGTCCGTACCACGCCTGGACGTATGCGTTGGACGGCCGCCTGATCGGCGCCCCACACATGAATGAAGTCGAGGGCTTCGACAAGAAGAATTACCCGCTGCATCGCGTCCCGCTCGCCGAGTGGGAGGGATTCCTGTTTGTGAACCTGGATGCGCAGGCTGATGCGGCGCAGTGGTTCGCGCCGCTCACCGGGCGATTCTCCCGCTACAACTTGCCGCGGCTGACGACGGTGCGGCGCATCGAATACGACGTGCGCGCCAACTGGAAGCTGATCTTGCAGAACTACAATGAATGCTTGCACTGCCCCACGATTCATCCCGAGCTGTCGACCAAGCTGCCGTACACGAGCGGCGCGAACGACTTGATCGAAGGACCGTTCCTCGGCGGCTACATGGAGATCAAGGCGCCGAACGAGAGCGCGACGATGACGGGCCGCGCTTGCGCGCTGCCGCTCGGCAGGCTCGACGGGGACGATCAACGGCGCGCGTTCTATTACGCGCTCTTCCCCAGCATGATGCTGAGCCTGCATCCCGACTACGCGGTGTTCTATACCGTTTGGCCCAAGTCAGCGAACGAGTCGCGCGTGGTGTGCGAATGGATGGTGCACCCCGACGCGCCGCGCGCCGCGGGGTACAACATCCAGGATGCGGAAGAGTTCTGGGACCGCACCAACCGGCAAGACTGGCACATCTGCGAGCAGAGCCAGCTCGGCGTCAGCTCGCGCGTGTACGCACCGGGACCGTACTCGCCGCGTGAAAGCATTCCTGCCGCCTGGGACAGGACGTACTTGAGGGCCCTTGAAGGATCTTGAAGCGGTGCTGCGAGAAGTCGCGGAACGCCTCAAGGACAACTACCCATACGGCGATCCGCTCTACGCAGGGCAGATGCTGAAGCCGCCGCACGAGATCGCCCGTCGCGCGTATGAGATGGCCCTCAAAATCAATCCGAACAACCACGCACTCGACGGCGGCCGCGCCAGCTCGGCGATGGAAAAGGAAGCGGTTGCCGCGCTCGCGCGCATGATCGGCTGGGACACCCACCTCGGTCACCTGTGCAGCGGCGGCACGATGGCGAATCTCGAAGCGCTGTGGATCGCCGGCCAGCTTCACGCGGGCAAAACCATTCTCGCCTCGACACAGGCGCACTACACGCACCAGCGCATTACGGGCGTCCTCGGCCTGCCCTTCGAGACCATTCCCTGCGATCGCGCCGGCCGGATGGACATCCAGGCGCTCGAGCGCCGGCTCGCGGCGGGCGGAGTCGGCGCTGTCGTGGCGACGATGGGAACGACGGCGACCGGCGCCGTCGATCCCCTCGCGGGGATCGTCGACCTGCGGCGCCGGTTCGATTTCCGGATTCACGCGGACGCGGCGTACGGCGGCTACTTTCTACTGGCGGACAACCTTAGGGACGAAACGCGGCTCGCGCTCGAGCTCATGCGCGAGGCCGCGTCGGTGGTCATCGATCCGCACAAGCACGGGCTGCAGCCCTACGGCTGCGGCTGCGTGATCTTCAAGGATCCAGCGGTCGGGCGACTGTACCGTCATGACTCGCCCTACACCTACTACACCTCCACCGACATGCATCTGGGCGAGATCTCACTGGAATGCTCGCGCCCAGGCGCCGCGGCCGTGGCCCTGTGGGCGACGCAGCGCCTACTTCCGCTCGTGCGCGGTGGAGAATTCGCGAAAGGACTTGCGGCGGGGCGAGCGGCGGCGTTGGACCTCTATCAGCGGATTCGCGCCGACCGACGCTTCGTGACCGGCGCGGCGCCAGAGCTCGACATCCTCGTCTGGGCACCGCGCGCCACGCGCATCACCGAAGCTTCAGCGCTGTCGCAGCGAATTTTCGAGGAGGCCGCGCAGCGCCAGCTTCATCTGGCTCTCGTAACGCTGCCGGTAGGTTTGATCGATGTGCAGGAGATGCAGCGCGACCGCGATACGATCGTCTGCCTCCGCTCGGTGCTCATGAAGCCGGAGCACCGCGCGTGGGCAGACCAGATCTGGAAAATCCTCGACGCCGCGACGACTGCGGCACTCGCGAAGCGCTAATCGATAAAGCCGCTGGTCAGCCGGACGATCAGGTTCCGGCCTGGATCGTCCGCAAATGTCTTATAGCGACTCAGAAAACTCCTATAACGCTCGTCGAGCGCGTTCCGGAGCTGGATGTCGAGCCGCATGTCGCGCCCGAACAGGCGGAGATCGGCGCCACCGCCGAGGTTCAGGAGTGTGTACCCTTCGGTGGCGATGTCGAGCGGATTGAGCCGTGTTGGCGTCGCATAGTTCTCGACCTCGACGCTTACACGGTCGCGCCAAGCGACCGACGCCGCGGCGCGGCGCGGTGGGATGAGCGGTAGCGGCTCGTGGGCCGCAAGGTTGGTGCCGCGCACAGCCTCGAGCCGGCCGCGCGCCACAAACCCTCGCGCGACTTCGGCCTCGACAAACGCTTCGCCGCCCAGCATCTCGGCTTCCGCCTGGCTGTACTGGTAGACGGGCAACGAATCGATGACGGCCGCCGTCGGCGTGACGTAGATGAAATCGGACAGCTTGTTGTAATACGCGGAGACTTCGAACCGAACGCGGTGGTCGTTCCACCGCAGCCCCACATCGACATCTCCGCCTAGCTCGGGCTTCAGCGTGGAGTCGCCGAGCTCGTACCGTGCTTCGCCGATGTGCGGTCCGTTGGCGAAGAGCTCGAACAACGTCGGTGCGCGCCACGCGCGTCCCACATTCACGGTCAACGACAGGGGGGATGCGGGCATGAAGACCAGGCCTACGTTCCCGGACCACGCCTGCGCATTGCGATCCTGCGCCACGACGCCCAGCGAATCATTCTGGTCAGCGCTGAGCCGCTGCGCATCGCCGCGCAGCCCCGCGAGCAACGCCCAGCGACCGTTGGCCAGACTCCAGCGTTGCAATGCAAACGCGGCGCCTGAAATCGTGCTCCCGTCGGGAACGATCGGCTCGCGCCCACTCGCATCATTCGTCTGGCCGATTCCCGTAATCCCGAGCGTCGTGCCCCCGTGATGCAGGAGCACATCGAGTGAGGCGGTTTTGAGCTGTAGATTGAACGCCTCGGACTCCGTGCCGGTGGAGTCGTCCGACACCTCGATCAACGAATGGGCTTGAAGTTGGCCCTTCCCCTCGAGCCGCCATGCGCCACCGCGCAACGGACGCTGGCCTGTGATCTGAATCCGGTTGTCGCCGGCTTTGCGCTCCGGGCCGCCCTCCTCACCCGGCGCCGCGTTGGCCTCGAGCAACTTGAACTCGCCGCCGTAATGCACGACCCGGAACGCCAGGTTGCTGCCCGACGCCCAGCGCCAGCCGCCGGTCGCATCGCCGTTGAGTGCGCCGAATCCGGTGTTGTCGAGCTCGCCGTCGGGGGTGTGGAGGTTGCCTGATCCGCGGCCGATCGCATTGACGCGCCAGCCGAAATTGCCCTTTGCGCCCTCGGCCTGTCCCGCGGCCGCGACCTCGACATTGTTCGTCGCGCCCGACACCATGAAGCCGGTCCGCATGAATCCCCGACCGCCGCCCGCATCTGGAAGCTGATCCGGAATCACGTTGATCACGCCGCCCACAGCGTCGGAGCCGTACAGCACACTCGCCGGTCCGCGAATCAATTCGATGCGACGGACGAACGCCGTTTCGACTGACGGTCCGTCTTCATCGCTCCACGAATAGTCCTCGAGCCGGCTGCCGTTCTCGAGCACGAGCACGCGCGGGCCCGCAAATCCGCGGATCACGGGCTTCCCTATCTGGGAACCGGTGGTAATCGCATTCACACCGGGCAACGTCGCGACGACGTGCGCCAGGGAGACGCTCTGCGCGTTGCGAAGCGCGTCGCCGGTGAGGGCGGTAGACGGCAGTGGCGAGCTTTGCGACGGAAGTGGTTGTCGCGTCGCCGTGACCGTCAGGGGCTCGAGCTGGAACGCGCTCGGCGTAAGCATGATCTGGAGCTCGGCGGGCATTCCCGGCGTAAGGACGACTTCGCGCACGGCGGGCGCATAGCCGTGGCGCCGGACAGCGAGCGTGTACCGGCCCGGCGCGAGATTCAACCGAAACGTGCCGTCCGCGGATGTGGTGACGCTGGTGCCAAGCTCCGCAACTTCGACAATGGCCTGGGGAACGGCGTGGCCGGCGGTGTCGACGATCCGGCCAGTAACCGTGTCGGCCGGCAGAATCAGAACGCTGAGCAAAAGCGTGAGCATGGCCCGGGAAGTCTACATCTGGCGCGTTAACCGACAATAGCCTCGATCGGATCGAGCCGCGCCGCGCGGCGCGCCGGGTACCATCCGAACAGGAAGCCCACAATCAGCGCGAAGACCACCGCGAGGAACACGCCGGGTACGCTTACGGGAATCACGAAAGGTTTTCCGAACTGCTTGCCGATCATCTCCGTAACGATGGTGAGACCCGCGCCACCCGCAATGCCAAGCACCGCGCCGAGGAATGCGAGCGTCAACGACTCCGCCAGGAACAGCCGGAGGATGGCGCTGTCATCGGCGCCCAGTGCTTTGCGAATCCCGATTTCCTGCACGCGCTCACGCACCGAAATCAGCAGCACACTGAAGAGCCCGATCCCGCCCACGATCAAGGTGACGCCGGCGATCGTAAACATCACGGCGTTCCAACCACCGAGGATGTTGTCGGCCATGTCGAGATTCTCCAGCACGTTCGCGGCTTCATTGTCGATTTGGAAGTCTTGGGTTCCGCCGTGGCGCTGCTTGAGGAGCGCAATGCTGCGTCGCAGAACGTCGCCGAAGTCCGCGGTGGAAGCCGAGGTGACAAGGGCTTCGTCCAACCGTCCTTCGCCCTTTTGGTAACGGGTCATGTAGGTGTACGGGATGTAAATGCGCCTGCCGACCCAATCGAAGTCGGCGGGGATGATGTCGAAGTGGATTGGCCCGACCACGCCCACCACCATGAACCGCACGCCATCGATGGTGATCGTTTGACCCAGCGGATTCGCCGCTCCGAACAATCCCTGCTCTACCTCGGAGCCCAACACCGCCACCCGGGACCGATTCTCGATGTCCAGCGGCCGCAAGGTACGGCCCGACAAGAGTTGGAAGTTCCGTATCTCGAGATAGCCCGCGTCTACCCCGTCGATGCGCACTCGCCGGCGATCGGCCGGCGCGTTGACCACCTGCTCGGAGCCGAAGTTGCGACCGTGCACGGTTCCAACGCCTGGCAACGCGCGCAATGCATCCAGATCGGTCAGGCGGATGCCGGTGTGGCGCAGCGCCGTGGCGCCGCGTGCGTCGGAGCGCGGCCCTGCATCATTCATAAAGAAGCTGTGCGACAGTCCCATCGACATCAGGTCGTCGAACACCAGAGTCCGCATCGCTGCTGCCAGCGAGGTCATCGAGACCACCGAGGCGGCGCCAAAAACGATGCCTGAGAGCGTGAGCAGGGAGCGCAGCTTGTGTGCCCCGATCTCGCGCAGCGCATCGACCACCAGCTCGAGCCCCCCCCAGTCACGCATAGCGGAGCGCCTCGACCGGCGACAGCCGCGCCGCGCGCAGCGCCGGGAACAAGCCGGCGATCAAACCGACGCTCACCGCGGTCGCCAGCGAAATCGTGGCGATGAACGGACTGACCACCGCCGGCATTTGCATGGCCTGGGCGACGATGCCTGTGAGCGCGGCGCCCAGGCCCAGACCCAGCAGCCCTCCGATTGCCGTGATGACGAGGACCTCCGCAAGGACGTGAGCAAAGATTCCGCCGGCGGTCGCGCCGAGCGCCATGCGGGTGCCGAATTCGCGGACTCGTTCCACAACGGAGGCGAGCAAAATGTTCGCGATGACGATTCCGCCGGTCACGAGCGACACGACGCCGACGACGAGGAAGATGAAGTTGAACAGCATGAGAAACTGTCCTGAGTCCTGACCGGCGCCCTGCCCCGATGCACGGATATCGAAATCCTCCACGCCGTGTCGTGCGTAGAGCAGACTGCGAACCTGCGCCTGGGCTCCCGCTCCACCCGCACCAGCCCGCGCCTTGAGCGTCAGAAAGTCCAGGCGGTCATTCGCGCTGTACTGCGCGATGGCCGCCGAGATCGGGATGTACGCGCGCTCGTTCCGGTACTCGAGCGCGTTGTCCTCCCAGGCCGCGAAGTAGAACTCTTCCCGCTCGAGCACGCCGACCACGCGATAGCTCTTCTCCCCGATGCTGACGACCTGCCCCAGCGCAGCCGTCGCGCGGCCGAACAGGGAGTCGGCGTACTTCCACCCCAACACGGCCACGCGCGCTTGTTGCCGCACATCGAGGTCGCTGAGATAGCGGCCCACGAGAGGCTTGATGTCGTTGATCGTCATGTAGTCGGGGACTGTCCCGATCACCTGGCCGTCGAAGCTCACATTGCCGACGCGATAGGAGAGCTGCTTCGCCCAGCCGGGGCTGACGGCCATCAACGCTGTCGCGCGGTCGCGCAGGAACTGCGCGTCGTGAAACGTGAGCCGCTTCGACGCCAGCTCGCGCGCGCCAGGATGCGCGGAGGGTTCCCGATCATAGACGACGATCGTGCCGCGGCCCCCGACTTCGTTCAGAAACTGCTCCGTCAGCGCCGTCTGGCCGCCGAACAATGCCAGCACGGTCACGATGCTCCCGGTACCCAGAATGAGGCCGAGGAGCGAGAGCAATGTCTGACCCCAGTGACGCCGCGCCTCGTCGAGCCCCGTCAGCAATGACTCGACGAGATTCACACGACCAGGCCGTCGCTCATCTGGATCATGCGCTCGGCGCGCGCCGCGACGCCGGGATCGTGCGTCACCAGCACGATCGTATGACCGGCCGCGTGCAGCTCCGCGAACGTCTTCATCACCTCGCTGCCGGCTTTGGAATCGAGATTCCCGGTTGGCTCATCCGCCATCAGAATCGCCGGTTCACCGACCAGCGCGCGCGCGATGGCCACGCGCTGGCGTTCTCCGCCCGACAATTCGTCGGGACGATGGCCGATGCGATCCGACAAGCCAAGCCGCTCGAGCAGCTTGAGCGCGCGTACCCGCCGCTCACCGCGCGGCACACCACCGCGGTACTTGAGCGGCAGCGCGACATTCTCTTCGACGGTGAGTCGAGGCATCAGGTTGAACGTCTGAAACACGAAGCCGACCTTGCGATTGCGCACGTACGCCAGGCGTTTGCCGGAGAGCGTGCCGACGTCCTCGCCGTCCAGCCGGTAGCTGCCCGCCGTCGGAGAGTCGAGGCAGCCGAGGATGTGCATGAGTGTGCTTTTGCCGGAACCGGACGGACCGGTGATCGCGATGTACTCGCCGGCCGCGACATCGACGTCCGCGCCGCGCAGCGCCTGGACGTCCACCTGCCCCAGCCGGTAGGTCTTGGCGAGGCCGCGCGCCTCGATGAGCGACATCAGCGGCGGCGCGCCGGGTTTCGGGCGCGTTCGGTGGCCGCCACCGGATCTTCCAGCGCGATCGAATCGCCAGCAGCCAGGCCGTTCGCGATCTCGACGTAGAAGAGGTCGGAGAGCCCGAGCGTCACCGGCACAGGCTGCGGGCCGCTCCCACCGATCTTGTAGACGACCGGCTTCCCTTCCTTTAATAAGACCGCCTCGACCGGGACGCGTAGCGCTCCGGTGCGAACGGGTCCCGAAATGCGCACGTTGGCCGTCATACCAGGCCTGAGCACGCTCGCGCCACCGGTTACCACGATTTCGACATCAAACACGCGCACGCGATCCTGAAGACGGGCGGCCGGTGGCACCAGTCGCACCACGCCTTGCGCGGTATCGCCGGGAAATGCGTCGACCGTCAGCGCCACCTGATCGCCCTTCTTCACTTTGCCGATATCGACTTCGTTGATCGCAGCCTTCACGAGCAGCGTGGAGAGATCGGCCATCGTGAAGAGTTCCGTCCCGCCGCCGAACGCGCTCGTCCCGCCGACCACGGTCTCGCCTTCTTCGACGCCGCGTCCGATGATGACGCCCGCAGCTGGAGCGGTGATACGGGCCCACTGTGCGGTGTTACCGGTCGAGTCGCCCGCGGTCACGCCCGAGCGTTGGACGAGCTGCAGTTGATCTTCCGCCGTGCGCCACTGGTTCTCTGACTGCTCGTAGGTCACGCGCCGCACATCCAGGTCGGCCTGCGTGATGCCGCCCATCGCGGCGAGGGACTGGCCGCGATCGAATTCGCGCTTCGCGTTGTCACGCGCGATACGCGCCTTGGCGATCTCGCTCCTGAGCTGTGCCAGGCTGTTCGCCTGGGCGATGTCCGGCATGACGCGCGCGAGCACCTGCCCCGCCTGAACGCGATCGCCCTCCCGCACATAGAGCTGCTGCACCACCCCGGAGATCGGCGATTTGACGACGATGCTGCGCTCTGGCGCGACGACGCCGGTCTCCTCGACGATCACGCGAATGTCTCCGCGATCGACGGTGCCGACTTTGTAAGGACGGCCCGAGCCGTCGCCGGCATCGGCCTTGTTGCATGCCAGAAGGGGAACACACGAAACAGCGGCGAGAACGATTGCACGCTTCATGAAGACGGACCTTTTTGATCGGATCACCTGCTTGACGGGCACTGGCCGCACACGGTTTCACGGTGAATTATGGGCGCCATGACCGGATGGCTAGGTGATTGGGCAAACCTGCTCCTGCGCTGGGCGCACTTCATTGCCGGTATCGCCTGGATCGGCAGCTCCTTCTACTTCATTTGGCTGGATCGGGCCCTCGCCAAGCCTGAGACACCGAGACCGGGAGTCGAGGGCGATCTGTGGATGGTGCATAGCGGCGGGTTCTACCAGGTCGAAAAGCGTCGTCCCGGACCGGGTGAGATCCCTCCGGTGCTGCACTGGTTCAAATGGGAAGCGATGCTGACCTGGCTCACGGGCATCGCGCTGCTGATTCTCCTCTTCTATCTGAGTAGCGCCTACCTGTTGGACCCGAGTGTCTCACGGATTTCTCGCGGTACCGCGATCGCCTCGGGGCTTGCCATGGTGGTCCTCGGTTGGCCCGTGTACGACGGCCTGTGGCGCTCTCCACTTGCCAAGAAGCCGGCGATCGCGAGTGCGATTTCGCTCGTGCTCCTCGCCGCGGTCACGCTGCTTGCATGCCGGCTCTTCTCAGGCAGAGCCGCGTTCATGCACGTGGGCGCGCTGCTGGGTACGATCATGGTGGCGAACGTGTGGCAGCGCATTCTTCCCGCGCAGCAGGAGATGCTCGACGCCACGCGGGCCGGCCGGCCGGCGGATTTTACCCTGGGCGAGCGGGCGAAGCAGCGCTCCGTGCACAACAGCTACATGACGTTCCCGCTGCTGTTCATCATGGTGTCGAATCATTTCCCGGCGACGTACGCGAGTCCGTTGAACTGGTTGGTGCTGTTCCTGCTTTTTGTCGCCGGAGCGGCGGTGCGACATGCGATGATCGGTCGCGCGCGGGTCGCGCGTTGGGCGCTGGTGCCCGCGGGACTGGCATTCGCCGTCGCGGTGTTTTTCGCGACGCCGCGGGCGGCGGCCGTGACGGGGGAGGCCGCGGAGGTGCCGAGTTTCGCCGCCGTGCGCGTCGTGATCGCGCAGCGCTGTCAGCCTTGCCACTCGCAGTATCAAAGCGACCACTCGCTTGGGCCAGCGCCGGGCGGCGTGACGTTCGATACACCCGAGAACATCGTGCGGCTCGCCGAGCGCATTCGCATCCGCGCGGTCGAAACCAAGACCATGCCGCTCGCGAACAAAACCGGCATCACAGAAGACGAACGGGCGCTGCTGGGTCGCTGGATCGCCGCCGGGGCGCCGCTGCGATAGTCCTCACCCCCTGACCCCCTCTCCATTCTGGAGAGGGGGAACCATGGGATGACTATTTCTTTGTGAGATCGGCGGTCGGCAAGAACCGCGGCGGCTTGCGCGGTTTCGCAGCTTGTTCGTACGCATACGCGAGCTTGATCAGCGTGGCCTCCGTCCACGGCTTCCCGATGAACGACATCCCCACCGGCAAACCATAGGAATAACCGACAGGCACGGTGATTGTGGGATAGCCGGCCACCGCTGCGATGCTCGAGTTGCCGCCGGCGCCGGAGCAGTCGCCGTTGACCAGATCGATCAACCACGCCGGTCCGCCGGTCGGCGCCACGATAGCGTCGAGCTTGTCTTTCGCGAACGCCACGTCAACGCCTTCGGTGCGCGACAAACGACGGCAGTGGGCGAGCGCCTCGATGTACGCATCGTCAGTAAGCGGCCCCTTATCCTGGGCCTGAATAAACGTCTCCTGACCGAAATACGGCATCTCTGTGTCTTTGTGCGCGTCGTTGAAAGCAATCACATCCGCCAGGGTTTTCATTTTGGCGGTCGCGCCGAGTCCTGCGAGATACGCGTTCAGATCAGACTTCAGCTCGTACAGCAGCACCGTGAATTCCTGATCGCCATAGTCGCGCATGTGCGGAATCTCGATCGGGTCGACCAGGACCGCGCCTTGAGCCTTTAGTACGTCGAGCGCCACGTTCACGAGCCGGTCGCCTTCGGGTGAGCCGAACACGGCACGCGCCACGCCGATGCGCGCGCCCTTCAGGCCGTTAGGATCGAGCGCCTTGGTGTAGTCCGGGACGCTCGCGGGCGCCGTCGCGGTCGCCGGATCGGTCGCATCCGTCCCGGCGAGCGCGCCGAGCAGGATTGCGGCATCGGCGACGGTACGGCACATCGGTCCCGCCGTGTCCTGGCTGTGCGCGATCGGGATGACGCCGGACCGGCTCACGAGGCCGATCGTCGGCTTCAAGCCCACCAGTGAATTCGCGTTCGACGGGCAGACGATGGATCCATCGGTCTCGGTGCCGACGCCAACTGTGGCAAAGTTCGCCGCAATCGCGGCTCCGGTTCCTGAGCTCGAGCCGCACGGATTGCGATCGAGTGCATAAGGGTTGCGGCACTGGCCACCGCGACCGCTCCAGCCCGAGACGGAGTGGTTAGAGCGAATGTTCGCCCACTCCGACAGATTCGTCTTCCCAATGATCACGGCTCCCGCGGCGCGGAGCCGCGTGACGAGTGCGGCGTCCCGCGGCGGGGTGGGCGCACCGACGAGGGCCAGCGACCCCGCGGTGGTCATCATGCGGTCGACCGTCGCGATGTTGTCTTTGATCAGCACGGGGATGCCATGGAGCGGACCGCGCACCCGGCCGGCTTTTCGGTCGGCGTCGAGGCGGTCGGCAATTGACAACGCATCCGGGTTCGTCTCGATCACCGAATGCAGTTTGGGATCGAGCTGAGCGATGCGCGCGAGGTAGGCGGCGCAGATCGCCTGCGAGGTGCGCGCGCCGCTGCGCATGGACTCCTGCAGCTGAGCGATGGTGAGCTCTTCGAGGTCGTCCTCCTCACCTCCGTTCCCCCTCTCCGCACGCGGAGAGGGGGTCAGGGGGAGAGGACGCACGAGCGTGGCAGCGACACCGTACTTGAGGAAAGAGCGCCGACTCAAGGGATTCATCAGGACTCTCCGGGTGGGGACGCCCAAGTCTGATTCCGTGACCGGAACTGCGCCAGATCGTGTGATTCGCCTTACGGTTAGCGCGGCCATCTTGCAATAAACTGGCCGGCATCAATCTTGTGGCAGCCTTGAAAGGGGCAGATCCCTGAGTTTTCCGCGCCTGGTACGGTTCGGCAGCATCCGAACCAAGATGCTGATGTTCGCCGTCGTCGCGACGTTGTTATCATCGCTGACGACGGTTTGGATTTCCTACATCGAGAACAAGCACGCCCTGCAGGCGAAAGCCTCCGAGGAGCTGCTCGGCCTCAGCGCCCAAGCAGTGCGCGAAGTCGATCTCTGGGCCAAACAGCTGCGCTACGACCTGCTCGTCTTCTCGATCTCGTATGAGGTAACCGAAAACCTCGAGAGCATTCCGCTCGTGAACGGCGAGCCGGTCCACTCCGGGATCTACTACCGGCGGCTGCGCGACTATGTGAACTCCGTGCGCGACCGTTTCCCGGATTACACGGAGCTCATGGTCCTCGACCGCCATGGGCATGTCGTGGCGACCAGCGCCACCGCCGAGCGGTCTGTGTCCCTGCCTCCGGAGTGGGGTAAGGATTTGTCGCGCAACGGCTGGGCCATCGGCGCCCCCTATTGGGATTCCACCGGAACTCATGCGGAGGTCGTCGTCTCCGTGCCGATCGAGTCCGGCCGGCATGCGGGTCGCAGCGTCGGCGGAACGCGCGTGATCGGCGCGATCGCCTCGCGCGTCAACATGCATACCGTCCCCGACACGCTGCGCCGCTTCGTTCCGGGTGAAGGGGGGCAGATCTATCTGATGACCCGCGCGGGCCGGATCATCGTGAGCTCACGCGGCAGCTCGCGCGATCTGATGAGCCAAGGCTACTCGCGGGCGTCGGCCAACCGGCTGCTCGCGCGGGAGGGACGCGCGATCCAATTCGGCAGCTACACGGGCGAGCGTGTCCTGGGAAGTGCACGCGTCATCCCGGCCATCGATTGGCTCGTCGTGTCGGAGATTCCGACCGCCGAAGCGTTTGCGCAGGTCGCGCGGCTTCGCAACGTTACGCTGGCGGTCGTCACCTTGCTGCTCGCGGTGCTCGGTGGGCTGGCCTATCTGTTGAGCATGCTGATCGTCCGCCCGTTGGATCGCCTGACGCAGGCAGCCGGCAAGGTCGCCAAGGGCGATCTGGACATCGGCCTGCGCGTCACGACGGGGGGCGAAGTCGGATATCTCACGGAGGTGTTCAACAACATGGTGGCGCGCCTGCGCGAAAGCCGCGCCGAGCTCGAGCGCCTGTCCGTCACCGATCCGTTGACCGGCCTCTTTAATCGCTTGCGAATGATGGAAGTGCTGGAGAATGAAGTGCGGCGTTCGCGCCGCCTGCACCACCGCTTCTCGGTCGTGATGGCGGACGTGGACCTCTTCAAGAAATACAACGATGAATTCGGCCACCCGGCCGGCGACGTCGTGCTGAAACGGGTGGCTACGATCATGCGGGAAGCGAGTCGCGACGTGGACCTTGTCGCGCGCTATGGCGGTGAGGAATTCCTGATCATGATGCCGGAGACCGAGCTCGACGGGGCGACGCACTTCGCAGAGCGGGTTCGGAAGAAGTTGGCAAGCGAGCGTCTGCCGGACGGAAAAATCACCTTGAGCCTGGGAGTGGCGTCGTTCCCCATGCACGGCGACGGCGCCGATCAGCTCATCGCCGAAGCCGATGCCGCGCTCTACCTCGCCAAGCGCGCGGGCGGCGATCGCGTGACCGCGGCGGCGCGACCCAAAGTCCCCGCGAAGTAGCTACTCGCGCCGGTCGATGAGGCTCTGGTGAATCCAGCCGGGCCGGTCGTTGCTGTCCTTGACGCGTACCCATTGGTCCACGTACGAGTACGCGACGATCGGAACCCCCGTCTCCAGCGTGAACAGCACTTTGAAATTCGCGCCCGGCCCGTCGCGCACGTTCGCGCGGCCGGTGGTCTGGAGCTGCAGCGGTAGCGCAAACGGCACCTCGCCTTGGCGCGTTGCCGTGCGATCGTCGCCCGAGACGCGTCCCTGTCCAGCCGCCGCCGCATTCTTCGCCTCCGTCGCGAGGTACAACGCGCCCGCGTAGTTCTGCTGGTCGAACTCTGTCGTTGCGAGTTGCAGCAGCGCGGTCCCCTGCCCGTATTCTGGAGAGGTATTTGACTTGCTCCCCCCGTTTGAGCTTCGCAGGGCCTGCAGTGCAATCTCCGCCTCCGCCATGCCCGATGCCGCCTCAGCACGTGTGGCAAGCGATTGCAGCTTGGCCATGGTACGGACGACCTCGCGCCGCGCGTCATCGAGCCGGGTTTGCAGCTGCGTCACCTGCGCGTCCTGCTCGAGCACCTTGAGCTCGAGCCGTGCGGCGCGCGACTCGAGCGCGGTATCGCGCGCGACGGTCGGCTGGCGGCGCGTGCTGCGCGCGCTGTCCGGGGGTGTCCGGGCGGGCGTCGTATCCTGCGAGCGAAACAGACGACAGCCGGCGCCGAGTACCGCGAGTAACAAGACGGGCAAGGCGGATCGCATAGGGCGACTAAGTTGCATCGGGTCGTGTATTCATTCAACCGAGGAACAGGCTTGACTTCGCTGTGCACGTTGATAATCGTTCGGGCGAGCGAAGGGGCCACGGCACGGTGCCGTGGCGCTGAAGACCAGTGGACTTGAACGAGGACCTGGGCTGTTCGCCTCTGGGTCCTCGTCGCGTTTCTGGTGCAGGCCGTTCCCCCGCTCAACGCACCTAGCTAGGAGCAACACACAGATGGCACGTATTACTGGTACCGTGAAGTGGTTCAACGACGCCAAGGGCTTTGGTTTCATCACACCCGAAAACGGCGGCAAGGACTGCTTCGTGCATCACACCGCGATTCAAGGTGAGGGGTTCAAGTCGCTGACCGAAGGCCAGCGCGTCGAGTTCGAAATCGTGCAGGCCCAAAAGGGCCCCGCGGCGCAGAACGTCGTCAAGCTCTAAGCCACCACGGCACCTGATGCGGCACGGCGCCACCTGTTCACAGGGGGCGCCGTGTTCTTTTAGGCGGCTTGGCCGTCCGGCGTCTGGTCCTCGTCCGGACCGCCGAGCATCGGCGGATGCTCGTAAACCACGGGGCGAGCGCAGCTGCAGGGCCTCGCCTCGGGCATGGCATACTGGGCACTCGCGCGCGGCGGCCGGTAATCGATCGTCGCGGCGTCCTGGATGATGCCTCCACAGAAGTGGCAATGAATCTGCGACACGGTAAACAACCCCCTCCCTGGGCGCGGGGGGCGCTCTCTTACCATTCACTTCGACGACGCAATAGGCAAGCGGGCGAGCACGAGGCGAGCTGACCCGTTACGCTGCTCGCTCACATCGCCTCAGTGCGAGAAGTCGACCTTTGGCGCCGCGGCCGCGCCGGGGGTTTGCAGCTCGAAGTATTCGCGCGATTTCTTGCCGAGGACCTTTGCAGTGATCACCTGCGGGAAGCGGCGTATGTATGCGTTGTACGAGTTCACACTCTCGTTGTAGTCCTGACGGGCGACCGCAATGCGGTTCTCGGTGCCCTCGAGCTGATCCTGCAGCGCCCGGAAATTCTCGTTCGACTTGAGCTGCGGATAATTCTCCGCGATCGCGATCAACCGTCCCAACGGGGCAGTCAGCGCCGCGTTCGCCTGCGCCATCTGCTGCAGGTCCCCGCTCTGCACGGCACCCGCCAGCTTCGCGCGCGCTTCGGCAACCTGAATGAAGATTGTCTGCTCCTGCTTTGCATATCCCTTGACCGTCTCGACCAGGTTGGGAATGAGGTCGGCGCGCCGCTGCAGTTGCACTTTGATCTGCGATTCCGCCTGGTTCACCTTTTCGTCCAGCGTCTGGATCGTGTTGTAGCCGCAGCCCGTGACGAGCGCCAACGCCACCGGAAGCCACGCACCACGTCCCACGTACCACCTCCGAACGTTCACGAATCGTTCCTTTCCATGCGGTTCACGTATGCCGCCGTACGAGTGACCGCGTCGAGGTACGCGGCCGGCTCGGTGATGTCCGACGCGAATCCTATCAGCCCCGCCGCCTCACGCACCAGAGCCGCCGACTCGGGTGGCGGCGTGCGGCCCGCCAACCGCAGCACCGCACGCAACATGGTGAGCAACCCCGCACGCGTGTCGCGCACGATCTCCGCGAGGCGCTTGGGCTGATTCCAGGCTGCCACGTACGCCTGCCGCAGGTGCACGAGTTTCCCCATGAGCTCCTGCTCGAGTTGGCGGCGCACGTCCGCGGTCCGCACGCTGATGCCGCGCCAGGGGTCGCGGCCGGCGAGCACGCGGTGATGCGCCCGGATGTCGTCGTACTCGATCGGGAATGCGTCGGCGGAATTGCGCCATTCCTGATCGGTCAGCACGAGGGGCGGCGGATGCTTGGCGCTCAGCCAGTCTCTCACCGGCCCGCTGAGCCGCTGAAACAGCTCGTCATCCACGCTCTCGACGATCAACAGCGTGTTCATCGGGTTCGGCTCGGGGCTCGCCGCCGCCGCGCCTGCCTCCCGAACAGCAGAGCCGTAGAGGAGCAGCGCGACGAGGCGCGCACCGGCTGCCTCAGCCACGCGACCCGTGAACGCGTCCACCGTCATCCGGGCCATGTCAGAATTTCCCTCCCGCCCCGCCGCCTGAAAAGCCACCGCCACCGCCAAATCCACCAAACCCACCACCTCCACCGCCACCGCCCCAGCCGCTGCCACGGCTCCACCCGCTACGCCGCCCCCCCTGATTCAGGATCCAGAATGGAATCCAGAGTGCTCGGCCCCGGCTGAAGAAGATCAGCAGGACCACAACCGCGACGATCAGCCCGACCGGGATCTGTGGTCGCTCCGCCCCCGTGGGCGGCACAGTGTCCTGGGGGCTGGTGAGGGTGACGCCGAATTCCGTCGCGAAGGCTTGCGCGATCAGGTCGACGCCGATGGAAAGGCCCCTGCCGTACTCCTCCTGTGCGAGCTCCGGCACCATCGCATCGCGAATCCGCCCGACGCGCGCGTCGGGGAGAAATCCTTCCGCGCCACGCCCCGTCGCGATGAAGACGTCGCCGGTGCCGGGCTGATGATTCTTTCGTGGCACGAGCAGGACGACGATGCCAAGATTCTTCGCGCGGTCGCCGGCCTCCCCTTTCGCCCCCACACCCCACTGCCGCCCGATCTGCACCGCGACGTCGCTCGCCGCGCGGTCGCCGATGTCCGGAAGCGTGACGACCGCGATCTCGCCCTGCGTCTTCGCCCGCACCTCGGTGATCACCGCCTCCATGTGCCGGACCGACGCGGAATCCAGCACGCCCGCGAAGTCGTTGACGTATCCCCGCGGTGGAGGAACCGTGATTTGGAGAAGAAGCGCGAAGCCGATCAACGCGTGCGGCGCGAGATCAGCGCGTCGAGAATCTCGGGGGTCATGCCCGGAATCTATCCGGTTCTAATCGATTTGCTTTTTGCCTAGATTGCCGAGCATCGGAATCGTCGCGAGCGTCGCGATCGTATGATGATCAACTGAACATGGGGACGCGCCGATGACCGCTCTCGCTGTAGTGCTGTTGTGCGTCTTCACGCTCGCCGGCCTGGCCATGATTCCCCTCGGCCTGCCGGGTCTCTGGGTAATGGTCGGCGGGATCCTGATCTATGGGTGGCTCACGCATTTCCATTCGGTAGGCATTGCGACCATCGCGATCGCACTCACGCTCGCGTTTCTGGGTGAGATCATCGAAAACTGGATCGGGTTCCGATATGCAAAGCGCTACGGCGGCTCGACCCGCTCCGGATGGGGCGCCCTCATCGGCGGACTGGTCGGCGCGGTCATCGGCGTCCCGGTCGCCATCATCGGCAGCGTGATCGGCGCGTTCATCGGTTCATTCGTGGGGGCCGGGCTGTTCGAGTACACGTACTCGCGGCATGCCGGCGTTGCAACGCGCGCCGGTTGGGGGGCGGTAGTGGGGCGGGCCGCGGGTGCGGCGGTCAAGATCGCGCTCGGTGTCGTGATTGCCGTCATCGGCGTATTCGCCGTGCTATCTTACGCGCCATGACACGTTCTCTTCTTGCATTCGTCCTGCTCGCGCCGGCTCCCTTCTCGCTGGCCGCGCAGACATCCCAAACCACACCGTCTCAAACTGCCGCTGCGTCGCTCCCCCCGCCGGCACCAAGCAATCGCTGGGCGGCAGACCCGGCGCACAGCGCGGTCAACTTCCGCGTCCGGCATCTCGGCATCACGTGGGTCAACGGCTCGTTCGGACAATGGACCGCGGACTTGAGTTACGATCCCAGCAAGCCCGAGGCGGCGAGCGTCGTCGCGAAGATTCAGAGCGCGACGATTACGACGGGGAACGACCGTCGCGACAACGACGTGCGCCAGAACTACCTGGCGGTGGACAGCTTCCCCGCAATCACGTTCACGAGCACGAAGGTGGAGCGCACGGCCGCCGATCACCTGCGGATCACCGGCGATCTCACCCTGCGCGGCGTCACGCGCCCGGTGGTGCTCGAGACCGACATGGGTGGCGTGCTCGCGAGCCCGCGCGGCCGGCGCACCGCGTTCTCCGCCACCACGACGCTCAAGCGCCAGGATTACGGCATCACCTTGAATCGCTTGATGGAGGGTGCCCAGATCGTGGGCGACGATGTCCGCATCACGATCGACGTCGAGGCCATCGAGAGAACAGCGACCCCCTGAGCACGTTCGAACGACTCGAGGGAATGTGGAAGTCGTGAACGCCGCGCTCCTCGCGATCGTCCTTCAGACGCAACCTGCGCTTGCTCCTGCCCCTTTCCCTCCGGTCCATACGGTGCGCTGGTGGGAAGCCGCGATTGCCGCCGGTGCCGTCGGCCTCGTCAGTATCTCCGACCTCCACGTCGACCACTGGTTCCAGGACCAGCGGAGCGCTGAGAGCGACGACATCGCGCGCGTCTTCAAATGGGGCGGCTCGCCGGCGGTCGCGTTCGGCGTCCCGGCGGCGATCATCGTGACGGGCATCGCAACCAAGAACCCGAAGCTCCAGCGCAGCGGCGGTCGCGTGCTCGGCTCGGTCGCCCTGGCGGGCGTGACGACCGGCGCGCTCAAGTTCGTCGTGGGCCGTTTTCGCCCGGACGAGGCCACGAGTCAATACATCTTCCGGCCGTTCTCCAATCACGACGCGTTCCCATCGGGCCACGCGACGATGGCGTTTGCGCTGGCGACATCTCTTTCCGAGGAAATCCGGCGTCCGTGGGCCACCGCTGTGCTCTATGCCGGCGCCACCGGCACGGCGTGGTCGCGCCTCAACGACCATAAGCACTGGCTCTCCGACGTCCTGGCAGGCGCGACGATCGGCGTAACCGCCGGAAAAGTCATGGAGGGTCGCTGGCATGTCTTTGGCTTGCGCCCGCCACATTTTCTTGTCGAACCGGGAGGCGCTCGCGTTGAGTGGCGTGCGGCCTTCTAGTGCGGAACGACAACTAACTCGCGCACAAGACCGTCGAGCCGATTCGCCAGATTCTCGAGCTCGCGCAAACGTTTAGTGCTGCTGCGGCGGTATACTGTTCGCGCCGTGACGTAAGTGATGCCCAACCAAACGGGAACCACCGCCAGGACCATCGGGCCGAGGTGGAGCGCCCCCGCCCCGATCCCCACGACGGGACCCATTCCGCCGCCACCCATACCGCCGCCGATCCCGCCAAACACAGCTCCGATGAGCTGACTCATGTTCTCTTGAATCGTGATTCGCGTCTGACCGCGTCGCACGGACACGGCGACTTCGAGGTCACGCCGAATCGCCTGGCGCGGAGCCGCGATCCATGAGAACGATCGGCCAAATTGGCTGACCTGCCCGGCGTTGCGCAGCACGCGCCGAATCTCCTCGACGACCGTTGCGTACTCGGACTCGGGCAGTTCGCCTTCGATGACGCGCTCGAAAAAGAGCTCGGTAGGTCCGGCCACCCACGGATTCGTGCGATTGGGCGTCAGCGACGCGGGCCCGACGTATGGCGCCTCGAGCGATTGCGCGGCGGCCCGTACGATTGCCGGCGCGACGCCAACTTCTCCCGCCAACGCTTCTACGCCGCCGATCGTCATGGCACCTGACGCCGTCTTGTTCGACGCCTCGAGTTCTGTGGCGCGCTTGACGATTTCCTGCACCTCGTCCTTGTCATAGCGCCGCCGTGGCGCGGAACCGCGCGCGAGCTCGTCCATCAGCTCGGCCGTCGAGGTCGTGCGCTGATCCTGGCGGATCGCCAAGCCGCGCACTAAGGCGCCTTCAATCACCGGCCCGAGAGTCGTAAGCCGCGTGCGGTGTGACGCCGAGGCCTCGAGGAAGCGGCCGGCGCGCACGGCGTCCTCGGTGGGCCAGCGGCCGGGCACGTCGCCGACGAGCATTTCGTAAATCACGACGGCGAGGCTGTACACGTCCGTGCGCGCATCGAGATCGGTGAGACCCGCCGCCTGCTCCGGACTCATGTAGCCCGGCGTCCCGACCGGGAAGCCGGTGCGGGTCAGGTTCGCGCCGCCGGCGGTGCTGACCGCCTTGGCGATGCCGAAATCGGCAACGATCGGATGCCCTTCCAAGAAGAGGATGTTTTCCGGCTTGATGTCGCGATGCAGCACACCCATCCGATGCGCGTACGTCAGCGCATCCGCCACCGGCTCGGCGATGGCCAGCGCCTGCGACTCGGACAGCGCGCGTCGCGGCGGACCCTCGAGCTGCTGGCGCAGCGAGCCACCCTCGATGTACGGCATCACGTAATAAAGAAAGCCGCCGGCCTCACCGGAGTCGTGCAGAGTGAGAATGTGCGGATGCGTCAGGCGCGCGGCGATCTGAATCTCTTTCAGAAAGCGCTCGGCGCCGAGAAAGGCCGCCAGGCCGGGCAGGAGCACTTTCAGGGCGACGGCCCGGTAGTGCTTCTTATCGTCCGCAAGATAGACCGTCGCCATGCCGCCGCGTCCGAGCACGCGCCGCAGCGCGTAGCGGTCGGCGAGGGCCGCCGCGAGATCGGCGGGGATCTCGGCGGATGCCGCGGGTGTGGTCACGGGGAGAAGTTACGCGGCTTCGGCCGCTTTGGTTACGACGACGCGCGCCTCGTCGTACTCGCCTTCCCAGCGCGCCATGACGACGGTCGCGAGACAGTTGCCGATGAGGTTTACCGTCGTGCGCGCCATGTCCATCAACACGTCGACGCCCAGCAGCACGACGGCGGCTTCCGCCGGCAGATTGAACGACGCGAGCGTGCCGGTCAGAATGACGAGCGCCGCCCGCGGCACGCCGGCCACACCTTTGCTCGTGAGCATCAGCGTCAGCATCATCAGCAACTGTTGTCCGACGGTGAGCGACACGCCTGCCGCCTGGGCCGCGAAGACCGACGCGACCGACAGATACAGCGTGCTGCCATCGAGGTTGAACGAATACCCGGTCGGCATCACGAAGGCGACGATGCGGCGCGGCACTCCGATCGCTTCCATCTGCTCCATGGCTTTGGGCAGCGCGGCTTCGGAGGATGCTGTGGAGAATGCAATCAGCGCGGGTTCCTTGACGGCAGCGGTGAAGGGCCCGACCGGGACCCGCGCGAGGCGCGCCACGGGATACAGCACGAAGAGCCCGAAGGCCACGAGCGCGATATACAGCGTAAGCACCACGAGGCCGAGGCTCCGCAGAATGTGCCAGGCACCCTCGGGGCCGCCGTATTTCACGACCGCCTGCCCCACCGTGAACGCGAGCGCGGCCGCCACACCGAACGGGGCGAACTTCATCACCACGCCGGTGAACTTGAACATCACTTCGGCGAGCGCCTCGCAAAAACCAACCATGACTTCCTTGGGTCTGCCGCGCACTTGCGACAGCCCGATCGCGAACAACACCGACCAGAACACGATCTGCAGCATCTCATTCGTCGCCGCGGCTTCGAAGAAGCTCTGCGGCACGATGTGCTCGAGCACGCTGCCGAACGTGATCTGCGTACTCGCCGGCGGCGCCGTGCCCGTCTCACCGGCGAGCGAGACGCCGACGCCGGGCTTCAGGATGTTGACCGCGAACAGCCCGATGAAGAGCGCGAGGGTGGTGACGATTTCGAAATAGATGATCGACTTGAGCGCGAGCCGCCCGACCCGTTTCATGTCGTCGCCGTGTCCGGCAATACCGACGACGAGCGTGCCGAAAATGAGCGGCACGATGATCGATCGGATCATGCGCAAGAAGACGGTCGAGACCGGGCGAATCGAGACGGCGAAGCTGGGACAAAGAATCCCGAGCGCCACACCGACCACCATGGACACGACAATCCACTGTGTGAGGGTGCGGCGGCGAAGGAAGGTCCACATAGCGCGGCGTGAACGATAACCGCCCCAAAACCGAAAAGGCTAGCGCTTGATGAACGTCCCGCGCCGCAGTTCCTCGTAGGCCTGCTGCAGCTCATCCCGCGTGTTCATCACGATCGGTCCCTGCCACGCGACCGGTTCCTGCAGCGGTTGCCCTGAAACGAGCAGGAACCGCATCCCTTGCTCTCCCGCCTGGACCGTGATCTCGTCTCCCGAATCGAACAGGACGAGCGAGCGATTGGCGGTCTCTTGCGCGCTCTCACTGCCGGCATCGCGGCCACCCGCCGAGACGCGATCGGTCTGCACGCCCAGTGGGGCCGACGCATCGCGGAACGAGCCGCTCCCCTCGAACACATAGGCGAACGCGTGGCGTGACGCCTCGACCGGAATCGTCTTGCGCACGCGCGGCGGAATCCAGATGTCCAGATAGCGCGGGTCGGCGGCAACGCCTTCGACGGGCCCGCGCTTGCCCCAGAAATCCCCGGCGACGACCCGAACACGCGTGCCATCGTCATCGACGATTTCGGGAATTTCCTTCGAATGGATATCCTGATACCGCGGCGCCGTCATCTTCAGGCTGCGCGGCAGGTTGGCCCAGAGTTGAAAACCGTGCATGCGGCCCCGTTCATCGCCCTTCGGCATTTCCTGATGCAGAATCCCGCTGCCGGCGGTCATCCATTGCACGTCGCCCGCACCCATCGTCCCGCGGTTGCCCAGGCTGTCACCGTGCTGCACGCTGCCGCTCAGCACATAGGTGATCGTCTCGATACCGCGGTGCGGATGCCACGGAAAGCCGGGGAGATAGTCCTCGGGATGCTCATTGCGGAAATCGTCCAGCAAGAGAAACGGATCGAAGTCGCCGGTGCGGCCAAAGCCAAACGCACGGCGCAGCTTGACGCCGGCGCCTTCGAGCGTGGGCAGCGACTGGGAAATGGACTTGACGGCACGGATCGACATATGACCTCAAGGAGCAGGGAGCAGTGAGCTGGGAGCTGTCTCTCCTAAAACGCTACCAGGTTCCGCTGCTCCCCGCTCCCTGCTCCTTTTAGAACCCCAACCAGTAATTGACCTTGACCATGAAAATGTTCTCTGACGGGCCCTGAAACAGAGCGCTCGTGTCTTCGTTCCAATTGATCTGCCCGCGCGATTCCTGCGTCGCGCCGCTCCGCGTCCAAACCAGGAACAGCGTCGAGCCGGGGTGATACTCCCAGCGGAGCACCGCGTTGCCGCGCAGCGAACGGACCGTAAAGCTGGGATCGGCAAAGGTGAAGGAGGAATCCGGCCCGGGGCCGTCGGCGTCGAGGGTGATGGTGTTCGAGCCCCCCGGCGATGATGGCGGCGTGACGACAATGGTGCCAATGTCGCGGCCGTACGTAAGCCGTTTGGTCGTCCGCGTCGCCGCGAACTCGTTGTAGCTCGTGTAATCGCCCGCCGAGATGAACGGCTGTACGTACAGCTCCAATGTCAGCGTAGGCGAGAACGTCACGTTGAGACGGGTGTTCATCCCGAATTCGTTGCGCTCGAGCTGTCCGAAGACGTAATGCCAGTCATACAGTCCCAAGCCGGCGTTACTCGAATCCCGTGCGACAGCCTGAACGCCCGAGTGAGAGTTGCTGAAGCTCGGCCCCAGTGACACGCTCACGTTCGATTTTGGTTTCAGCTCGAGTGACAACGACACGTCGCGCTGGCAGTCACCGTCCCTGTTGCAGCCTCCATCCAGAGTGAGCTCCCCGACGACCGCCTTACGGTTGTCGCTTCGTACGTCTAGGGAGAAATAATCCCTGCCCGGGCGACCGACGACCGGTCCACCACGCGTCAAACGGTCATCCAGCACAGTTGGTGAACCAATCCAGAACGCCGAAAATCCCCAGTATCCGAGCGTTTGCATCTGTCCGTAGAGGTGGTAGTCCCTGTTTGTCAAATCCCCGTCGAGGTTGTACTGCTGTTGCGCTCCAGCGATGAGCACCAGTTGCCGGTACCACTTTGTCGGCTTCGTCCACAGCGGGAACAGGTTCGCGCTCATCCACACGAACTCACCCTGTGGGAGAATCGTGATGTCGTTGTTGTCGAAACTGCGCGACCGAAAGTTGACGCTGGTCTCCCAAAGAATGTGGCCTTGCTCCTTTGACATTCGCGCAAAGCCGCCCAGGCCGTACATCGATGTCCACGGTTTCCGGACGTCGAGCGTATCGGAGCGATCGGGTCGCTGGAAGAAGTGCCGCTGCGACTCCTTGACCCGGCGAATTGCCGCCGTGTCGCCGATGACCTGCGTGCCGGCGAGCTGTGCCATCAGACGGTAGGTCCGCTTGCTCCACCACATCTCGGTCGAGACACCCAGTGCTTCGGAGTGCCGCGACAGGCGCTCGTTCATGTAGGGATCATTCGCCAGGTCGCGGCGAACCGACGTGGCCATGACCTTGTAGACGGTGGCGCCGCCGCGCACGTCCTTCGCGAAGCGGGCCACGAAGTAATTGGTGAGCGGCTCGACAGTCCTGACGCTTGGGGTAACGGCGCTATCGTCCAGGACTACGGGCGCCTGCTCTTGCGCGGTCAGTGAGTTCAAGGCTCCAATCGACCAGCCGCTCGGGGTTCGACCGGTGAGTTTGAGGGCCCCGATGATTCGCGTGTTGTCGGGCGCGTCCGCGTACGCGACGCTGTCGCGCACGGCCGGTAACTGCGGCTCGCGTCCGATGCGCCTGGTGTTGAGCATCGACAGTGAGAACGCGTTCGAGCAGAAGTAGCAGCTGAATCCCCCCAGCCCGAAGTACCCGGCGCCCTCCACGAAAAACGGCCGCTTCTCTTCGTAGAACGTTTCGAACGTGCTGAGATTCACGACGGCCGGATCTACTTCCACCTGACCGAAGTCGGGATTGACGGTCGCGTTCATGGTGAGGTTCGACGTCACGCGCAGCATCGCGTCGGCGCCGACGCGCCCGTCCATCGCGTGCGGATCGTAGAAGGGATCGGCCGGGTCGCCGGGCACGTTGGAGGAGCGGCCCACGACGTACGGGAGGACCTCGGCGCGCCCCGGCGCCTGATGAATCACCATCCCCAGCAGGTGGCCGAATTGCGGTGGCCCGCCCACTTCCTCCGGCTTCCAGTACGACCACTGCGACAGCTCGTTCAGACGGTTTTCCTGCCGCCAGATCTGAAGACCCCAGGTCTGCTCTTGCCCGGTCGACGGATAGCGCAGCTGAGAAAACGGAATGCGCATCTCCGCCGTCCAGCCGAGCGAGTCGATCGTCGTCTGTACTTCCCACACGGGGTCCCACGAGGGATCGCCGCCGCCGCCAAGACCGTTGGCGTCCTGTTTGACGCCCGACGGATTCACCAGAAAGAACAGCCGCCCGATGTGGTCGTGATAGGTGTCGAAGATGACCTGGATGTAATCGGTGCTGATGTCCGCGTCGCGGCGGGCAAGACGTGTCCGCACACCACGAGAGCCCGAATCGTCGAACATACGCGCGCCGACGTAGATCGCGGCTGCGTCGAATGCGAATCGAACCTCGGTCCGCTGCGTCGCACGCTCACCCTGATGGGGCTGGTTCTGCAGGAAGTCCGTCGCTGCCGGCGCGCTCTGCCAGACGGGCTCATCCAGCCGCCCGTCGAGGCGAATCTCACCCTGGAGCGGCACCGCCCGCACGTCTGGCGGGGGTGTGGGGTGAACGTTTTGCGCTAATAAGAAGGAAGGGACGCACAGCAAGGCGAGAGCGACGGTAAGTCTCGGCATCGTGATCACGGGGGCTAGGATATAGGGTTCGACGCGGCGCAATCGCAAAAGGTTGCGGCCCTGACTGGAGCCTTACAATCTCACCGATTAGATATGTCGCAACCGATGACTCCAGAATCCCCCACTTCCCCGTCCCCCACGGCCCCGGCACCGGTTGCCGTATCGCCCCACACGAGCCAGCCCTCCGAGCCGAACCACCTGCCGGATCGCATCCGGCTGCTCGGCGACGTCACCCAGAACCTCTGGTGGAGCTGGCAGCTCGATGCGCGCGAGCTGTTCCACCGGATCGACCACCACCTCTGGGAAGCGACCCGCCATAACGCGGTCGAGTTTCTGCGGCAGGTCGCACCCGATCGCCTAACGGAGCGGGCCCGTGATCCGCTGTTTCTCGAGCGCTACGACCAGGTCATCAAGCGGTTCGAGGATCTGACGCAGCAGAACGGCACCGCCACCTGGTTCACCACTCGCTATCCCGAGCTGAAGAATCGCGTAATCGCCTACTTCTCAGCCGAATTCGCGCTGCATCGTTCCCTGCCCATCTACTCGGGTGGGCTCGGCGTGCTCGCGGGCGATCACTGCAAAGAGGCTTCCGACCTGGGTGTGCCGCTCGTCGGCATCGGACTGTACTACCACGGCGGCTATTTCGATCAGACCATCGGCCTCGACGGGTGGCAGCGTGACTCCGACGATCCGGTCGATCCCACCGTCAATCCTGTCGTCCGCGTGAATGGCCCCGACGGTGATCCCTGTGTCGCCGCCGTGACGATTTCCGGGCGCGAAGTACAAGTGGGCGCGTGGCGCGTGATGGTGGGACGCGTGCCGGTGTACCTGCTCGACACCGACCTCGAGTGCAACGATCCGGCCGATCGCGATCTGACTGCGCGTCTCTACACCAGCGGCGCCGAGTGGCGCTTGCGGCAGGAATGGGTGCTCGGCGTCGCCGGCGTTCGGATTTTGCGCGCGCTGGGCCTTGCCCCCGAGATCTGGCATGCCAATGAAGGGCACGCAGGATTCAGCTACATCGAGCGTATGCGCGAGCTCATCGGAAAAGGTCTCACGCCGTCGCAAGCGCGGGAGCAGATCCGCGCGACCAGTGTGTTTACGACTCACACGCCGGTGCCTGCGGGGCACGACGTATTTTCGTTCGACCAAATCGAGCAAGTGACAGGACCGTTCTGGAACACGATGGGTATGACGCGCGAGCAGTTTATGGCGTTTGGACAGCCCGGTTTGAAGGATCAGCACTTTGAGATGACCGTGCTGTCGCTGCGACTCGCCGGTCGCGTGAATGGGGTCTCGGCCCGCCACCGTGAAGAGTCTCGCCGGATTTGGCGCTGGGTCTGGAAAGACAAACCCGTGGAAGACATCCCGATCGGTTACGTCACCAACGGGGTTCATCTCGGCACGTGGATGGCACGGCCGATCCGCGACATGCTTGCCGATTCCCTCGGTTCCGACTGGGAGTCGGACGCTGAACCGGCAGCCGTGGCCGCGGCGGTACGAAGCATCGACGATGACCGGCTGTGGACAGTGCATGAGGGCCTCCGCCACCTGTTGTTTCATTATATCCGCGAGGAGGCACGTCACCGTTGGCGCGACCAGTGGAAGGACCCGGCCAAGCTTGCGGGAGCTGGTGCGCTCCTTTCCCCCAACGTTCTGACGCTCGGTTTTGCGCGCCGGTTTGCCACCTACAAGCGCGCCGACCTCCTGTTCCGCGATCCCGAGCGGCTCAGACGCCTGCTCACCGATCCCCGCCGTCCCGTCCAGATCATTTTTTCCGGCAAAGCCCATCCGGCCGACGAGCCGGGCAAGCGCGTGCTGCAGAAGGTCTTCACCGCGGCGCAGGACCCGGGCTTCGAGGGTCGCATTGCGTTTCTCGAGGATTACGAGCTGCACCTCGCGCAGCGCATGGTGGCGGGCGTGGACCTCTGGATGAATGTGCCGCGCGTGCCGCTGGAGGCGTGTGGCACGAGCGGTATGAAGGCCGCCTTGAACGGCGTGCCGCAACTCGGCACGTTGGACGGATGGTGGGCGGAGGGTTATACCGGGGAGAATGGCTGGGCGATTCCCCTGGCCAGCGCCGAAGGGACGGGCGCGGGGAGCGACCCCGAGCAACAGGACATGGAGCACCTGTTCCGGTTGCTCGAGCAAGAAGTAGTACCGACGTACTACGATCGACTCCCTGGCCGTCATTCGCCCGCCTGGGTACATATGATGAAAGCCGCGCTCGCCGTTGCCGTCGAGCGCTTCACCACACGGCAAATGCTGCAGGAGTACGTCACGCGGTACTACGTGCCCACCGCGGTTGGCGAAACGATCACCGGCGATCCACCACCTCTGCCGCAATGACGCGGGAGGTCCGTTGAAGAGGCGTGTCCTCCACCTGACCGCTGAGCTCTGGCCCTACGCCCGCACGGGCGGCTTGGGGCAAGCGGTCGCCGACATCGCCGATTATCAGGCGGCGAGCGGCACGGAGAGTCACGTCCTGCTGCCGCTCTACCGCGAGGCGCGCGCGCACGCCGGCCGGCTGGAGCCGCTGTTCGATCCGTTTACGCTGGAGATCGGCGATCGCCGCGAAGAGGTGCGCTGCTGGCGCGAGGTGCGCGACGGATTCCCGCAGATTCTCTTCCTCGAGCACGAGCCCTCGTTCAATCGCCCGGGCATTTACGGCGACGGGAGCGGCGATTATTCCGACAATCCGCACCGCTTCGCGCTGCTCGCGGCGGCCGCCATCCAGATCGCCCGGCGCCTCGGCGACGGCAATCTGATTCTGCACGCGCACGACTGGCATACCGCGCTGGCGCCCGTCTTCTTGCGCCGCGTCTACCGGAATGACGCCGAGCTGCAGCGGCTCCCCGTCGTCCTGACGGTGCACAACGGCGGCTTTCAGGGCGTCTATCCGTATCACGTCATGAAGGAGATCGGACTCCCCGACGACATGTGGTCGCCCGACTTCATGGAGTGGTACGGCCGGCTGAACTTCCTCAAGGGCGGCCTGCTCTACGCCGACATGGTCACCACGGTGAGTCCGACGCACGCGTTCGAGCTGTTGACCGATGTCGGTGGCTTCGGACTGCAGCACAGCTTCCGGCAACTCGGCGATCGCCTGGTGGGCATTCGCAACGGGATCGATGTCAAGAAGTGGGATCCCGCCAACGATCCCGATATTCCGGCGCGGTTCACGGCCGACGACCTGTCGGGCAAGGTGACGTGCAAAGCCGAGCTGCAGGCGTCGTGGAGCTTGCCACTGCGCGCGGATGTGCCGGTGTTCGGCATGAGCGCGCGACTCGTTGCCCAAAAGGGGCTCGATCAAATCGTCGCCTCGCAGTCGCTGCGCCAGCTCGATGCGCAGTTCCTGTTCCTTGGCGCGGGAGAGGCGCAGTTCGAAAACGCGCTGCGTGACCTGTCGGCCCGCTATCCGACGCGGATCGGCATCAACACCGCATTCACCGACAAGCTCGAACATCAATTGCTCGCCGGCGCCGACTTCCTGATGATGCCGTCGTTGTACGAGCCCTGCGGCCTGACGCAGATGCGCGCGCAGCTCTATGGCGCGCTCCCGGTCGCCCGACGCGTCGGCGGGCTGGCCGATACCATCGAAGATGGTGTGACCGGGATCTTGTACGATGCCTACAGTCCCGAGGCGTTCGATCGCGCGGTGCAGCGCGGCGTCACGCTCTACCAGGATCACGCCCGGTTCACCGAGCTCGCGCGCGGCGCGATGCGCAAAGATTTCTCGTGGCGCCAGCCGGCCGAAGCCTACGAGGCGGTCTATCGGCGGGCAGCGGCGGCGCGCGCCCTTCCCGACGCGTCCATGCCTGAGCCCAGCGGCCGCAAGCCACGCAAACGGTCCACCGCCGGCAAGAGTGGACGAGGCGTCAACGCCCGTCGCTAGCACGCCCGCCCCCACTACTGCCCCCACGATGGACTTTGTCCTCACACTCCACGGACATCTGCCGTACGTCTTGCATCACGGCCGATGGCCACACGGCAGCGTCTGGCTGTCCGAAGGTGCGCTCGACAGTTATCTCCCGCTGATCGAAGTGCTGCAGCAGCTCGAGCGCGAGCGCATCCGCGCTCCCATTACCCTTGGCATCACGCCGATTCTCGCGAATCAGCTCGCGCATCCGTCGTTCGTCAGTGAGTTCGAAGCGTACATGGAGCGGCGGCTCGAGACCGCGGCAGCGGCGCCGGCGTCGCTCGCCAAGTCCGGCGACCTCGCGCTCAAACCGATCGCCGATTTCTGGCTGCAACGGCTGCAGCGCCTGTACCGGCTATTCCGTGACATCGACGAAGATTTGATCGGAACACTGCGCGGCTTCGAGGATCGCGGCGCGATCGAAATCATCTCCTCGGCCGCGACCCACGGGTTCCTCCCGTTATTCGCGCGCGACGAGAGCATCCAGCTCCAGCTGCGCGTCGGCGTGTCGGAGCACAGGCGACTGTTCGGCACAGCGCCGACCGGCTGCTGGCTGCCGGAGTGCGCGTATCGTCCGGCTGGCCCGTGGAATCCCGGTTTCGGCGCGCAGGCACAGCCTTACCGCGTCGGGATCGAGCAGCATCTGACCGACGTCGGCTTCAAGTATTTCTTCGTCGACTCACACCTCGTGCATGCGGGACCGGCCATGGAATATCCGGATGCCGTAGCGGCGCCGGCATCGGGGCAGCGAACACCGTACACCGCGTACCGCGTCGCGTCGATCGACGGCAAGGCGCGCGATCTGTTCGCGCTGGTGCGGGATCCAAAGTCCTCCGCCCAGGTGTGGAGCCGCGCGCAGGGCTATCCCGGCGACGAGTGGTATCTGGAATTCCACAAGATTCGCTGGCCGGACGGACTGCGGTTGTGGCGCGTCACGGGGCCGGGCGTGGACCTCGGCGAGAAGCGGCAGTACGACCCCCAGGCCGCGCAGGTCGCAGCGCGCAATCATGCCGACCACTTCGCCGGCGTGTTGAAGGAGACGGCGGCGCGGCGTGGGAAGAGTAAGGTGCGGGACGCGGTCGTCACGGCACCGTTCGATGCGGAGCTGTTCGGGCATTGGTGGTTCGAGGGCGTCGATTTTCTCGCCAACGTCTATCGGCGCCTGGCAGGCAATGGAGTACGGCCCGTAACCGCGCGCGAGCACGTCGCCACACACGGCCGGCGCGCGCCCACGATTCAGCTCACCGCGGGGTCGTGGGGCAAGGACGGGGACTTCTCGTACTGGCTCAACGATCAGACGTCGTGGACCTGGAAGCGGCTGTGGGCGCTCGAGGAAGCGTACTGGCCCGTCGCGCGCAAGGCGCTGAAGGGTGATCCGAAGCAGCAAGCCGTGCTCGCACAAGCGACGCGCGCGATGCTGCTCGCTCAGGGCTCGGACTGGCAGTTCATCATTTCGGCCGGTGAAGCGGCGGACTACGCCAACCAACGCTTTGACGAACACTGCGGTCAGGCCGAAGATCTCGTGCGTGCCCTGGCGACGGGATCGATTGACGACGCGACGATGCGTCGGGTTGAAGCGCTGGGTGCGCAGGACGGCGTCTTTCCCAATGTCCTGCGCAGCATTGCCGAAGTTGTGGGATGACCTCCCCGCGGAAAGGCCTTGCCGTCATCCACGGGCATTTTTACCAGCCGCCTCGTGAGAACCCCTGGACCGGACTGGTGGATGCCGAGCCGTCCGCAGCTCCCGATCATGACTGGAATGCGCGCATCACGCGCGAGGCGTACCGCCCGCTGGCCGCGGTTTACGAATACCTCAGCTTTGACTTCGGTCCGACGCTGCTCGAGTGGATGGACCGCGAAGCATCAGACGTGCCCGCCGCCGTGGTCAGCGCTGATGGCGCGAGCCGGCACCGACTCGGACACGGAAACGCGCTCGCGATGCCGTATCACCACATCATTCTGCCGCTCGCGAGCCGTCGCGATAAGGAAACCGAAGTGCGCTGGGGAATCGCGGACTTCCGGCGGCGCTTTCGGCGTGATCCCACGGGGTTCTGGCTACCCGAGACCGCCGTGGACCGGGAGACACTCGACGTGCTGGCGAAAGAAGGAATCGCCTTTACGGTTCTCGCCCCGCATCAGGTGTCGCGTGCACCACGCGACGGCCATCCGGTCCGGATCGAGCTCGGCTCGGGAGGCTCGATCGCGGTGTTCACCTATGACGGCGCGCGCTCCCATGAGATCGCGTTCGGCGACCTGCAGTCCAACGCCGAGCGCTGGATCCTGGCCGCAAAGCAGATCGAGCCCGGTCGGATCGAGGCGGTGGCTGTGGACGGCGAGACCTTCGGTCATCACCACAAAGGGGGCGTCCGCGGCATCGCGGAGACGGTCGCGCGATTGCGCGAGCTTCCGAACGTCGAGCTGACGAACTTCGCCGCAGCGCTTGCGAAGTATCCTCCCACTGAATCGGTCGAGCTGGTCGAGCGCACATCGTGGAGCTGCGCGCACGGCATCGAGCGCTGGCGCGCAGCGTGTGGCTGCCGGATCCATCATGACCGGCCGTCCCAGCAGGATTGGCGCGCGCCGCTGCGCGCGGCGATCGACTGGCTTGCCGGAGAGATTCACACGCTGTACGAGCGCGACGGCCGAAATTTGCCCGGCGGCCCGTGGGCGTTCCGAAACGCCGCGGAAGCGACTGGCCCCGTGAACGGTGACGCAGAAGCGCAGCGGCTCATCGAGATGGAGCGCGGCGTGCTACGCGCCATGACCTCCTGCGGCTGGTTCTTCGATGACATCGCCGGTCTGGAAGGCCGCCAGGTGCTCCGCTACGCGGCGCACGCGATCACGCTTACGGGTGCCGAGAGCGGCCGGCTCGAGGCCGGATTCATCGAGAAGCTGGGCGATGCGCGGAGTAACGATCCTGCCGCCGGTAGCGCCGCCGACGTCTTCCGCCAAATGCTGCAGCCCGCGCCGTCGTGAGCCAGCCTCTGCGGCTCGTCTTTGGCCTGCACCTGCATCAGCCGGTGGGGAATTTCGACCACGTCATGGCCGATCACGTGCGCGACGTCTATCGGCCGATCATCGAGCGCACGAGTGCCGCCGGTTTCTATCCACTCACCCTGCATGTCTCCGGGCCGCTCCTCGAGTGGCTGGAGGCGCACGACACATCTTGGCTCGACTTGATCGGCCGGCTGGCGGCCGACGGCCGGCTCGAGTTGTTGCTCGCGGGATTCGACGAGCCGATTCTCGCATCGCTTCCCCGTGCCGACCGGCTCGAGCAGATCGGGCGTATGCGCGAGTACCTGAAGCGACGCTTTGGCGCATCTGCGACGGGACTGTGGCTGACCGAGCGCGTGTGGCAACCCGAGATCGCCGCGGATCTCGCTGACGCGGGTGTCGAATACGCGCTCGTCGATGACAGGCACTTTTTGGTGAGCGGATTTCGCCCGGACGAGCTGCACCGCCCACATCACACCGAATCAGATGGAAAACGCGTCGGTCTCCTCGCGATCGATGAGCGCCTGCGTTACCTGATTCCCTTCCGTCCGCCCGAGGAAACGGCGGCGTATCTGCGCCAATTGCGGTCGCAGGGACACGGGCTGGCCGTTCTCGCCGATGACGGCGAAAAGTTCGGCGGATGGCCGGGAACCAAGGACTGGGTCTACGGCTCGGGCTGGCTCGACAGCTTTTTGAAGACCATGGAGGAGCTGACGACGGCCGGCGAGATCAAGCTCACGACCGGCCAGGAGGCGTTCCGCCAGGTGCCGACGGGCGGACTGGCCTATCTGGGCACGGCTTCCTACCGCGAGATGGAGACATGGGCGCTTCCGGCGCCTGCCCAGATACACCTTATCAAGCTCGAAGACGAGCTCGGTCCCAAGCATTTGGCGGCGTCAGCATCGTTCGTGCGGGGAGGACACTGGCATCACTTCCTGGTGAAGTACAGCGAGTCGAATCGGATGCAGAAGATGATGGTCGCGCTCTCGAAGCTCTCCCGCAGCCGGGGCGATCCGCCGGTGGCGCGCCGGGCGATTGGGCGCGCCCAGTGCAACGACGCCTACTGGCACGGAGTGTTTGGGGGCCTGTACCTGCCCCATCTCCGCAGCGCGGTCTGGCAGCAGCTCGCCATCGCCGAGCAGGCGCTGCGTGCGGGGGAAGCACTCGCCTGCGAAGAGCTGGATCTCGATTACGACGGCTATCCGGAGCTGTGGATCCACTCGGCCCAGTTCTCGGCGCTGATCAGCCCGCACCGCGGCGGTGCCGTCGAAATGCTCACGCGGTTCAGCGACCTCACCAATCTCGCGGACGTGCTCACGCGACGGCGCGAATCGTATCACGAGCCTCCGAAACAGCACGTGCCCGGGCACAGCGACGCCAAAGGCGGCGGCACGGCGAGCATTCACGACATCGAAAAGGCGGCGCGACTCACGGCACTCCCACCCGTGGATCACGATCCGCGTGCCATCCTGATCGAGCGTCTTCTCCCGAAAGACCTGTCCGCGCACGATTACGCGAACGCGAAATACAAGCCGATCCGCTCCTGGGCCGCGATGCCGATGACCGCGCAGGTATCGGTGACGTCTGACTCCGTCACGGTGACACTCAGGGGCTACGAGCTCGAGAAGCGGATCACATTCGACGCCGCTGGATGCTTGTCGGTTTCGTACGATTGGAACGTGACGGGACATCCGGACGCGAGCTTCGCGCCAGAACTGTCGCTGGCGCGGGCCGTGCCGCTGCGTCTGCAGCCCGACGCGGAGGTCTGGCGATCCGACATCACCACGGTCGCGCGCAGTGAGCGAGGGTTCGAGGAAACCGTCCAGGGAATCTCGATCACCCCTCGTTGGCCGGCACGGCTGGGCCGCGCGGCGCTTGAGATCTCGTCTTGAGTTTGCCGCCACCATCCTTCGAGGTCGCGGCCGAGCAGCTCGCCGAGCTCGGCCGACTCTTCTACGCGCGCGGATGGGTGCTGGGCACGAGCGGCAACTTCAGCGCCGTCCTCGCCGCCGAGCCCCTCAGACTGGCCATCACGACGAGCGGCATAGATAAAGGGCTGCTTGAATCCACCGACATTGTTGCGATTGACAGCGCGGGCCACGTTGTCCAGGGAGACGGGCGACCATCTGCCGAAGCGGCGTTGCACCTTGCCATCGTCCGCGCCCGGGGTGCCGGCGCGGTGTTGCATACGCACTCCATTTGGAGCACGATTCTCTCGGATGACGGCAGCACTCTGACGCTCGACGGGTATGAGATGCTGAAAGGGTTGGACGGCGTTCGCACGCACGAGCATCGCGAAGCGCTGCCGATCATCGAGAACACGCAGGATTGGGCTCGGGCGGCCCCGCAGGTGGAGAGGCTCTTGCGCGGGCACCTGGCAGCGCATGGCTTCCTCATCCGGCGCCACGGCCTGTACACGTGGGGCCGCGATCTGGCGGAAGCCAAGCGGCACGTCGAGATCCTCGAGTTCTTGTTCGAAGCGATGGGACGAAAACGAGGAGGAGACACAGCATGGCAACCGTGAAAATTCCTGCCGAGCAGCGGACGCTGACCGATCAAGCCGAAGTGACGGAATACCTTGCAAATCTGGGCATCGACTACGAGCGCTGGCCGTTGTCGCAGCGCGCCGCGGCCAATGCTCCCGCCGAGGCCGTTCTCGCGGCGTACGCGCCGGAGATCGAGAAGCTCAAAGCGCGCGGCGGCTACGTCACCGCCGATGTCATCGACGTCACCGCGGCGACGCCGAATCTCGAAACGATGCTGGCCAAGTTCAGCACCGAGCATTGGCACGACGAGGATGAAGTGCGGTTCATCATCCGCGGCCGCGGGCTGTTCCACATCCATCCGCGAGAAGGCCCGGTCATCGCCATCGAAGTCGAAGCGGGCGACCTCATCCGCGTGCCGCGCGGGACCTGGCACTGGTTCGATCTCTGCGGCGACCGCGACATTCGCGCGATCCGCCTCTTCCAGGACAAGGCGGGTTGGACGCCGCATTACACCAACAGCGGAACCGATAAGGGCTTCCAGCCCGTGTGCTGGGGCCCGAGCTACATCCCATTGCGCTGAAGCACGTCCGCGCGGTCCTGTTGGACATCGAGGGCACCACGACGCCCCTCGCATTCGTCCAGCAGGTGCTGTTCCCGTACGCGCGCGCGCGTACCCACGATTTCTTGTACGAACACCGTGATGACCCCGCGGTGGCCGCTGATGTCGCGCTGCTGCGCGCCGAGTACGCGGCCGAGCCGCCGTCCCCCGACCTGCCGCCCTGGGAGCCGGAAGCGTACGTCTATTTCTTGATGGATCGCGATCGGAAATCCACCGGGCTCAAGGCGCTGCAAGGGCGCATCTGGGAAGCCGGTTATCGCACTGGAGAGCTCCAAGGAAAAGGCGAAGTCTATCCCGATGTTCGTCCCGCCCTCGAGCGATGGCACACCGCCGGAATCAGGATCGCGATCTTTTCGTCCGGCAGCGTACAGGCGCAGCGCAACCTCTTCGCCAATACGACTGCGGGTGATCTCTCACATCTCCTCTCCGGCTATTTTGACACCACCACGGGTCCGAAGCGCGAGGCGCTGAGCTATCAGACGATTGCGGCAGCGCTGGACGTCCCGCCCGCACAAGTGCTCTTCGTGTCGGACGTGGCGGCAGAGCTCGATGCCGCGCGGATCGCAGGAATGCGGACGGCGCTGTGTGTGCGCGACTCTGACGACTCCCCCACGTCAGGCCATCCTCGCATTCGCTCATTTGCCGAGCTAGCGTAGGGACCCATGACAGTCGCGCTGATCATCGGGCTGCTCGTCATCGGTTGGGTCGTCTACACATTCAATCGCCTCATCTACTTGCGGCGGCTCAGCGACAACGCATGGTCCGACATCGACGTGCAGCTGAAGCGGCGGCACGATCTCATTCCCAACGTCGTCGCCGTCGTGCAGGGCCATGCGGGATATGAGCGCAGCACGCTGGAGGCCGTCGTCGCGGCGCGCGGGCGCGCGCTGCAGGCGTCGCAGGCCGGGCCGGCCGTTCGGGCGCGCGAAGAAGACCCGCTCACCAATGCGTTACAGCGCATGCTCGTGGTCGCCGAGAACTACCCCGAGCTCAAGGCGGCTGCGAGCTACGCCTCACTCCAGACGACGTTGACCGACGTCGAAGACCATCTTCAGAACGCGCGTCGCTATTACAACGCGGTCGTGCGCGATTTCAATACCGCGATCGCGCAGTTTCCCGCCGGGATCGTCGCGGGGATGATGGGACTCAAGTCCCGCGAGTTCTTCGGCCTGGACGACCCGTCCGAGCGCGCCGTCCCCAAGGTCCCACTCGTTATCCTGTTCCTGATCCTCGGGACGGCGTCCGCCCGCGCGCAACAACGCTCGTACACGATCGACCGCTTCGACGCCCGGATCCAGGTGAACCGTGACGCGAGCATCGACGTCACCGAGACGATCACGGCGAGTTTTGTGGGCTCGTACAACGGGCTCTATCGCACCATTCCCATCGAGTACCGCACGAGCACCGGACTGAACTGGACCCTCGGCGTCGCGCTCCAGGGCGCAAAGGACGATGCAGGCCGTGCCCTGCGCACCGAGTCGAGCCGGCAGGGCCATTACATCAAGTACAAGATCTGGATTCCGGGTGCATCGAATGCGACCCGCGCGATCGTGCTGCACTATCGCGCGACGAACGGACTCCGTTTCTTCGAGGAGCACGACGAGCTGTACTGGAACGTGACCGGCGACGAGTGGGACGTCCCGATTCACGCTGCCAGCGCCGAGATCGATTTGCCGGCCAACACGCCGGGCGTGCGCGCGATCGCGTTCAACGGCGTGTACGGCTCCACGGCGCGCGACGCGCGTGTCACGATCGATGGCGACGTGATCCACATCGCCATGCCGCAGGGACTGGGCTATCACGAAGGACTGACTGCGGTGGTGGGCTGGAACAAGGGCGTAGTCACGGCGCCGAGCGCGGGCGCGAAGGTATTTGCGGCGCTCCGCAGCAACTGGCCGCTGTTCATTCCCATTGCGGTGTTTCTGCTCGTGTTCCTGCGCTGGTCGCGGACCGGCCGGGATCCGCGCGGTCGGCCGATCACCGTCCAGTACGAGTCACCCAAAGGCATGACGCCCGCTGAAGCGGGCACGCTGCTCGACAATTCCGCCGACATGCGCGACATCACGGCCACACTCGTGGACCTGGCCGTGCGAGGCAAGCTCCGGATCGAAGAGCACCAGAATCCGAAGTTGTTTGGGTTGTTTGGCGGTGGGACGGAATACACGCTGCACCGCCTGATCCAGGGCGACGCCCTCGCGCCCCATGAAACCCGTGTGTTTGACGGCGTTTTCGACGGCCGTGGGGACAACGTGGAGCTGTCGGATCTGAAGAACGAGTTCTACAAGGAGCTGCCTCCCATCAGGGACGCGATCTACGATGGCCTGACCGCGAGCGGCTACTACAGGAATCGGCCGGACAAGGTCAAGAACAACTGGATGGGCGCCGCCGTCGCAGTCGGCATGGTCGTCGGAATCGGCGGGACCTATCTATCGAAGCTCACACTGCTCACGCCGGTGCCGTTTGTCATCGCCGGCATTCTCTCAGCGCTCATCCTGATCGTCTTCGCGCGGATCATGCCCGCACGCACCGATTCCGGGGCGCGCGCGTTGGAGCAGGTGTTGGGGTTCGAGGAATTCCTCCGGCGCGTGGAATCCGAGCACTTGAAGCGCGTGATCATCGGCCACCCGGAGCTGTTCGATAAGTACCTGCCGTACGCAATGGCCTTCGGCGTCGAGCAACAGTTCGCCCGCGCATTCGAGGGGATCTACACCGAGGCGCCGCGGTGGTACGTCGGACCGAGCGTCACGAGCTTCAACGTCGGACATTTTTCGAGCAGCATGTCACATCTCTCGACCGTTGCCGCCACTACCATGGCTTCCTCGCCTCGCAGCTCGAGCGGCTCGGGGTTTGGGGGCGGCGGCAGTTCGGGTGGCGGCGGGGGCGGCGGTGGAGGTGGCGCATTCTAATCACGTGGAGAGTTCACATGCATCGAACGCTGTCTGTTCCGATCGCCGTCGTGTTGCTGTCTGCGTGCCAGCCGACTCAGTCACAGTCGTCGGGCCCGAGCGTGCCAGTCTGGGAAAGCGAGCCGGCGATCACAGCGGCCGATCTGCGACAGCGCCTCTATCTGATCGCCGACGATTCCATGATGGGTCGCGAGACCGGCAGCCTGGGCGCCTTCAAAGCTTCGGCGTACGTCGCGAGCGAGTTTCGGCGGCTCGGGCTCGAGCCCGCAGGCGACAGCGGGACGTACTTTCAGACCGTCCCGTTCTGGGATGTGAAAGTTGACTCCACATCGCGGCTCGTCTCGTTCGGCGGTCCGCTCCAACTCAGAACCGACTTCTTACCAGTCAGTTTTGCTGTCCCGCCCCGCGTGCTCGACCAGACGCCGGTGATCTACGCCGGATCGGTGGGGGATAGCGCACACCTCATGGCGCCTGCGCCGGGTGATGTCGCCGGCAAGTTCGTCGTGCTCGATGTACCGCAAGGGTTCGATCGCCGCTCGCTCGGCGGATTCCTGGGCCGCTACCGCGATGCGCTGACGGTCGGCGTCATCGCGCTGGACCAGCTGGGGAGCGAGCAGATCGCGCGGATAGTGGAGGGCCGGCCGGTGTCGGACACCTCGCGCAATCCGCGAGCGATCGCGCTCGTGTGGCTCACGCGCCGAGCCGGAACTGCCGTGCTTGGCAAGGAGCCGAGCACCATCGCACCCGGCACTGTTACGGGAACCACCGTCAGCGGACGGTATGACTTCACGCGAAAACCGGTTGCCTACCCCGCGCGCAACGTCGTCGGCATTCTCCGCGGGAGTGACTCCACGCTGCGAGGCGAATACGTCTCGCTGACCGCGCATCACGACCACGTCGGCTTCGATCACCACCCCGTTGATCACGACTCGCTCCGCGCGTTCAACCGCGTCGTGCGGCCCATGGGCGCTGACTCTCCGAACCGGGAGCCCACCGACGCCGAGTGGGGCAAGATCCACACGATCCTCGACAGTTTGCGGGCCATCCGGCCGCCCCGGCTCGATTCGATCCGCAACGGCGCCGATGACGACGGCTCCGGCACGGTCGCCATTTTGGAGATCGCAGAATCCTTCGCGCGCGCGCAGGGGGCCGAGCGGCCACGCCGCTCGATTCTGTTCGTGAGTCACACCGGGGAAGAAGCCGGACTGCTCGGGTCGCGCTGGTACTCCGATCATGCGACGGTGCCCATCGACTCCATCGTCGGGGAGATCGATGAAGACATGGTCGGGCGCGGCACGGCGTCCGATTTCCCGCGCGGCGGCACGGGCGCCGGCGGCCCCACCTATCTCGAGGTCATCGGCGCGAAACGAATCTCGCGGGAATTTGGAGAGATGCTCGAGAGCGCCAATGCGAAGCAGCCCGTCCCGTTCGTGTTCGACTACACCTACGACGCTCCCGGCCACCCGCTGCAGTACTATTGCCGCGCCGATCACTACAGCTACGCGCGCTACGGCATCCCGTCAGTGGCGTTCTCGCGCGGCGAGCATCTCGATTATCACCAGGTAACCGACGAAGCACAGTACATCAGCTATGGGGACCTCGCCCGCGTTGCGCAGATGGTCCACGACGGCGCGCTCGCGGTAGCGAATGCGCCGGAACGTCCCAAACGAGACGTGCCGAAGCCCACCGATCCGCACGCGCCCTGCGTGCAATGAGTTGAGTGTTTAGAGGTATTTCAGCCACCAGTCGGTGCGCCGAGCCTTGAGCTCGGCGTACCACCGGCTGGGGATGTAGAGCAGCACGACCGCAATCGCCCACACGAGATAGAGCAGTCCCAGGCTCCACATGTAGCCGTCCGGCACGTTGCCGGGCGCCATCGGATGGTTCGTGAATAGCCAGGGATCGACGCTGCCGGTACGAATCAGCGACACGACCAGAGCGAGGGCGTGGATGAGGGGGATGTGAAGCAGATAGTAGAAGAACGGCACGCGTCCGAACACCGTGAGCCACTGCGCCACGCGGCCGTGCGCCCGATCGAGCAGCGGGATCAACGCGATCGTGGGCCCCAGTGTCATCAACAAGAAGGAAAGCGAAGCCGGGTACTTGGTCGTGTTGAGGAATGCCAGCAGTCGTGGCATCTGCATCGACGCCCAGGACCGCGGATCGCCGTAGATGTTGGTCGCGCGCAAGAACAAAAACAGCGCGGTGGCGCCGAGGCCGAGTCGCAGGCAGATGCGGTTACGACGTGCCGGCTCCATGGCGAGCACGGTGCCAAACCAGTAGCCCGCGGCCATCACGCCGATCCACGGGATGATCGAATAGAGCACCAGGAGCGGTGAGCTCCCCACGGGACCGATGCCGTACAGGATGTTCGAGAACGGGCCGAGCGGGACATGATTCACGACCCAGGGCATTACCGCGTTGTGCAGCGCGATGATCGCGGCGCCGATGATTCCGACCGTTTTTGGCTGCAGCCGGACGAACGCCGCCATCAGGATCATGCACCAGCCGATCACCCAGATGACGCCCGCCAGCATGTAGTGACGGAAGTCGAAGTTGAACGTCCAGCACACACGCAGCACCGTGAGCTCGAGCAGCACGAGCCAGATGCCGCGGACGAGCAGGAAGCGCGACAGATCGGTATGCTTGCGACCGTAGAAGAACGCACTCGTCCCTGCCAGGAAAATGAAGGCGGGCGCCACGAAGTGGGTCACCCACCGCGTAAAGAACACGCCCGGCCACGGGCCGCCCGCGGGCACGCCGGCATAGACGCGAACGTGGTCGATTGCCATCAGCACCATGACGGCGCCGCGAATCAGGTCGATCGATTGAACGCGGGAGGTCAGGGCAGGCGGGGCGCTCATTCGCGCCTAACATTCACTCCGAGATCATCGCCTGCAACGGCCTCGCACAGGTCGTGGGGTTCACGGCGTCAGGGCTCTGTTAACACGCCCCTCCTGAACACCGTCTGTGTAAACGTTACCCGGGCGCCTCCGTGAGCAGCAGGTCCTGTGACCACGCGAATTGTGACGTGAACAGCACTGCGGCGAACGCCAACCAGCCCCCGGATGCTGTTCACCGTTTTCCGTCCATGCAGGGTCTGGGCGTTAAGCTGATATGAAGAAAGAGCGAGCACGCTCAGTGGTGCCATGGCGACGGTGATGTGAACTCTTCCAAGATGTTGTACGTTCCTACTGGACTCAGATCGCTTCAGGTGCCGAACAAGCCGTACGGGGGTAATCCTAGGACATGAAGAACATTATTCGCGTCACCCTGCTACTGGGCGCGCTTACGCTGTTTAATTCCCGCGCAGAAGCTCAGTACTTCGGACGGAACGCCGTCCAGTACGAGACCTTCAAATTCAAGATCCTGAAGACCCAGCATTTCGACATCTACTACTACGATAACGAAGCGGCAGCCGCAGCCCAGGCCGCGCGCATGGCCGAACGCTGGTACGTCAGAATCTCCCAGGTGCTGCGCCACCAGCTCGACGGCCGCCAGCCGCTCATCCTGTACGCCGATCACCCCGACTTTGAGCAAACCAACGTCCTTGGCCAGGCGCCCGGGGAGGGCACGGGCGGCGTCACCGAGAGCCTGAAGCGTCGCATCATTCTGCCGATGGGCGCGTCGCTCTACGAGACCGATCACGTCATCGGCCACGAGCTCACGCACGCATTTCAGTACGATATCACGGGCGTTGGCCGCGGCTCGATGGCCGGGGGACTAAACCGCGTGCCGCTGTGGTTCATCGAAGGCATGGCCGAGTACGTCTCGCTCGGCAACGTGGACCCCAATACGACGATGTGGATGCGCGACGCGGTCCGGACCGGCCGGATGCCGGGGTTCCGGGAGCTCGAAGATCCACGCTGGTTCCCGTATCGGTGGGGGCAGTCCTTCTGGGCGTATCTGGGCGGGACCTATGGTGACGACATCGTCGGCGCACTGCTGCGTGCGGCCGGCCGTACCGGCAACGTGATCGCCTCGCTCGAACAGCTGACGCACCGTCCCGCCGACAGCCTGATTGCCGACTGGCACCGCGCGCTGGTGGATGCGGCACAGCCCGTCGCCGTGGCGACCGGGACGACCCTGCCGACGGACCGCGCCGAACGCAACGAGGCACGCCAGAACCCCGTCACAACGGCCGGGGCGCGCGCGCTCGTGAGTCCGGGACGGCAGCAGCACTACAACATCGCGCCCGCGTTGAGCCCCGATGGGACGCGGATGGTTTACTTCTCCGATGCGGGTCTCTTCGCCATCGACATGTATCTCGCGGACGCGGAAAATGGACAGACGCTCCGCAAGCTCGTGTCGGCGACCCGCGACCCACACCTCGAGAGCATGCAGTTCATCAACTCGGCGGGGGCCTGGGATGCGACTGGGAGCCGCTTTGTGTTCGGCGCGGTGGTGACGGGCCATCCCGCGCTTCGCATCGTCAAAGGCACCAACGGCGACCTGATCAAGGAAATCAAGTTCAAGTCCCTGGGTGAGATCTTCAATCCGACCTGGTCGCCCGACGGGCAACAGATCGCCTTCAGCGCGCAGGTGGGAGGTGTGACCGACCTCTTTGTGTATGACCTGAACAGCAAGAAGCTGACGCGCCTGACCGACGACGCGTACGCCGACCTCGAGCCGGCCTGGTCTCCCGACGGCACACAGATCGCGTTCGTCACTGACCGCTTCACGACGTCGCTGGACACTCTGTCGTACGGCGACTATCAGCTCGCGCTCATCGATCCGCACGGGAGCGGCCAGATCCGTCAGCTGCCTCACCTGACTGGTGCCAAGCACATCAACCCGCAATGGAGTCCGGAAGGGCAGGATCTGTATTTCATCGGCGATCCCGGCGGGATCAGCAACGTCTACCGCCTGGGGCTCGCCGACGGCAGCATTTCACAGGTCACGAATGTGTTCACCGGCGTCGCCGGCATTACGACGTTGAGCCCGGCACTCAGCGTGGCGCAGAAGGCTTCGCGCGCCGTGTTCTCGGTCTATACGGGTGGCGGCTACTCGATCCAGGCGATTGACGACCTGCAGGGACTCCGCGGCGGACCGATCGTGGAGCTTCCCAAGGGAGCAGCCGAACTGCCTCCGCTCGACCGCGCGGAGATCGGGACGGGAATCGCGACGCTGATCAAGGACCCGGATACCGGCCTGCCGCCGCCGGAAGGGCCGCAGTCGTTGACGGCCATCGTCAAGGCGTACCATCCCAAGCTGTCGCTCGATTTCATCGCGCAGCCGAGCCTCGCGATCGCGGCCGACCGGTTCGGCACGTACGTCGGCGGCGGCGTCACGCTGTACTGGAGCGACATGCTGGGCGATCATAACCTCGTAACCATGTTCCAGGTGCAGGGACGGCTCGCGGACTTCGCCGCATTGGTCGGCTATGGCAATCGCAAGTCGCGCATCAACTGGATGGTGGGAGCCCAGCAGATCCCCTACATCTATGGCGGCGTGTTGCAGGGTTACGATAGCGCCGGCAATTACGTCGAGCAGCTCCAGCGGTTCAAGCAGACCAACCGCGAGTTCAGCGGTATCCTCGCCTACCCGTTCAATCGCTCGCGGCGCATCGAGATGTCGGCCGGCATTCAGCAGATCACCTACGATTACGAGATCCGGACGACGGGCTTCAATCCGGCAACGGGACAGGTCGTCTACGACGACAAGTTCAAGTACCCGACGTGTGGCGGCGCCGTGATCAACAACTGCGTGCCGCCCGGTGTGACGCTCGAGACCGGCCACCTGGCACTGGTGCAGGACAACTCGTTCTTCGGCGCAACCAGCCCGATCCTCGGCGATCGCTGGCGGCTCGAAGTGGCGCCGACGTTCGGGAATCTGCAGTTCGTCACGGGCCTCGTCGATTTTCGGAAGTATGTCATGCCAGTCAAGCCGTTCACGATCGGCGCGCGCTTCCTGCACGTCGGACGGTATGGACGAGACCCCGAGGATCCGCGGCTCTATCCGATGTTTCTCGGGTACCCGAGCCTTGTCCGGGGTTATGACTACAACAGCTTCTCGCCACGCGAATGCGGCAATCTCAGCGGCAACTCGTGCCCGGTGTTCGATCAGCTCTGGGGAAGCCGCATCGCGGTGGCCAACGTCGAGCTGCGGTTCCCGCCGTTTGGCTTACTGGGCGGCGGCAGCTACTACGGGATCCTGCCGATCGAAGCGGGAATTTTCTATGACGCCGGCGTCGCGTGGACGTCGGACAGCGGAGCCGCAATTTTCGGGAAGGGCCAGCGCCAGGTTGTGAGAAGCACGGGCATCTCGTTCCGGATGAACTTGTTCGGCTACGCGATCGGACAGATGGACGTCGTCCATCCATTCGACCGGCCGCAGAAGAACTGGATGGTGCGGTTCAGTTTGACCGAAGGATTCTAGAAGGTAGAGCGATGAACACACGAAAACTGGGAGGCCAGGGGCTGCGCGTGTCAGCCCTTGGCCTCGGTTGCATGGGGATGTCCGATTTCTACGGCGCCCGCAACGACGCCGAGTCTATCGCGACCATCCACCGTGCTCTGGATTTGGGCGTCACGTTCCTCGATACCGCCGACGTCTACGGCCCGTTTACCAACGAGGTACTGGTCGGTAAGGCGATCAAGGGCAAGCGCAAGCAAGTCGTCATTGCCACCAAATTCGGGAACGTCCGGGCGCCGGACGGAAAATTCATCGGCCAGAATAGCCGTCCCGAGTACGTCAAAGCAGCGTGCGACGCGTCCCTCGGACGCCTCGGTGTAGACCACATCGATCTGTACTACCAGCATCGCGTCGACCGCGCGGTGCCCATCGAAGACACGGTCGGTGCAATGGCCGACCTCGTGCGCGCCGGCAAGGTGCGCTACCTCGGCCTCTCAGAGGCGGCCCCGCAGACAATTCGGCGCGCGCACGCCGTTCATCCGATCTCGGCGTTGCAGACCGAGTACTCCCTGTGGAGTCGTGACGTCGAAGCCGAGATCCTGCCCACGGTGCGGGAGTTGGGAATCGGGTTCGTCGCGTACAGCCCGCTGGGCCGCGGGTTCCTGACCGGCGAGATCAAGACGCCCGAGGACATCGTCGAGGGCGATTGGCGCAAGAACCATCCGCGGTTTCAAGGCGAGAACTTCGAGAAGAATATCGATCTCGTGCGCCGCGTCGAGGCAGTTGCGCGCACGAAGCGCTGTACGCTCAGCCAGCTCGCGCTCGCGTGGCTGCTCGCGCAGGGTGACGACATCGTCCCGATCCCCGGAACGAAGCGCCGCGCATACCTCGAACAAAACGTCGGCGCCGTCAACGTGACGTTGACGGACGCCGAGTTGGAAGAGCTCGAGGAGGTCGGGACTGCCGCCGGTGCGCGCTACGCGGAAGGAGGAATGCGCACCGTCAACGGCTGACCGGCACTTCGTCTTCGGCAGCCTGCTCGAGCTTCGCGATATCGAGTTTTCTCATCTGCAGTAGCGCCTGCATCACGCGACCTGCTTTTTGCGGGTCCTGCTGACCCATCAGCTTCCCCATCTGCCTGGGAACGATCTGCCACGAGAAGCCGAACTTGTCCTTGAGCCAGCCGCACATGCTCTCCTGGCCGCCCCCGGCGGTGAGCTTGCTCCAGTACTCGTCGATTTCTTCCTGATTGTCGCAGCTCACCACGAACGAGAAGGCCTCGCTGAACTTGAAGCGTGGACCACCATTCAACGCCGTGACTTCCATACCGGCGATCTGGAATTTGACGACCATCACCGATCCGTCAGGTCCCGGCGCGGTCTCGAGGATCTTCGAGTTCTTGAAGATCGAGGTGTAGAACTCCGCCGCTTGCTCGGCCTGAGTATCGAACCAAAGGAAGGGCGTGATTTTCTGAGTGGCCATTATCGTTTCTCCTCTGTGAGCAGGCTTTCCAGCCGTTCGTAACCGGCTTCCATCCCGGTCGTCATGCCCGTCTTGAGCGCGGCATCCCGGGCTTCCCGTGAAGCGTATTGAACCTTGGTCGTGACCGTCGTCTTGCCCTGCTGCTCGGCGAACTCCGTGACGACAATCGTCTCGCCGCCGGTCCAGTCCTCGTCGAACAGTTGCGTGATCACGATACGCGAGGGCCGCGCGACTTCCTTGAACGTCCCACCCACGCCCATCTGCTGGCCGCTCGCGTCGTGCCGCCAGACGTAGCGATACTTGCCACCAATCCGGAGGTCGATTTCGCAGACCGGCATCGTCCAACCTGGCGGTCCGAGTAGCCAACGCCGGACCAGGTCGGGCTTGGTGTGGGCGTCGAACAGCATACCCCGCGGCGCCGCGAAGACGCGCGACACGAGTACTTCCCGTTCGCTCGGTGTCGTGACCTGAAGCGGAGCGGTCTTGGTCATTTTGGTTTCCTTTTCTTCGGCCTGGATTTGACGTCGTCGAGCAGCATATCCACCGCCCTCTTTTGCTTGCCTTTCAATTCTTCCAGCACCGCATCCAGTCGCTTGTAATTCGCTTCCCAGATCTTGCGGTAGCGCTCGATCCACTCGGTGGCTTCGGCGAGCGGCCGCGGCTCGAGCTTGCGCGGGCGGCGCTGGGCATCGCGACCGCGTGAGATGAGACCGGCGCGCTCCAGCACCTTGAGATGCTTGGAAATAGCCGGCTGGCTCATGTCGAACGGCGCCCCCAACTCCGTGACGGTCGCTGCGCCGTCGGCCAGCCGGGCGAGGATCGCCCGGCGCGTCGGGTCCGCGAGCGCCGCGAAGGTCGCGTCGAGAGTATAACTTGATGGTTTCATAACTGAGTGGTAATGTACAGACGCCCGGCGGCGCCGTCAAGGCCTTAGATTGCGGCGTGAAGATCGCGACCTGGAACGTGAACGGCATTCGGGCCCGCGCCGCCCAGCTGAGCGAATGGATGCAGCGCGATCGCCCCGACATCGTCTGCCTGCAAGAGCTCAAGGCGACCGCGGCCCAGATCCCGGCCGAGTGCCGCGTCGCGGACTATCACGTCTACTGGCACCCCCTCAAGGGGTACTCAGGCGTATCGATCCACGTCCGCAAGGACCTGTTTGCCGTCGATCCCGTCTTCACCCATCCGCCGTTCGATATGGAATCGCGCATCGTGCAGGTCGAGCACGGAGATCTCGTCATCGCGTCGATCTACGTTCCCAACGGCGGCAAGGACTACGCCGCGAAACTCGCCTTCGTGAAGAGTCTCATCGAATGGTCAGGCAGGCTGGCGGCTGAGGGACGACAACTGATCGTGTGCGGCGATCTGAACATCGCCCGTGCCGACATGGATGTGCATCCCAAGGAGCGAAAGCCAAACGCCGTTGGACAACGGCCCGAGGAGCGCGCCCTCTTCCAATCGCTGCTCGACACGCGGCTCGTGGATATGAGCCGCCAATTCGAGCCTGACAACGACAATCTCTTCACCTGGTGGGCGCCGTGGCGGAATCTGCGCGCCCGCAACATCGGATGGCGGCTCGATTACTTCCTCGCCTCACCCGCCCTCGCCTCACGCGCCACCGGGTGCATCGTGCAAAGCGACGTCGGCACCAGTGATCACGCGCCGGTGATGTTATCTTTGGCGCCATAATGGTGACGGTATTCTTGCTCTCGCCCGCAAGTTGTTCAGGAACCCGGGCGCAGATGCTGCTCAAGAGTCAGACCAGCCCACTGACGGCCCGTCTTGCCAATGGCGGCGCACCGCTCGGCGAAGTCTTCACATTCATGAGCAGTCTGTATTTCCGCGGAAAACTTGCGTATGCGACAGCATTCGGACGCGCCTACGTCATTGCGCCTGGGCGTGGCCTCTTGCCCGCGGATTTACTCATCCGTGTCGAAGACCTGCGACAAATGGCGCGGGTGCCCGTCGACGAAGACGTTGCCGCGTTCCGTGAGCCGCTGATTCGCGACGCGACCAGGCTCCACCAGGGCATCGCCGCTGAAGACCGTGTCGTCCTGCTCGGCAGCGTCGCCACGGACAAGTACGTCGGTCCGCTCCTGGACGTGTTCGGCGACCGCCTGCTCTTCCCCGAGACGTTCGCGGGGCGCGGCGACATGAGCCGCGGCGGGCTGCTGCTGCGCTGCGCGCGCAGCGGCGTCCAGCTCGACTGCGTGCCCGTGCGCGGCGCCGTGCGTCACGGCCCCAAGCCACCCAGGCTACCGCGCCTGCGCTGAGCGAGCACAAGTAGCCGTCAGGCCGTAAGTTCCTGCGCTGCATGACGACGTCACCTCCCGACCTCCTGCTGGAGCGTCTCCAAAGGGTGGTGGCCCCCGACTACCGGGTGGAACGCAGGCTCGGCGAGGGGGGGATGGGCGTCGTGTTCCTCGCCCACGACGTCCTGCTCAACGTCGACGTCGCCATCAAGGTGTTGCGCCCTGAGCTGTGGACCGCGGGCGCAAGCGAGGGTTTTCTCCGCGAGGCTCGGATCCTCGCGACCCTCCGCCATCCCAACGTCGTGTTGATCTACCGGGCCGACCAAAGGGAAGGCCTCGACTTCTACATCATGGAGCTGATCGGCGGCCCGACGCTCGAGCAACGTCTCGAGTCCGGCCCGCTCCCCGCGGACGACGTCGTGCAGATCGGCATCGACCTGCTCACGGGCCTCGAGCAGGTGCACCGGCTCGGGCTCGTCCATCGCGACATCAAGCCGAGCAACGTGTTCGTGATGCCGGATCGCGCGGTCCTTGGGGATTTCGGCATCGCGCGGCCCGCCACGGATCAGGACGAGGCGCACCGCAGCGAGGGGACGCCGGACTATATGGCGCCCGAGCAGGTGCAGCGAAAGGCCAGTACGCCCCGCACCGACATTTGCTCGATCGGCGTGGTGCTCTATGAGGCGGTGACGGGACGGCCGTTCCACGCACAAGGTGACCACGTCGACTGGAGCGGCGTGCCGGAGCCTCTCGCGACCGTGTTGCGACGGGCCGTCGAACCAGATCCCGACGCGCGTTGGAAAGACGCCAAGAGCTTCCGGCAGGCGTTGGAGCCAGGCAGCGTCCGTCCCATTTCGCCCAGACGCATCGCCGCCATTGTGGGAGCGGTGGTGATTCTTGGCGTTGGGTTGCGGATGTTACGCCACCACGGCGAGGACGCGTGCGGCGTGCCGCAGCCCCGGCTGCGCGCGCCGGCAGTGGCGTTTCCCCCGATCGAGTACGAAGGACCGGGAAAATACAGCGCTCGAGCGAACGCTCTGCTCTGCGATGTGCGCTCAGACCTGGGCGCGCACGTCAATTTCAGCGACTCGGCCTCCGCTGCGCTCTCCGTACAGGCACGAATGACGGTGACGGGCAGCGAGGTGATCGTACGACTGGCGGGTGGAATTCCTCCTTCCGAGTTCCACGTCCCCCTCGATCAATCATCAGCGTTGCACGACTCGATCAGTTATCAGATCGCCCTCGCCATCTGGGCGATCCGAAGTCCGCTGGCGGGATCGCTGCCCGCAAGTGCATTACCGCGCAGGTTCCAAGGACTGATCGGTCTTGCCGAAGGAGAGCAGTTCGTCGCCGAGACGCAGTGGGAGAGAGCCGACAGCACTTATCGCCAGGCCGAGCGAGCCGATTCGACCTGCTGGATCTGCGCGTGGCGTATTACCGATGTCTCGCGCTGGCTCGGTCGAGAACCCGATCCCAAGCTTGTGCGCATCTTTTCGGTTCACGCCGACTCGTTGCCTCCTCCGTACAGGAATATCATTCTCGCTTCCACGTTACCGCTGCGCGCGCGGCTCGATACGCTGCGCGCGGTAACCGAAGGTTTTCGCGACAACTTTTTGGGATGGTTCCAGCTCGGCGACGAGCTGTTCCATCGCGGGCCGCTGCTGGGGCACCGGCGCGCGGAAGCCACCCCTGCCTTCGAGCGCGCCGCGCGGCTCAGGCCCGACTATGGGCCCGCGTGGGAACACCTCGCCTGGATAGCAACGGCCGAAGGCGACTCGAGCGAAGCGGACAACGCGCTCCATTCGTTGGAGAGCCATAGCACCGCGCCGGATCCGTTCTCGCGTGGGCTGCGCGCGCTGCTCTACGTCGGCTTCGCGTGGCGGTTCCTCCCCGAGAAGGCGGCGGCGCAACTCACCAACCAGGTCGCGGGCGATACCGCGACGCAGTCGAACCCCGATTTCGGCGCCGGTCCGCGGCTGCTTCCGACCTTCGATGCGCCGCGCGGCGCGATCTATTTGGGAGAGATACTCGAGAAGCAACCGTCTCATGAGCTGCAACGCGCCGGCCTGATCGGCGAAATCCTCGGCGACGTCGCGCTGGGACGAATGGACAGGACCCGCGACCTCGCGGGTCGGCTGACGGCGGTCTCGCCAGAAAAGGAGATCGAACTCTTCAACGCCGAATTACCAGCGGCGCTCGCCTTCGTCGATCCCGGCAGCGTCCATACGGCCGGCGTGCTCGATGCACTCGGCGCGTTGATCGCGAGCGCGGGAACCGACTCCACACTCCGCGATCGCGCGAGTTGGCTGAGCACGCTGCTCGGCCATCCGACGCCACTCCGCGACGCCGCGCCAAGCGCACTGCAGCTCTACCTCGCGGCCGATTCCCTCGCGGCCAGCGGTCGGCAGCGTGCCGCAGTCTATCTGCTCGATCAAGTTCCTGTTGACGCCGCCACGGGGGTCGATCCCTTTTTCCGAACCATCTACCACTTGCAGCGGGCCAAGTGGCGAGCCCAGCTGGGCGACTTCCAGGGGGCAAAATCCGAGCTCATTTGGCATGAGCATCTGGCTCTGGTGGGCCTGCCGACCGATCTCCCACAAGCGGCGGAGATCGATTGGGCATTCGGCACGCTGGCGAGCTGGCGGTTGGCGCGGCTGCTCGACCGTTCGAAAGGACAACCCGCGCAGCGCGGTGACGTGTGCGCGGCGTACGCTGCCGTGGCGCGGCACTGGTCGGGATCGCCGTCGCCGTACGGCGCGCGCGCTGAGTTCGCTCGCACGCGTACACACGCCTTGAAGTGCACGACACGCAACGAGCGATGATCCGCTTGCAGACGCTCGGAACGCTCGAAGTCACGCTCGACGGCGCCGAAGCGCCGTCACAATTGCTCTGGAAAAAGAACGTCGCGCTCCTCCTCTATCTCGCGCGCGCACCCAAGCGGCGCTGCACGCGCGAACAGCTCATCGGGCTGCTGTGGCCGGACAAGGACGACGCCGCAGCCCGCCAGTCCGTGCGGGAAGCGATTCGGATGGTGCGCCACTACGTCGGCGACGAGCGGCTCACGACTGCTGGCGACGTCATCCAGCTAGAGGAGAACGCGGTCGAGCTCGATACCGATCAGTTCGAGCGGCTCGTCAAGCAGCGCGACTGGGCGGCAACGCTGCCGCTCATCAACGGCAAGTTCCTCGACGGCTTCAAGATCTCCGATGCCGCCGGATTCGAGGACTGGCTGACCATCGAGCGATCGCATTGGAACGGTCGCTCGCTCGAAGCGCTGCTGAATCATGCCGAGGCATGCCTCGCATCGGGCGACGAGCAGAACGCCGACGCGCCACTGCGCAAAGCGCGTGACATCGACCCGCTATCGCAGCGGGCGTTGCGCGCAGCCATGCGACGCCTTGCTGCCGTGAATGACCGCTCGGGTGCGCTCCGCCTGTTCGACGAATATCTGACAGCGGCGCAGCGCGACGGTGGAATCAACATCGAGCCGGAGACCAAGGCGCTGGTCGAGCGGCTGCGCAGCGGCCGCGCCTGGCACCTGCCCCGAGAAGCACTCGCGCCGGAGCCGAGGATTTCGTGGCGTCGTGCGCCGCTGCTGGGACGGCAGCGTGAGCTGACGACGGCGCTGGCGCAGTGGCGCACCGTGCGGACCGGGCGGTTGGGTCTGCTCGTGCTCGAGGCGGAGTCCGGCGGCGGCAAGACGCGATTCATCGAAGAGCTCGCGACGCGCGCTGGGCTGGACGGCGGCGTGATCGTCGCGATGCGCGCTGTGCAGGCTGACGTCGAGCACTCGGGGGGCGCCCTGCTCAGCCTCGCGCGCGGCGGTCTGGTGGATGCGCCGGGTGTTGCGGGCGCAAATCCCACAGCGCTTGCAACGCTGGCTGCGCATGCCAGCGAGTGGGCCGAGCGCTTTCCGCAGAAGCAGGTCGCGGGCGGCGGCAGCCTGGATGCCGCCGTCGCCGAGGTGCTGCGTGTGGCTAGCGCCGAGCAGCCGCTGCTGCTGGTGTTCGACGACGCGCAATGGATTGATCCGGGGTCATATCAGACCATCGAGCAACTCACACGCGATCTCGCGCGTGCCGCAATCCTTATTGTACTGGCCACCACGCCCGAACCTGCTCCGCCCAAGCTTGCTGAGCTCAGAGCGCGTATCGGCCGTGATCTCGTGGGCGCGGCGATCTCGCTCGGCAAACTGACACACGACGCGATCGTCGAGCTGATTCACTGGGCGCTGCCTGGCTACACCGGCGCCAGCGCCGATCGTCTGGCCCGCCGCATCGAGGCGGACTCGGGCGGGCTGCCGCTGCTCGCTGTGGAGATTTGCCGCGCGATGGCCGAGGGCCTCGATCTCGAATCGATGAGCGGCTCGTGGCCCCATCCGTTGCGTACGCTCGACTCGACATTTCCCGGCGATCTTCCCGACACGATCGTGGCTGCGATTCGCGTGAACTTTCGATGCCTGTCCCGAGCCGCGCAGCACGCCCTGATCGCGGCAGCCATCCTCGGCGAACGCGTGTCGGCCAAGCGGATCGGTTGTGGCGCGGATCTCACCGGGGACGCCTTGCATGCCGCGCTCGACGAGCTGGAATGGCGCAACTGGCTGGTGGCGGAGGCACGCGGATATGTCTTCGTCGCGCGCATAGTGCGTGACGTAGTGGCACGTGACATGGTCACCGCGGGAGAACGGCAGCGGATGCTCGCCAAGAAATGCTAGCGCGACGTAACATTCAGCGCGCGCATCAGTCGTACGTACGGTCGTCCGTCCCGCCAATCGCTTCAGTCCAGGAGCCAGTATGAAATGGTCAGTCGCAATCGTGTTTCTTGGCGTAACAGGCATTGCCCCCATCGCGGCCGCACAAATGGGGGGCTATGGAGGAGGCGGACGCGGGATGATGGAGAGTGGGCGGTATGCGCCACAGGCTCCCAAACTGCCAGGCGTCGAGCTGACGGGGCCGCTCGACACTGCACTGGCCCGCACGCTGCTCGAGCTCTCCGATGCGCAGGCCACTCGCTACGCGCAGTCGTACGATTCGTTCATGGTCGCCACGCAGCCGCAACGCGACAGCGCGACTGCCGCGCTGGCCAAGATGAACGAAAAGCTGGACGAGGGTGATCGCTCCGCGGCGCTGTTCTACGTCGAGCAAGTGCAGGACCTGGGCAAAGGGTTGAAGACACGACAGGATCGGTTCGAGAGTGATCTGCGCCACTTCCTCAGCGGCGATCAAATGAAGGAATACAAGAAGTGGCGCGACGGCGAGGACCAGGCGGCAGAGCAGCGGCGGCGCGCCGATTCGGTGCGCTGGGCGGAAGCGAGCTTCCGCGGTCAGTTCGGCGGCATGGGCGCCCGCGCGAGCTCGCCTGAGTTCAAGACCGCACTTGCCGCGCCGGCGGCCATTGCCCCGCCGGATCTCGGCGCTGCAGCGGTGCGCGTGGGACGAGCGCTCTACATCACCGGTCAACTGGGCGTTGACAGTCTTGGCGCGCTTGTCGGATCAGACCTGCACGCGCAGGCGGTGCGTGCGTTCGCCAATCTCGCGACGATGCTGCAAGCGGCCGGTGCCACGCCGCGCGACGTCACGGCACTCACGATCTATGTCGTGAACTACAAGCCGGCCGATCTGGCCACGCTGCGCGAAGCGGGCGCGACCTTTCTCGGCCCGAACCCGCCGATTGTCACGGTTTTGGGAACTCAGTCGCTCGCGCGCGACGGCGCGTTAGTTTCCGTGAGTGCAACGGCCTGGGGCGGAAGGCCCTAACCAGTACCTTCCACTCTTCGCAGCCCTCGTCTCGGTCGTGCTGTGGGCGGCGGCGTTCGTCGGCATCCGCGCCGCCGGTCGCTCGTTTTCTCCCGGGCCACTCGCGTTCGGGCGACTCACCATCGGCAGCGTGCTCCTCGGCGCGCTCGTCCTCTCGCGCCCCACGATTCGACCCACGCGCCGCGAGCTCGCGCTGCTCGTGCTCGCCGGCGTGCTGTGGTTTGGCATCTATCAGGTCGTATTGAACGAAGCGGAGCGGCGTGTCGATGCCGGCACGGCAGCGATGCTGGTCTTGATCGCGCCGATCTTCGTCGTCTCGCTCGCGGCGGTGTTCCTGAAAGAGCGCACCACGCCCAACCTGCTGCTCGGCGGACTGCTCGCATTCGTTGGGGTGGTCATGATCGGACTAGCGACCTCGTCGCGTAGCGCATCGGTGCTGGGCGTGGTGCTGTGCCTCGTCGCGGCGCTGTCCTCTGCGATCGGGCTGGTCGCGGAGAAGCCGGCGCTCGCGCGGATCAGCGCGCTGCAGGCGACGTGGACCTGCTGCACCGTCGCTGCTTTGCTCTGCTTGCCCTTCGCGCCGCGATTGATCCAGGAATGGCAGGTCGCGCCGTGGAACGGCAGAGGGTGGCTCATCTTTCTCGGCGTGTTTCCAACCTCGATCGCGTTCACAACATGGGCGTACGCGCTGGCGCGCGGCACAGCCGGGCGCGTTGCGGCAACGGCGTACCTTGTGCCGCCGCTGACGATCGTGATGAGCTGGCTCATTCTGGGTGAGGTGCCGGCGCTGGTTGCGGTGGTGGGTGGCGGGCTCTGTCTGGTCGGGGTGATGGTCGCGAGACGGGCGCCTCGGACAAGACAGGCGCTGGTGGCCCGCTGAAGTCTCGGCCCATTGCGCCCGCGCCGCGCAATGCGATGTTAGCGGGCGGAAAATGTATTCGGCGACTCCCGATCACTCACCAAGCGTGAAAGGAAGGCTCCTATGATCATGATGCTGATTTGGTTCCTGCTCGTGGGCCTGGTGGCCGGTTGGCTGGCCGGCAAGATCATGAAAGGCTCGGGCTACGGCGTCATCGGAGACATCGTGCTCGGCGTGATTGGCGCCGTCGTGGGCGGCTTCTTGTTCCGGCTGGTCGGTATCGCAGCCTACGGGACCATTGGCGCGATCATCGTTGCCACGATTGGCGCGATCGTCCTCGTGGCCCTGGCGAGGGCTCTCAAGAAAGCGTAGTTGCACCGCTCAGTTGGCTTGACGCTTCTGTCGGTGTTCTTCGCCTTCGGCGCGCTGATGGCCTCGCTCGCCGCAGTTGGTCTCGTATTCCCCGACGGCGCCCTCGAACCGATGTGGCGGCTCAATCGTCATGCTCAGGTCGGTCTGATGGAACTGCGTGGATGGGGCATCGCGCTGATGCTCGGCGTCGCGAGCGCCTGCGCCGTTGCCGCGATCGGCATCTGGCGTCGAGCTTGGTGGGGACATCGGCTGGCGCTGACGATTCTCGCCGTGAATCTGCTCGGGGATGTCATGGCAGCGATTGTGCAGCGCGATCCTCGAACACTGATTGGCATTCCGATCGGCGGCGCAATTATCTACTACCTGCTGAGTTCCCGCACCCGCGCCCAGTTTGATCATCAGTTCTAAGATGCGCTGAGCAACTCCTG
>DATBFV010000040.1:0-4585 GCA_036558345.1 Gemmatimonadales bacterium | reverse complement strand
TCGCCCCGCTGGCGCCGGCGGCCGGCTGGACCACGTAATTCATCTCGAGCGTGATGCCCAGCGCGCCACCGGCTTCGGACCTGATGTCCACCGTCTCCGTCATCCCACCCGGCGGCGTGAACGTGGTCGACGAGCTGATGGCGTGGCTCGTGACGATCATGTCATAGGCCCGCGTGGTGGTCACGCTCGGCGCGGTGACGTTCAGTCCGCTGGCATTGATCTGTCCGTTCTCGACGTCGACGGGCGTCGTGGTGTTGACGCCGTAGAACGCGATGATGCCGCCCGCGGCGCCGGTATGTGTATTGGGTAAGGTCCAGGTGTAGCTCGCGGGCTCGCCCGCGGCGACGACTCTTCGGTAGGTGGCCTGCGCGAGGGAGTTAGTGGCGCCCTGGTTGGTGCGACGAATGAGGGTCCAACCCGCCGGCGCAGTGATGGTCGCGCCGGACGGCCGCACGGCGATGGCGGCGATCATGACGTCGCCCACCAGCGTACCGGCCGGGCGGTTCACGAGCAGCGTGGTGACAAAGGAGTCCGCTTGCGCCTGCGTGGACGCGCGAAACGCCTGCGCCCCGAGCGGAGCTACGAAGCTCGTGGCACACACGAACACCAGGGCGCTGCAGTACCACCGCAGTGACCTCATCCGAGAAGCTCTCCGACTTGTAGGCATCGACCGACACAGGGTGCACAACATAGGCCGTAGTGTGTTGTTACGCTAAACTGTTGATATTAATGGACTTGGATGTTCTGAAAGGAAAAACTTACAAGACGGTTGGTTACCGTTTGGTAACCATGTTACGGACGGCTATTCCAGTAGGCCGTACTTCTTTCGCTTCTCCCACAGGTTCTTCCGCGAGATTCCGAGCGCCTCGGCGGCACGCTGCACGTTCCCGTTGAACGCCGCGAGCGTGCGTTCGATATGCGCCTTCTCAGCATCGACGAGCGTCGACGCAGTCGAGGTCTTGCTGCCGTCATGCGCGCTCACCGCCTCCAGTGGCGGCAGATGCTCGAGGCCCAGCTCTCCCGAGTCGGCGAAGATCATGGCGCGCTCGATCACGTTGCGCAGCTCGCGGACATTGCCGGGCCAGTGCCACGCCCGCAGGCGTTCGAGTGCCGCAGGTGCGATGCGGCGCACCTCCTTCTTGAACTCCCGTCTGAAGAATTCCCGAAAGTGCTCGGCGAGCACCGGCAGATCGCCTTTGATCTCCCGTAATGCGGGCAGGACAACTGTGGCCACGCGGATCCGATAGTACAGATCCTGGCGGAATTTCCCCGTCTTCACCGCCTGTTCGAGATTACGATTCGTGGCGGTGACGAACCGAGCCGGGACCTCGATCTCCTCAGTCCCTCCCACGCGGCGGAACCGCCGCGATTCGAGCACGTTGAGCAGCTTGGCCTGAAACTCGGGTGACAACTCCCCGATTTCGTCGAGGAATATCGTGCCGTTCTCGGCCACCTCGACGAGCCCGCGCTTCGACTCGCGTGCGTCAGTGAACGCGCCCTTTTGGTAGCCGAACAACTCCGCTTCGAGCAGATGTGGCGGTAGCGCGGCGCAATTGATTTCGACGAATCGGCCGCCCCCCCCGCCCGAATAGTGAATCGCCTGCGCGACGAGGTTTTTCCCGGTCCCGCTTTCACCCAGCAGCAGCACGGTGGCGGTCGGCGCCTCGGCCACCCGCCGGACGAACTCGCGCACCGCTTCGACCTTGGGATCACTGCCGAGGATTGCGCCAGTCGAGAAGTCGCGCTTGCGGGTCTGCTCGAGTGATTCCGCGGTTTCGATCAGCGGCCGCTCCTTCAGCGCCCGTTTGAGGAGTGTGGTCAGCTCATCGACGTTCACCGGCTTGGTGAGGTATTCGGTTGCGCCTGCCTTCAGTGCTTCGATGGCCGTCGCGATCTCGGCCTGGCCCGTGAGTACGAAGACGGGAAGATGGGGGTCGGTCTCACGGAGTCGCCGCGTCACCGCGATGCCGTCCATGCCCGGCATCATGAGATCGGTAATGACCGCGTCCGACGGCTCTTCCGCATGCCGCGCAAACAGATCATCGGCTCGCCCGAAGACCTCGATCTTGAACGTCCCCGCCCCCCGCAGATTCACCGCGAGCAGCTTGGCGAACGAGAGATCGTCGTCGAGGATGTAGACTTTCGGCGGCATTGTACAAATGATTATGAACGGTGGGCTGGGGGGCAAATGCCGAAGGATTCTAGTCTCGAAGACGCATTGGCGGCGCTGCGGCGGGAGTTTGCCGACACACTCCCGGCTCGGCTGGACGTCCTGCGAGCGGCCTTGAACCGGCTCAGGCAGGGTGTAACGCCGGATGGCCTGAAGGCCTTCCATCTGCCGGCTCATGCGCTGCAGGGCACGGCCGGGTCATACGAGGCTCACGAGCTCGTGCCCCACGCTGCCCGTCTCTCCAAGCTGGCCCGCCGCTGGATCGACGCAGGTGCGGCGCCAGGCACCGAACTGGAAGAGGCCGCTCGAGAGCTCGATGCACTCGAGAAGGCGATGGAGCGATTTCGGCGCCGTCTTGTGGAGTAACGCGGCGTTTCGCTTGCAAATCGTTGAAACCCTATAGACAACTAACGATTGCGCAGCACGTCCTCAAAAGGGCAGCGATTTTACGCGACGTGCGATTGCTTCAAGGTCGCACCCGAAAATGCAGCGGATCTCTGAGGTTCTGCAGCTCGCGGTAGTAGTACAGCGCCGTCGGCCGGTGATCCTTGAATCGCAGCGACTTGAGAAACGCGATCTCCGCGGGTGTCGCCGTGCCGCTCAGGAGCGGGTCGCGCAGGAACTCGAGCAGTCCTTTATCGTGATCGTCGCTCACGTCGCGCTCGCTGTACTCAAAGCGCTTTTGCTCTCCGGCCGTGGTCCGAATCGTGAGCGCGAAGGTCGTCGCATCCCAGTCCCACGACGCGATCGCGCTGTCGAGCCGGCTCTGCTGTTTGGGCGTGACGTGCATGATGTCGCCGCCGAGGTGCGCGACCTGCAGCAGGGTCTGGGCGACCAGCCGCTCCAGCTCGCCGAACGATTGCCGCTCGATGACGGCGCGCACCGCTTCGCGCTCGGCGGGCGCGCATTTGCGCAGCAGCAGCGCGCGCAGCGCGGGAAACAGCGGCGCGACTTCGCCGAGCCGGCGCATGCGCTCTTCCTTGAGATGCGCCTCGGCGACGCGGGCTAGCTCGCCTTGAGGCAGCTTGAGGAAGCGGTCCATCCGGTCGTAGATGTCGGTGCGCTCGGGCGCGGGCGGCGCTTTCTTGCGCGTGAGGATCTGCGAGACGTACGACTCCGTCACGTTGGCCGCGCGTGCCAAGTCGCGCTGATCGAGCTGGAGCTCATCGAGGCGTTGCCGGATCACCAGGGCGACGTCCATTGTTAACTAACCTCGGTTAATAACCGTGAGTGTTGTGCTTGCAAGTTGACAAAAATAGTAAAGTCCGCTAGTTTGGGCCATGCACACGCACTGCCATCGCTGCGGGGGCTTCATCGCCACTCCCGGCGGCACGACCTATCGGGAGCCATCGGTGGTGACGCCGGTCGCGATACCGCACAGCGCCCTGTGCCTGTGCGAACACGCGCTCATCTATGGGCCTTCGCCCAAGGCGGAGCGCGAGCGCCAGTTGCGAGGTGTACATCAGATCCGTTCTGCGTCGCGCAATTAGCATCAGCCAGAACCGCGCCGCCGCGCGCAGCCCGCTGGTCGCGGACCGCGGGCCGGCGCGCTGTCCCGCGTGCCAGGCGTATCTCGAGTTCCGCACCGACCGGTTCGGCCGGATGCTCGAGCACTGCGCCTGCGGGCATCGCGCGTTGGTGGAGCGCCGCAGCGGCAAGCGCGACGGTCCTGCGGAGCCTACGCAGTGACGAAGGAAGTGGCGCTGGAAATCCAGGGAACGGTGTCGGAGCTGCTGCGCAATTCCACGTTTCGGGTGACGCTCGAAAACGGCCATTCCGTGCTGGCGACGATCGCGGGCAAGATGCGCAAGTTTCGCATTCGGGTGCTGGCGGGCGATCGGGTGACCTTGGCGCTGTCGCCGTATGATTTGACCCGCGGCAGGATCGTCTTCAGACACAAGTAGCCGCGCCAGCGCGACGTCTTCGTGAACTTGGCTTCGTTCCACCCCACCATATTAACCTGTCTTGTTAAGTAACCCCATACCATCGCCGATTGACTTGACAAACATAGTAAAGTCGGGTAGGGTTGGTGAGTCGTGGTGTCAGTGCACCGAAGTTCACGCTGTAGCAGGTAAGGAGCTACCAATGTTCGCACGCAACGTCACGCTGCATCTCAAGGCCGACAAGGCCGCCGAATTCACCCGCACCCTGGAAAACGACGTGCTCCCGATGCTGCGCAAGCAGACCGGGTTCAAAGATGAGATCACCTTCCTCGCACCCGATAGCACCGAAGCGCTCGCGATCAGCCTGTGGGAGAGCAAGGAAAATGCCGAGGCCTACGGTCGCGACACGTATCCGGCCGTATTGCGGACGTTGGAGCGCGTAGTCGAGGGGACGCCGGAGATCGACAGCTACGAAGTCTCGAACTCCACGTTCCACAAGATCGCCGCGCGGAATCCGAATCAGAGTCAGCCG
>DATBFV010000039.1:0-9105 GCA_036558345.1 Gemmatimonadales bacterium | reverse complement strand
TGGGACCGGCACTTCGACGCACCCTACCCGAGGCTCGCCGCATCGTCCGATCCCGCGATGATCGCCCGCGGGAAGTATCTCGCCTATGGGCCCGCGCATTGTGGCGACTGCCATGTATCGCCGGCCGATTTTGACAGGCTGCGCGGAGGCGATTCGCCGCCCTTGAGTGGCGGCGGCGCCTTCATCATTCCAGTCGGGACGATTCGCGTCCCGAACGTGACTCCCGACAGCGCGACCGGCATTGGAGGACTGAGCGACAGCGCGATCGCTCGGATGCTGCGCTACGGCGTTCGACCCGACAACCGTTCCGCGATCCCGTTCATGGAATTCCACGAGATGAGCGACGCCGACATCGTGGCCGTGCTCTCCTTCCTGCGCTCGCAACCAGCCGTGCGGAACGTCGTCGCCGATCACAGCCTGAATCTCTTGGGCAAAGCGGTCATGGCCTTCGTCATAAAGCCGATCGGTCCGACCGGCACGCCGCCCGCTGAGAGCCCGCGGCCGGGACCGACGCTGGAGCGGGGTGCGTATCTCGTGGATGCGGTGTCGAACTGCGCCGGCTGCCACACCAAACGCAACATGGTGACGGGCGCATACACCGGCCCGCGACTCGCGGGCGGTGTTCCGATGGAGACCGCCGGCGGCAAGCCGATTCAGGTCACCCCGCCGAATATCACGGCCGATTCGGGAGGCCGGGCGGCGCTTTGGACCGAGGATGATTTCGTTGCACGCTTCCACGGGGGCGAGCGGATTCCCGGGAGTCCGATGCCGTGGCTCATGTTTCGCCGCATGAGCGACGACGACCTGCGCGCGATCTACCGCTATTTGCGGTCGGTGCGGCACGCAACGTGATAAACCGGCGGGAATTCCTGGCCACGGGGGCCGCTCTAGCCGGGCTGTGGCCGGCGATAGGCTTTGTCGACCCTCCCGCTCCCTTCTCCCCTCTCCCTTCTCCCCGTCAGTTAGCCTGGCATGAGCTCGAGTTCTACGGTTTTCTGCATTTCACCATCAACACCTTCACCAATCGCGAGTGGGGTGACGGCGACGAATCGCCCGCGCTGTTCAACCCGACCGACTTCGATGCCGACCAGATCGTCGGCGCTGCCAAAGACGGCGGGATGAAGGGGCTCATACTCACGTGCAAGCATCACGACGGGTTCTGCCTCTGGCCGTCGCGCTATACGGAGCACTCGGTCAAGAACAGCCCGTTCAAGCGCGATGTCGTGAAAGAGATTTCGGAAGCGTGCGCGCGCGCCGGTGTGAAGTTCGGGATCTACCTCTCGCCGTGGGATCGCAACCACGCGGGCTACGGCACGCCGGAGTATTTGGTCTATTACCGTAACCAGCTCCGGGAACTGCTCAGCGAATACGGGCCCGTCTTTGAGATCTTCTTCGACGGCGCCAATGGCGGAGACGGTTACTACGGCGGCGCGTACGAGCGGCGCGAGATCGACAATCGCACGTATTACGGCTGGCCCGAGACGTGGCAGATCGTGCGCCTGCTGCAGCCGGACACCGTGCTCTTCAGCGACGCTGGACCAGACATCCGCTGGGTCGGCAACGAGCGGGGTGTGGCCGGCGAGACGTGTTGGGCCACGCAGAACAGCGCCGACTTTGCTCCTGGGCACGCTGACGTCGAGCGGCTGAATCGCGGCGATCGGCCAGGCACGAATTGGGTTCCCGCCGAATGCGACGTTTCCATCCGCCCCGGCTGGTTCTATCACCAGCACGAAGACAACCAGGTAAAAACACCACAGCAGCTCGTCGAACTGTACTACGCGTCGGTGGGCCGTGGTGCCTCGTTTCTCCTGAACCTGCCGCCCGATCGGCGCGGGCGAATTCCCGATGTGGATGTCGAATCACTTCGAGGATTTCGCCGCATCATCGACGCGACCTTCACGACGAATTTGGCAGGCGGCGCGCACGTGAACGCGAGCAACTGGCGAGGGGGGGGGCGCGACCGCCGCTTCGCGCCGGTCAACGTGCTCGACGATAGTCGCATCACCTACTGGACGACCGACGACGGCGTACGCACGCCCAGTTTGACGCTGGAATTCCCTCAGGAGCTTGCCTTCAACGTCGTCCGCTTGCGTGAGCACCTTCCGCTGGGGCAGCGGGTCGAATCCATAGGTGTTGATATGTGGCTCAACGGCGCGTGGACTGAGTTCGCCAAGGCCACGAGCATCGGCAATTGCCGGCTAATCCGGGGGCCGAGTGTCAAAACAACGCGAGTGAGGCTCCGAATAACGCAGGCGGCGGTCTGCCCGGCGATATCCGAGTTCGGCCTATTCTCCGAACCGTCCTAGTCGCGGTCAGTCTCGTCCAAGGACGGGACTCGGTTCCGGCCGAGCGGCTCGCCGCCCGCGAGTGGTACTCGGCGGCAAAATTCGGGATGTTCGTCCACTGGGGCGTCTACAGTCTGCTTGGCCAGGGCGAATGGGTGATGCAGAACCGGCCCATCACAGTGACCGACTACGAGTGGCTTGCTACGACATTCCATCCGGTGAAGTTCGACGCGCGCGCCTGGGTCAGTCTCGCCAAGGCCGCCGGCATGAAATACATCACCATTACGTCGCGCCATCACGACGGTTTTTCGATGTTCGCGACGCGCGCGACTCGTTACAACATCGTGGACTGGACACCATTCCACCGCGACCCGCTCAAAGAGCTGGCCGACGAATGCCGGCGGCAGGGGATCAAGCTGTTCTTCTATTACTCACAGCTCGACTGGCATCATCCCGACTACTGGCCGCGCGGCGCGACCGGTCATCGAACGGGTCGGCCCGAGAGCGGGGACTGGAACCACTATCTCGATTTCCTGGATACGCAGTTGACGGAGCTGCTCACGAATTACGGCCCGGTCGGCGGCATCTGGTTCGACGGGATGTGGGACAAACCTGATGCCGACTGGCGTCTGCCTGGGACCTATGCGCTGATTCACCGCCTGCAGCCCGCGACGTTGATCGTTCCCAATCATCACCAGGCGCCGCTGCCTGGCGAGGACGTGCAGACATTCGAGCAGGACTTGCCGGGCGCTAACACCGCCGGCTTCAATACGCAGACGATCGGAGGATTGCCGCTCGAGACGTCGCTCACCATGAACGATTCGTGGGGTTTCAATCTCACCGATCACAATTACAAGTCGGTGCGCGATCTCATCCATTACCTGGTGAAGGCTGCAGGGCAGGGGGCGAATCTCTTGCTCAACATCGGCCCGCGGCCGGACGGCACCGTCCCGCCCGAAGCAGAAGAGCGCCTCCGCGAGATCGGCAAATGGTTGGAGACGTATGGCGGCTCGATCTACGGCACGCGCGCCGGCCCCGTTCCGCCGCGCAGTTGGGGCGTCACGACCCGACGCGGCGACACGGTGTTCGTGCACGTGCTCGACTGGAAAGATCCGGTACTGGCGTTGCCCCTGGCGGGGAAATGGAAGGCGAAGCTGTGGCCGGGTGGGGCGTCTGTCGCGATCACCCGATCGGGCGAGAGTCTGGCGCTGCAGCTTCCCTCGTCAGACGTTCCCGACCGAGTGATCGCGCTGACACACTAGTTACGAGGCTTTTTGCTGCGCATCCTTTCTAATCAACGCATATCCCAGACTGTTGAAGTTGTAGATCGCCAGCGCCTGGAAGATGGCCTTCGCCTTGTCCTTCTGTCCTGAATCGTCCAGCGCTACCGCATAGTTGTATTCGATATAGGGATCCTGCAGGTTGCCCGCGGCGAAATGCCCGGCGGCATCCTTGGCATTCCCCTGATACAGCGCGATGAATCCCTCCAGCTGGTGGAACGGCTCCATCTTGCGCGGGTTGGCGTCCGGCGCCACCAGCGACGCCATCCGATTGGCGGCGATCTGGGCGCCTGAGTAGTCCCCGCGCCGCGCCGCGAGCCATGCCTCGAAGTAGGCAATGTTGGCCTGCTGCGCCCGCCGGAACGCGTCGCTCCCGCTTTGCTCCGCTTGCTGCATCATCAAGGGCGCGCGGGCCTTGAGCGCGGCATCAGCGGCGTAGAAATCCTTGGTATGGATCGCGATCAACGCCACGTTCGTGAGCGCGTTGATCTTGATGCCGCGCGGCTCGGGAATGCCCATCCCGTCGGCATCGGCGACGAGCTTGTTGAGCTCCGTGATGGCGGACGCGGGATCGCCCGCATACGCGCTTACATACGCGCGGAACGGCGCAAAGAATCCCTTCTCGTTGCCGCGCCCGATGGCCATCGCCGAATCGTAGTCCGCCCGCGCCGCGGCGTAGTCACCTGCGAACGAGTTGACGTGGCCGCGCTGCTGCAGCATGCCGGCGTCTTTGGGGTTCAACTGGTGACCGCGCGCATACTCGGCGCGAGCGGCCGGCAGATCGTTGAGCGCGCGGTGCGCATCCCCCAGAAAGTCGTGCATCGCCGGCTCGTTCGGCGCGAGCTGCTCGGCGGCCTGGAAATGCTGGAGCGCTTTCTGGAAATCCTTCGGTTCAGCCAACAGATACGAATTGCCGAGATCGGTGTGCGCCAGGAGAAAGCGCGGCGCGAGCTGCAGTGCCTTTTCCAGCGACGCACGAGCGTCGGTATTTCGGTTCAGCGCCGATTGAATTCCGGCGAGCTGTTCGTAGCTGCGCGCGTCGAGCGGGTTCTTGTCGACGAGCTGCTGCGCCGCTGCGAGCTGCCCGCTCACGTCATTCTCAAACCCTCTGCGCGCAATCTGGATCTGTAACTGCTCGGCCTCCGATGCATGCGTCGCGAGCTGCTCAGCCCGTACCAGGTTCGTCTTGAAATCGGCGAACGAGTTGCCGGTATTGGCGAGCGCGAGGTAGCCGAGCGCGAAGGTCGAATCCGCGGCCACCGCGGCCCTGAAGTGCTCGAGCGCGTCGAACGGACGGACCAGATCGAGCTCGCGTTGCCCCTGCAAATAGTGATTGCGGGCGTCGGCCGATGCAGTCAGCGGTGTGCTCAGAATGGCGCTGGTGACGCCGTCGAGCGCGCTGAGATCGCGGCTAGTGGGAGACGGGGCTGCTCCGCAGGAAGACAGCAGTGCGGCAGTGGCGACGGCCAACAGTGGGCGATGCAGGCTCGGCATGTCGACTCCCGGTCAGGATGCCTTGAGCCTGCCCGCCTATTTCAGCGTGCACAAGAAGGGCTGTGTCAGCGACCTGTTAGTGTCGTCGCCCGCCGATTCCCCGTGAGAACCCGCCCCCGCCCCCCGCCATGCGCGGCATCGACCATCCGCCGCGGCTAAAGCCGCGCGAAATACTCGCCCGGCTGCTGGGCGCGCTCCCTCGTCCACCTCCACGCCCACCCCCAAACAACCCACGCAGCATGGTGGGTATGGACCGCGAATTGGCCCGTGTGGTCCGCGGCTCGATCCGATTCCGTGACGAAGTCGATGGGCTGATGATGGTGCGCGGACGCACTTCAATTGGAGTCACCAGCGGTCGCGCCGGCTTCACGAACGTCTTACTCGCGCCGAACGAACCAAACACGACGGGACGGGAGTACACGCCACCGTAGCGATAACCGTACGGGTAGCCCCAGCCACCGTAGAACCCGAACGGAGCGGCGTAGAACGGATAGTAGTAGGGATAGCCGAACGAGAATCCGATCATGAAATGCGAGTGGCCCCACCCACCGCCGTAGTTCGCGGCGTACCGGGTCGTCTGCACCAGGTATGTCACCTGATCGTAGTCGAACCGCCCGGTGGAATCACCCGCCATGCGTTGCACGATGTCGAGCAGTTTCGCCAGTGGATCGTCCTTGACTGTCGACGACGGTCCACCAAGCGCGCGGAAATCCCAGTGATCGTTGCGCGAAAACTCGTCGAACCTGAAGGCATCGGGTGAGACGGCTGCCAGCACGGTGCCGGTACCATCTTCCCCTTCTATCTGAATAGGGTCGCGGTCGTTGCGGCCCCGAACCTCGAACTTCCGATCGCCACGGACGAAGTTGTCATCGCTGGGATCCAGCGGGAAAATCACCCGCACGCGCCCGGCCGGATCGGCGTGCAGAATGACGAGATACCCGTCCTCCGCCGCCTGCACGTACACACGCGCGCGGTCGCCGGCCTCGTATTGCTCGTGATTGAGCTGGACTGTGACGGGATTCTGAACGGCGAGTGCAATTGCCAGGGCGAGTATCATAGCAGCTCCTTCAAACTCGTTGTCTCCCCTTCCTAATGCTACTTCAAGTCTTCCGCCCGAAACAGGAGGCCGACAATTCCGTGCACTACCTCCACCTGCGGCCCGAGATCCTTGAACGTTGCAGAATGAGCAGCGTTGTCCTCGGCCCTTACGGTGGAGTTCTCGAACAGCGGGTAGTAGCCGATAGCCATCCGTACGGCGCCGGGCGGAATGGTACAGCCACAGCGCATCGATCCTGTGAGACCCGCGTTGACCGTGATCGTTAAGGGGCGCCCGGTCTCGTTCGTGATCACCGGGGCGAAATAGGCCCCATGGGTCGGTCGAGCGGTTGCCGCCAGCCGAACCGTACCCCGGGGACGTGCGATCGTGATTGTGTCCCCGAGAGACACCCCAAGCCGCGAGATCAACTGCCACGAAAGGGCGAGTTGCCGTCGGCGCGGGAGCTTGAGGTCAAAGGAGCCCCCAGGCAGGATGCGGCGCTCCTCGCCGCCGACCTGCACGGCCACGATGTCGGCGAGGCGGTTTTCGAATACGAGTTTCGGTGGGCGAAGGACCACCGCACCCACGGCAAGCACAAGCACAACGGCAGTGGCCAGGACGATCCATCCCACCTGGGGCCTTCGGGCCGACGCGCCAACCTGCCGACGTGCGGTCGGTTGGGTGCGCGCTCCACTCACCAACAGCTCAGTGGCCGCCTGCGCCGCCGATGCTCGCGACCGCATAGTGCTCGGCTGTTTATCGCTCTCGAGAGCCGCGATCACCTCACCCGCGGAGCCAAAGCGATCGCGAGGCTGCTTCGCCAGCAGCCGCATGATGACGTCCGACAGCGCTTGTGGGACCTTGGGATTCACGGCAGATGCGGCAGGAGGAGGATCGGCGATGTGCTTGCCGACGACCTGTTGCGACGACTCACCGTCGAACGGGGGCGCGCCGGTCACCATCTGAAACAGCACGCACCCGAACGAGTACAAGTCGGACGCCGGGCCGAGATTGGGATCGCCGAGGGCCTGTTCCGGGCTCATGTAGTGAGGCGTCCCGATCACGAGTCCGGTTTGCGTGAGTCCCGCCCCCGCCCCCGCCCCAGCCGCGCTGTTGAACCGGCGCGCGATGCCGAAATCCACCAGGAGCGGCCGCCCGCGCGCGACGTCGAGCATGATGTTGTCCGGCTTGATGTCGCGATGCAGCAGCCCCGCCTTGTGCGCATGATCGAGCGCATCGAGGATCGGGATGACGATGGCGAGTGCCCGCTCAGGCGGGAGCGCGCCGGAGCGCTTGAGCAGCTCGCCCAGCGACAGGCCGTCCACGAACGGCATGGCGTAATAGGCGAGCCCTTCGCCCTCGCCCACGAAATGGATCGGCAGGATGTTCGGGTGCTCGAGCTTGGCGGCTGCGCGGGTCTCGCGCTGGAAGCGCTCGACCGTCCCAGCCGTCCAGGCGACATCAGGCCGCAGCACCTTCACGGCGAGCCGGCGCTCTAAGTCCTTATCCCACACCTCGTAGACCTCTGCGAACCCGCCGGAGCCGACCACCCGGCGGACCTCGTACTTCGCGCCCAAGGCGCGTTGGAGCTTGGGAAGGGTGCCCTCGGACGAGAGCGTATCAGGCATGGGCGCAAACTATGGAGCGTGAGGGGCGGTGGCGCAAAGGGGGATTGGTGGAACCAATTTGGTTCCAGAATGCCCGATGTGATGGTTCTCACGGTGCCATGAGGGCCGAAAGTCCCATTTTGTACCCCTCGGCAGTTCCTTAAAATGTACGCTGTAGGTAAGGAAAGAGACTTAATGAAGGCCACTCGTCTGATTGTGGTCGCGCTGTGCGTGTCGCTCGCCGCCTGCGCGGACCATACGCCCACCGCGGCCCCGCAAGCTCCGCAAGCAAGTCTCGTTGGTTCATTGGGCAGTGCGACTGGGCTCCTGAAATGCTCGGATCTACCGTTCGCCCAGTCGACCGCGACGATCGGCCCGGACGGCGGCTCGATCAGCGCCGGCCCGCATACGCTGACGATTCCGGCGGGTGCACTGAGCGAGCCGGTCACGATCACGATGACCGCGCCCAGGGGGCGCGGCATCAATGCCGTGGAGTTCGCGCCCGAGGGACTCCAGTTCGACAGCCCCGCCTCGCTCACGATGAGCTACGCGAACTGCAACCTGCTCGGCAAGCTGCTGCCCAAGCGGATCGCGTACGTCTCGGACAACCTCGACATCCTGTATTACATCCTGTCCCTCGACAACATCTTCGCGAAGCGCGTCACGGGACAGGTCCGGCACTTCTCGGATTACGTGGTGGCCTGGTGAGTAATTCCCACTCTGAAGAGTGGATGCAGCAGGCCACTGCGACTAGGCGCAGCGGTTCTGTTGGTCCGCTCTTCAAAGTGGGTTCTCCTGTCGAGTTGCTGCACGAAGCGCGCGCCAAGGAGCGCGCGGCCTGCATCCCCGAAGCCGTCCATTTGTACGAAGCCGCGATCTCGAGCGCGGAGCTCACTGGCGACAAGGTGGTCCTCGCTGAAGCGTTGCGCCGGCTCGCGGTCGTCCTGCACCACCGCAACGAATCGGCGCGGGCGCGCGATTTCTGTAACCGCAGCTACAAGGTCGCGTGCAACATCGGCAACGACATCCTGGCGGCCGAGGCGCTGAACACGATGGGCGGGCTCGCACTCCGCACCGGCGGCATGGAAGAGGCGCGCATGCATTTCGTCCAGGCGCGCGAGCTGGGCGGCCACTCGCGCGAAATGCTGGCGCGGGTGGAACTGAATCTCGGCATCATCGCGAATATCCGCGGACAGATCATCGAAGCCGTAGAGCATTACGAGCGCGCCGTGGAAGCGTACCGCGCGACGAACGATGAGCATGGCTGCGCGACGGCGTACGTGAACCTCGGCATCGCCCATACCGACCTTCGACAGTACGACTGGGCGGACAGCTACTTCAGCAAGAGCTTCGAGATTGCGGAGCGCGCCGGCGACGCGCATCTCCAGGGCATGTGCCTGGTC
>DATBFV010000038.1:0-16788 GCA_036558345.1 Gemmatimonadales bacterium | reverse complement strand
GGAGGAGCAATGGAGCTCGCGCAGATCACCAACGTCGTACACGACATCGACCGCGCGGTGAAATTCCACCGCGACACCCTCGGCATCCCGCTGTTGTTCCAGGCCCCGCCCTCACTCGCGTTTTTCCAGATCGGACCGGTGCGCCTGATGCTGTCGCCACCGGAGAATGCGGAGCAGGATCACCCCGGCTCAGTGCTGTATTTGCGCGTGAAGGACATCGAAAGCGTGCATCGCACGCTGGTGAGCAGAGGGGTGCGGTTCGAAGGCACGCCGCACCGGGTGCACGACGCACCAAACTACGAGCTATGGATGGCGTTCTTTCACGACCCCGACAACAACCCGATGGCGCTCATGGAGGAGAAACCAAAGGCTTCCTGAACGAGGTGATCACGGCGACGCTCACAACCAGAATGTTCGCGACGATGACAGGGAGCGAGTGTATCAACACTCCATAGAGCGCCCACAAACTCGCCGCGACCCCCTGCACGCGGCGCAGCCCCCTGGGCCCCTTGGTGAAATACGACACGAGAAAGACCGCGGTCGCGAGCCACCCGATCCAGTCGACGCGCTGCATTCTGCCTCCTAGAACGAGAGTGCTTTGCGCAGCGTGAGCGCCCAGCGGTTCCCGTTTACGCCCTCTCCAAATCGGTACCCAAACGCCAGCTCGGCCACGTCGCCCCGGACGGCACGTGTCGGGCCGAATCTAAGCGACACACCGGTGTTGCCGCCCTGGCGGGGCGCTTGGTCGCCATACCACGCACCGCCGTAATCCACAAACGGCGCCAGACCGAGCGCCGCGAGGCCAAGAATATTATCGGCCACCAGAATGCGATCTTCCAGAACGAACAGCGTCATGCGCGTCCCCGTGAAATCGTGAATGCCGAAGAGACGCGGGCCGCGCTGGTAGATCCACGGGTCGAACTCGGCGCCGGGCTTGGGATTCGTGACCACGCCTCCTTCCGCGTGCGCAATCAAAGTGTGGCGTCCCACGTTTTGGCTCACAACGGTCACCTGCGCCTGCGTTCGCGTGGTATCCAACCCGTTCGCCGCGATGCGCAGCACCGCGAATCCGCGGTTCCACACGGTCGACGTTTGCGCGCTGACCTCGTAGCCCACGCCGTTTTCGAGCACGACGCCGGCTCGCAGCATCGGAGACAGGTCGACGTCCTCGCGGCGCGCATAGGTATTGAAGTGCTCCAGCACGCGGAACCGCACCGACCCGACCTCGAAGCCGGCGCGCACCGTCGTAAACGCCGAATACGGAATTGTCGCGGCATCCATCGGGGCATAGTCCTCGCGGCGCCATTCCCAACCACCCCAGATCCGCGTGTAGTGATGACTCGTCGCCGCCACCGCAAAGCCTCCCGTCAGGCCGACCCGAAGCAGTTCGTGGTGGGTGCTGTCGATCAGCACGCCGTTGCGAAATCGCAGCACCCGCTCCTGCGCGACATTGCCGTACGTCTCGACCGCATGCGGCGCGGCGGTCTCGTGAAACGGCAAGCCAAAGCGCCACTCGCTGAGGTGGCCGTCGGAGAGATCGTGGTAGCGCACCGTGACGAGGGTACGGCGGCTGAAGAAATGCGGATTGATGAATTCGAAGTCGAGATGCGTGCGATCGGGATCGTGCCCATACACCAACGACACCTCGGTTGCCGTCCCTAAGAAATTGCGCTCCGTCAGGCCGACGGCCCAGGTATTGTCACCGCCCGCGCTCGTGAAGCTCGCCTGCGGTTGCGTGCTCCAGCCATCGGCGGTCACCGCGCGCAAGGCGAGCCGGTCGTCTGCCTGGCGCATGGTGTCGATGCGCACCGATCGAAACACGCCGAGATTGCGCAGCGCGCGCTCGCTCTCTTCCATGCGTGCGAGGTCGAACCGGTCCCCGCGATTGAGCAGCAGGCGACGCCGGATGACCGATTGCCGCGTTCGCATGTGGAGCCGATTGGCCAGGTTTGCCACCCAATCGGGTGACGCATCATCGCCGTCGAAGATGTTGCGATTGTCGATGATGATGGTGTCGATCACCGGCGGCTTGGCGGTCGAATCCACGTTGCCGCTCTGCAACAGCAGCAGGAGTCCGAGCAACATTTACGGCCGAACTCCATGGATCCGCTGCCGCAGGCGATAACGGGCGTGGCGCGGGCCGTTCCACTCGGTGAAATAGAGCGTCGCGTCGATGCGACCCGCGATCTGGCGCGACCCTCTCGTCTGCATGACGTACGTCCCGCGTACGGAATCAGGACGCAAGGGGCGACAGAGGCACGTCACGGTTGCGTATGCCGGAATGGAGTCGCCGAGCGAATACCGATGATTGGCCGACAGGCGACGCGCGTCGCCGAGATCGAGCGCGACAGTCAGCGAATACTCGTCTCCCAGCGCGTCGCTCGGATCGAAGTCGAAACTGGCGACCACGACGTCGTGGCGCTCGGCGACCGTGGTATCGACGCGGAGGCGCACCAGCGTATAGACGGGATCGGTGTCAACGACGAGTCGGCCATGCTGCTCCCAGCGTCCCGAGTGCTGCACGCCATCTGTGTCGCCCGGCTGCGGCAAGATGTCGCAGCCAGTGGCAAGAATCCCCAGGGCCAGCGTCAGTACACACTCAAATACCTCTCGAGCTCCCACTCACTGACCTTTCCGATGTACTCCTGCCACTCCTCGCGCTTGGCTTCCACGAACCGTTCGTAAATGTGCGCGCCGAGCGCGTCGCGAATCACGTCGTCCTTCTCGAGCGTGTCCAGCGCCTCGTGCAAATCGCGCGGCAACTCGTCGATCCGGTATTTGCGGCGCTCGCGAAAGCTCATCTCGAAGATGTTCTTATTCACGGGGTCAGGCGGCGTGAGCTTCTTGTGGACACCGTCGATTCCCGCCGCAAGCTGCACGGCCAGCGCGAGATAGGGGTTGGCGGACGGGTCCGGCATCCGCAGCTCGCACCGCGTGCCCGTCCCCCGCCGGTCTGGAATGCGAACCAGCGGGGAACGGTTGCGCATGGACCAGGCCACGTTAACCGGCGCCTCATACCCCGGCACGAGGCGTTTGTAACTGTTGACCAGCGGATTCGTCACGGCACAGAAGCCCCGGGCGTGCGTCAGCAGCCCGGCGATGTACGACAGCGCGACATCCGACAACTCCCACGGCGCCTTGGGATCGTGGAAGGCGTTGCTCCCCTTGCGAAACAGCGATTGGTGCGTGTGCATCCCCGAGCCGTTCTGTCCGAATATGGGCTTGGGCATGAACGTCGCCAGAAACCCGTGCCGGTAGGCGACGTTGCGCACGACAAACCGGAAGGTGGCCAGATTGTCGGCCGTCTCGAGCGCCTCCGCGTAACGGAAATCGATTTCGTGCTGCCCGGGCGCGACCTCGTGATGGCCGGCTTCCACCTCGAAGCCCATTGCCACCAGCTCTTTCACGATCAGTCGGCGAATCTCTTCGGCGCGATCCACCGGCGTCTGATCGAAATAGCCGCCGTGATCGTGCGTGATCGTCGTCGGCTCGCCTTCGGCATCCAGCTGAAAAATGAAGAACTCGGCCTCGACACCCGCCATCATTTCATACCCTAACGATTTGGCTTTGGCGATTTGTCGCTGCAGCGCCTGCCGCGTGCAACCCGCGAACGCGGAGCCGTCGGGATTGTAGATGTCGCAGATGACGCGCGCGACCTTGCCGGCCTTGTCGCCGTTCGGCAGCACGCGAAACGTTTCGAGGTCGGGCCGGAGCACCATGTCCGATTCCTCGATCCTGACGAAGCCCTCGATCGAGGAGCCGTCGAACATGATGTCGCCCTCGAGCGCCTTTTCGAACTGGCTCTCGGGCACCTCGACGTTCTTGTTGACGCCGAGGATGTCGGTGAACTGGAGCCTGAGGCTGGATACTTCTTGCTTCTTGGTTACGTCGAGGATTTCGCGTTTCGTTGGCATAGCAGTAATGGCGGCAACGGGCGGCAAAAGGCGGCAACGGGGTTACCATTGCCGCCCGATGCCGCCTGTTACCGCCCTAGTTGTCAGGCGTCGTAGTACAGGAAGAATTCATACGGGTGCGGCCGCAGGGCCACCGCGTCGACGTCCTTTACCTTCTTCATCGTCAGCCAGGTGTCGATCAAGTCCTGCGTAAAGACGCCGCCCTCGAGCAGGAACGCATGGTCGGCTTGCAGCGCCGCCAACGATTCCTGCAAGCTTCCCGGCGTGTTCTTCACGTGCTTCCGCTCCTCCGGCTCCAGCTCGTACAGATCCACGTCCATCGGCTTGGGCGGCTCGATCTTGTTCTTGATGCCGTCGAGACCGGCCATCAGCAGCGCCGCGAACGTGAGGTACGGGTTGGACGAAGGATCCGGCGCCCGGAACTCGAGCCGCTTGGCCTTCGGCGACGTCGAGTACATCGGAATCCGGCAGATCGCCGAGCGGTTACGCTGCGAGTAGATCAGGTTGATCGGCGCCTCGTAGCCCGGGACCAGCCGGCGATAGCTGTTCGTGGTCGGCGCGGCAAAGGCCAGCACTGCGGCGGCGTGCTTGATCAGCCCGCCGATGTACCAGCGCGCGCTGTCGGAGATGAGCGCGTAGCCGTTCTTGTCGTAGAACAGGTTGTTTGCCCCGTTCCACAGGCTCATGTGCACGTGCATGCCCGAGCCGTTGTCACCGAACATCGGCTTCGGCATGAACGTGGCGGTGTAGCCGTTCTTGGCGCACACGTTCTTGACGATGTATTTGTACATCATCACCTGATCGGCCATGCGCGTCAGCGTGCTGTAACGCATGTCGATTTCCGTCTGGCCAGCCGTTCCGACTTCGTGGTGGTGGACTTCGACCTCGATGCCCGCCGCGATCATCGCCAGCATGATCTTGGAGCGCAAATCCTGCAGCCGGTCCGTGGGAGGAACGGGGAAGTAGCCTTCCTTATGGCGCGGACGGTGGCCGAGATTGGCCGTGCCGTTCGTGCCGCTGTTCCAGATGCCCTCTTCGGAATCGATGTGGTAGTAGCCCTCGTGCGCGTTCTGATCGAAGCGCACAGAGTTGAAGATGTAGAACTCCGCCTCAGGCCCGAAGTACGCGGTCGTGGCAACGCCGCTCTTCTTCAAGAACGCTTCAGCCTTACGCGCCACGTACCGAGGGTCGCGCGAGTACGGCTCACGTGAGATCGGATCGACGATATCGCAGGTGAGCGAAAGCGTCGGCACCTCGAGACAAGGATCGACGAACGCGCTGGCGGGATCCGGGATGAGCAGCATGTCGCTCTCGTTGATCGCCTGGAAACCGCGAATCGACGAGCCGTCGAATCCCAGACCGTCGGTGAACGTCTCTTCCTCGAGCTCTTTCAGCGGAATCGAGAAATGCTGCCAGGTGCCGGGCAAATCGGTGAACCGTACGTCCACGACCTGCACCCCCGCCTCCTTGGCACGGCGGATGACGTCTGCCGGCGAGGTGCCGGTAGACGCTTTCCCGCCCGTGGTGGCGGTTGGTTCCAACGTTGCTGTCATTGCGAGGGGTCTCCTTCCCGAGTCGGTAACAGGCTTTGCAAGCGGCGGGCCATACTGGAAGGTAGAGGGGGTACTGCAGGGTGTCAAGAAATCTGTGCATGAATTGCAAAAAAAAGCCGGGATTCTACGATTTGTGATGTTGAAATGTGCAAACTGTTCGCCCAAATGTGCAGCAATTGCGCTACAGCGACTCCACAAAGTGTAACAGCTCAACCGCGGAAAATTCGCCAAACCGCTCGTGAATATCCCTCTCTTGCCACTCCAGGAAGATCCAGCCTGTCACCTTATGCATTTGGCCGCTGACAAAGTGAATCCGGCCTCGCACCGCCCCCATGGACGTATCGGGTTGGCCTTCGAGATAGACGTCCCAGCGCTGCTCCCCCCGCTTGAGCTCCCCCATGTGCTTGCCGTACTCGGTGGTCGCCATGCGCCCTACACTACCGGCTTTCCGGAGGCCCGCCAGCCCGCCCAGGCCAAGGTTACATTCTCCTTCCTATGACCTGCCATGCATGCGGCGCCCAACTCTCCTCGACCGCCCGGTTCTGTCACAAGTGCGGAGCGGCCATTGCCACGGCCGCTCCCTCCGGGTGGCGTGCCGGCATTCCCTGGGCCCTCGCTGGAGCGGCGCTCGGCGCGCTCGTCACGGTGCTCGCCATGCGATCGACAGGGGGCCCTGCACGCGCTGACGAACCCGTTGCGTCAGCTCCGTTTGCGCCGAGCGCCGGAGGCGGCGGCCGGCCTCCCGATATCTCGCAGATGTCGCCCGAAGAACGCGCCACTCGTCTGTTCAATCGCGTCATGGTGCTGGTCGAGGCCGGCAAAATGGACAGCGCGCAGTTTTTCGTTCCGATGGCGCTCAGCGCGTACTCCCAGCTCCCGAGTCTCGATGCCGACGCGCGCTATCATGTCGGCATGCTGGAGCTCGCTGGGGGAGATCCCAATGGCGCCCTCGCCGAGGCGGACACGATCCACCAATCGGTACCGGCACACCTCTTCATCTATATCCTGCGCGCGCACGCCTATCAGGAGCTCGGCAACAAGAGCCAGGAACAGAAGGCGTACGCCGACTTCCTGAGTCACGAGTCGGCCGAGCTGGCGCTCAAGCGTCCGGAATACGATGAGCACAAGAATCCGCTGACCAGCTTCCACAACGAGGCGCAGCGACAGCAGCAGAATCGGAAACCGACGTCGTGATCGCCACGGCCACACGCACGATCCACGTCGCACACAGCCCGGACGCGGATGATGCGTTCATGTTTTGGGCAATGGCGGAGCGGAGAATCGACACAGGAAGCCGCCGCTACGTCCACGAGTTGGCAGACATTGAAAGCCTGAATCGGCGCGCGCTCGCCGCCGAGCTCGAGGTCACCGCCGTTTCGCTGCACGCCTTTGCGTATCTCGCCGACCGCTACGCCCTGCTCGCACACGGAGCGAGCATCGGCGATCGCTACGGCCCGCGTATTGTCGCTCGCGAACCGGCGCCGCGTGATGCACGCCAGGAGCTCGCCGGCCGGCTCGTGGCGGTCCCAGGAGAGCTGACGACCGCGTTTCTGGCCCTACGGCTCTATCAGCCCGAGGCTCGCCATGTCGTTGTTCCGTTCGATCAGATCGAAGACTATGTCGGCGCCGGAAAGGCTGACGCGGGACTCCTGATTCACGAGGGCCAGCTCACCTTCGCTGATCGGGGCCTGCATCTGTGGGCAGATATGGGCGAGTGGTGGTACGAGGAGACCGGTTTGCCACTCCCCCTCGGCGGCAACGTAGTGCGCCGCGATTTGGGCGATGAGTTGATGCACGCGATTGCCCGCGACCTGAAGGCGAGCATCGAATACGGGCTCGCGCATCGCGCCGAAGCGCTCCGCCACGCGCAACGGTTCAGCCGGGGGCTCGACGAGGACCGCACCGATCGGTTCGTGGGCATGTACGTTAACGCCTACACGGTCGACTATGGCGCGACGGGTCGGCGCGCCGTCACCGAACTGCTGGCGCGCGCGCATACCGCTGGCATCATCCCAACCCCCATCGCTCTGGCGTTCATCTCAGCCGATTCCTAGTTTGGCGGTGCAATCTCAAGGAGATCGGTTGACCGCTCCCCCGAGCACTCTAACGGTGCTGGTGGTCGATGACGAAGAGCCGATCCGTACCGCGCTGCTGAAGTTCCTGAAGCAGCAGCAGTTCGAGGTTTACGGAGCCGGCTCGGCCGACGAGGCGCTGCAGCAGCTCCGACGCCACAAGGTCGCGCTCATGCTCTCCGACATCCGGATGCCGGGGACGAGCGGCGTGGACCTCGTGCCGCAGGCGCTGGAAATCGAGCCCGAGCTCGCGATTCTGATGCTCACCGCGGTCAACGACGCAACCAGCGCCGCGCTCTGCATGCAACGCGGCGCGATGGATTATCTCACGAAACCGATCGAACTCGCGGACCTTGGGCGAGCGGTGCAGCGGGCGCTCAAGCGGCGCGAGACGCTACTCGAGAATCGCCACCTCAATCAGTGGCTCAAGGAAGAGGTCACGACGCGCACAGCCGAGCTGCATCGACAGCAGCACCGCATGGAGCGCATTTCTACCGCGACGCTCGAAGCCCTCGTCAACGCGCTCGAGGCAAAGGATCCCTATCTGCGCGGCCACTCCGCCCGCGTGGCAGATCTCTCGGCAAACGTCGCGACAGAGCTCGGGCTCTCCGATGAAGAAGTCGAGCACGTCCGCATGGCGGGCCGGCTCCACGACCTCGGCAAGATCGGCACGCGGGACGCGGTCGTTAGTAAGGAAGGGCCGCTCACCGCCGAGGAATTCGAGCACGTGAAGCAGCATGTCATCATCGGTGCCCAGATCCTCGCGCCGCTCGTGCACCTCGGCGACATCGTCCAGATGGTGCGGAGCCACCACGAACGTTTCGACGGCACTGGATATCCCGATGGCCTCCGCGGCGAGGAGATCCCGCAGGGCGGTCGTATCATCGCCGCGGCGGAAGTTTACGACGCGCTCACAACCGCGCGGCCTTACCAGGGCCAGATGACACCGGAGGAAGCGGTCGAGCGGATGGGCGATCTTTCCGGAACGGTGCTCGATCCCAAAGTCTATGACGCGTTGGCGAGGATCGTGGGACGGCGGGGAACGCTGGTCTTCCTCGACGAAGACGGCGGTCCAGGACTCTAGAAAGACCAAACCCCGGGGCGAAAAGCTCCCCGGGGTTGGCGGTCGGGTGAAGTGGCCGTCACACTTCAGCCGCGACCCTTTGCCTAACGTCCTACGGTGTGTCCTGGTTTCATACGATTAGATGCGTCGACATGCTGAACGGTTGCATCCTACCAACGTTTGACTCGTCCCACCCGCGAGGTCGTGACTGTTTCGGCTTGAGACCCTCGGCGCAACACGATCCGGGTATTCGAAACGCCCCACCCCATGCCGGTTGGACCGAATGTGACAATTGGGTTTGAGACCTCGAGAATTACGCCGTGACTTGCGGGTCCCGGCAGGCGCCACCAAGGCATCCACCCGGTCAGCCCAAGCCGGTCGATTCGCAAAGTATCGGGTGCGATTACGACGCGAGCGCGTGTGGATTGCATAACTGCGCCGTTCCTGCCAACCGCGAGTGCCGTCGTGACGTCGCGCGCTGCTCGCTCGGTCTCGAGCCAGTCCTGAAGCCGAGCTGCCCGCGGCAACCAGAAGCCCAAGAGTACGCCGGCGATCACCACAACCACGAGCAATTCCAGCAGCGTGAACCCTTTGGCCATATGTGATTTATACCTGTCAGCGAAACCCTTCCCGCAACCCTAAAAACCCGGCGAAAAGCCATAAAACGCGCCATTTGCGGTCTAACGCATGCGAACCAGGGAAGCTATGTTGGTGCCCGTGATGGTCTTGCCGTTCGGCACGGCTGCTGCGATGAGCATCGCCCGTGAGCACTGAACTCCGGTCTCGCGGCGCCGGATTACCGCATGCCGTTTTCCTCCAACGCGTGGCCGATGAGCCGGCCACATCCCCAGAGGTTCGTCTGGGGCAGGGAGCGTTTCTCGCGCTCCGTTTTGTGGATTTGCTCGCTCCCGATCGTGAAATCCCCGCTCCCGACGTGTTCCGCTACCAATGGGCGGCGACCGAGCGTTACTGCGCCGAGCTCGCGGGCGAAGGGACCGAGGCATCGCATTTGAGCTGCATTGTGCGGGCGGCCGGCGAGGCGCACGCGAGCGGCGAAATCACACTCATTGCTCCGGCGCTCTTTGCGTACGCGATGTACCTGGAGCAGGAGTCGCACTTCGAGGAAGCGGAAGATGCTCTGCAAACCATGCTTGACGTCGCCGCGGGGCGTTTGCAGTCATCCGATGCCATCTCTGCTTGGATGCGCCTTGGTCGCGTGCGTCGAAAGCAAACAAACTTCGACGGCGCGGACCACGCATATGCCGAAGCCGCTCGACTCGCGGAACGAATCGGCGATCGGCACTCGGTTCTCTTGAGCGCAATTGGACACTGCAACGTTCTGTACTTCCGCGGCAACATCCCTCAAGCCGAGCAGCAATGGCGCGTTGTTCTCGCCGACGCAAACGCGGGTGGCGACCGTGTCGTTGAGGCTCAAGCACATCACGGCTTAGGGAACTTGCTACAGCGCAGAGGCCTCGCTCACGCTGGTGTACCTCATTTGTGGAAAGCGTACGGGTTGTACGAAGACGACAATGAGCAGGTGCGAGTTTTGAACGACCTAGGCATCGCCTTGCTCTCGATTGGCGACGTTCACGCGGCTGAGCGCGCGCTCACCGAAGTAGTTCGTCGTGACCGGGTGGGCGATAACCACACCAACTCGTTGATCGAACTGATGCAGTGTGCGTCGTATCGACGCGATCGTCTCGCTTTCGAGCGAGTCCGTGAAGATTGTCTGAAAAACCTCGACATCATGGCGCCCAACATTCGCGCCGACTATTACCTGAAGGTGGGTATTGGCCTGGCCCGGTTCGGCAGTTTCGTCAAGGCGGAGACGAACCTGACGCGCGCACTGGAAATCGCCAGCGCACACGACCTACACGAGCTTGTATTCAGAATCGGACGGATTCGCGATGGGCTCCGCGAGTGCGACGCGCCAGACGACGCGTCGGCGTCCCTCGCGGAGCTCGATTTGCGAAACGACGCGGTCAGAGAGGTGTCCGCCTCTCTGACAGCGCTCAGCGCGTCAGTCTAAAGACAGGTGTTCGGATTGTTTTGGTCAGGGCAAGCATTGTTGGTCGGGCCCGATGCGTCGGCGCACGCCCCAGCGGTCAACGCAAACGAGACGAGGAACAACGCAACGAGAAGGCGGATCCGGCGCGACATATGACCTCCACAAGTTGAATGGTGACTCGCACGTTCCCGCCAAGTTGGGCGTAACCGCTGGTTTCGTTAGGGCGTTTTTGCGGCATCGTAGGGCGTTTTTGCGGCATCGGGGAATTTCTTCGGAGGTTAGGTAGGGAAATGCTGGTACTCGCGGCGGTCTCAGAGCTTCAGTTCCAGCGGTTGCGCGGCGCCGTCGCGCCACGCTTCACGGTCGCGCACGCAGCGACCTGGGATGACGCGCTCGAGACCATCCGCGGGCGGCCCGTGGAGATCGCGGTCGTCGACCCCACGTTGAGTGGGCCCGCGAGCGGGGAAGAAATCGAGCGCCTGCACGTTCTCTTCCCGTCGCTGCGGTTGATTCTCTACACTCTCATGACACCCCAACTGGCGCCGGTTCTCCTCTCACTCGGTCCCTGCGGCATCCGCCAGGTCGTGCTCCGTGGCGTGGACGATCATCCAGACCGCCTGCGCTCGTTGATAGAGGAAGAGGCGATGCACGCCGCGTCTTACCTCCTGGTCGAGCAGCTGGCCCCCGCGCTGGCACCGCTGTCACGAGAGCTGCGTTGGCTGTTGGAGGACGCGATTCGCAGCGCCGGCGCCGTCCAGACGATTCAGCAGATCGCCGCGCGCGCGCGCGTCGACCGCGGCACCTGCGTACGTTGGTTTGCGCGGGCCGGACTGCCCAGCCCACGCCACATCCTCGCGGCCGCGCGCGTGCTCTACGCGCATCGCCTGCTCAAGGATCCGGGCTTTACCATCGAGGACGTCGCAAAACGGCTCGGATACGCCCAGGCCAAGACGTTGCAGCAGCACGCCCGCGCATACCTCGGCCTCACGGCCGGGGAGATGCGTTTGTCGCTCACCGCCGAACAGGCCACGGCGCGGATCATCGAGCGATTCCTGACGCCCGCCTCGGCCCACACGGCTGCCGCATCATGATGACGGCGCCGCCCCGCAAGCCAGCCACGGTCCTGATCGTCGACGATGAGGCAGGGCTGCGCCGCGTACTCCAACGCTATCTCGAGCGCCACGGTTATCGCGTGCTCAGCGCCGGCACCGCTGAATCGGCGTATGAGCTGCTGGCCACGGAGCAAGCCGACGCGCTGCTGCTCGACATCCATTTGCCGACGATGTCCGGGCTCGCGTTGTATCTCGCGATCATTCATCGCTGGCCGGCGCTCGAGGGGCATATCGCGATCATGACGGGCGATTCGGAGGCCCAGGAGGTGCGCAGCTGGCTCGAGCACCACCGCTGCGCCGTGCTTCGGAAGCCATTCAATCTGACGGAGGTCGTAGACTGGATCGCCGCCGCGCTGCAGCAGGATCGTCAATCGGGAGCGATGGACGCATGACGACGGTCGTGCACGCCGACCCGCTGCACGTGTTACGAGAATATCGCAATCTCGCGCCCTGGAACCTGCGGGATCTCTCCGTGGTGGTGGGGGCCGTGCTCGACGCATCTGCCGTGACGCCGATCAACGCCGCCGCCCGCGCCGCACCGAGTGAGCGGACGATTCGGTTTTACGTGACGCGCGGTCTCGTGAGCCCGCCCGAGGGCCGCGGGACGGCGGCGACGTATTCCTATCGGCACTTCCTCCAGCTGCTCGCCATCAAGCTCCGCCAGATGGAGGGCGCGACGCTCGCGGCGATCACCAAGGACATGCACGACCAGACCGGCGACGTACTCGAGCGCCGCTGCGCCCAGATTCTGGGCGCCTCATTGCCGACGCCCGACCGGCTGCCGCTCAAGGGTGCCGAAGGAATGCCGCGCGGCCGCTCGGGTCGCGCGCTGACCGCCTGGCTGACGCGCGACGCGGAGAAGGACACGACAACCACCAGCACCTGGCGGCGCATTCCCGTGACGCGTGGCGTCGAGCTCCACGTCGATGCCGACCATCCGCTCGCCCGCCTGGGTTCGGACGGTCAGGGTCTGGCGGAGACGGTGCGCCAGGCTATCGCGAAACTCCTGCCACAGAATTCGTAATACAGGGTACCGTCTCTCAACCGGAGTCTACGATGTGGGTGCTGCTGGTACTCGTGGTCCTCGTTGGTCTGTGGATGGTCAGCGCGTACAACGGGCTCATCTCGCTGAAGAACCAGACCGCGAACGCCTTCAAGCAGATCGATGTGCAGCTCAAACGCCGCCACGACCTGATTCCTAATCTCGTCAACGCCGTGAAGGGGGCGATGGATTTCGAGAAGTCGACGCTCGAAGCGGTGATTCAGGCGCGCAACCAGGCCGTGAAGGTGAACGCGTCGGGCGCGGAAGGGATCAAACAGATCAGCCAGGCGGAGAACGCGTTGTCGGGGGCACTGTCGCGCCTCCTGGTCACGGTGGAGCGCTATCCCCAGCTCAAGGCGACCGGCAACATCGGGCAGCTACAGGAAGAGCTGACGTCCACGGAGAATCGTATTGCCTTCTCGCGGCAGCTCTATAACGACACCGCCACGCAATACAACACGAAACAGCAGCAATTCCCCACCACGCTCGTGGCCGGCCTGGCGCACGCGGAGCACACGGACCTGTGGGAAATCGAGGATCAAGCCGAGCGCGCGGTACCGCAGGTTGACCTCACCCGACGGTAATCTCTTTCAGCAGCAGGAAGCCAATCGCCGGCGCACGACCTGGCTGGTGATTGGCTTCGTGCTGTTCTTTGCCTGGCTGGGATTCGGCGGCGACTACATCTGGGCACTCGAGGGCCACCATCCGTTTCCGTGGCTCGGTCTTGCCATGGCAACCATGGCGCTCATCGGGGTCCGATACGCGTTCAAGACCGGGCCGGAGAAAGTGCTCTGGTCGACCGGCGCTACCGAGCTGATCGATCCTCAGACGGACGCCGAGCGCCAGCTCGCGAATGTTGTGGACGAAATGGCCATCGCCGCGGGTGTGCCACGGCCGCGCGTGTGGATCATTCCCGATGACGATCCCAACGCATTTGCCACGGGGCACGATCTCCGGGATTCGCATATCGCCGTAACGCGCGGGCTCCTGGCGATCTGCAACCGCGACGAGCTTCAGGGCGTCATCGGCCACGAGTTAGGTCACGTAAAAAATCTCGACATTCGGCTGATGACGCTGCTCGCCGCTCTGGTCGGCGCGGTGCTGCTCGCACGCGACGGCATGGGTCGGATGATGGGTGGTGGGATGCCGACGCGCGGCGGTAGCCGCAAAAGCAAGAACGCCGGTCCGCTGCTCGCTACACTGATCGTGTTGTGGCTGCTGTCCTGGATCCTCGCGCCCCTCGTGATCCAGCTGCTGGCGCTGGCGGTCGGAAGGGGGCGGGAATACCTGGCGGACGCGATGAGCGCGCAGTTTACGCGCAATCCGCTGGCGCTCGCTGCCGCGCTCGCGAAGATCGAAGCGGCCGACGCGCCCACGCAGGCGATCAAGCGTGGCGCAGCCCACCTCTGCATCGCTGATCCCTTGGGACGGCGGCTGACGAATAGCGAAGGCTGGCTCGCGGACAGATTCGCCACCCATCCACCGATGAGCATGCGTATTTCGCGGTTGAAAGGGATGGGGTACGCGGAGCTAAAGAAGGCGGGTCAGTCGACATAGAAACACGAAGCCCCCGGGACGGCTCGATAGGCGCGCCCGGGGGCTCCGACACATTGGCTACCCGGAGTCGAGGGCTTGCGCCCTTCGTTCTTCTCTCTGACGCCACCTGTGGACTGATTCGTCCTCGGTAGGGCAATCAGAGGCTCCGGCTTCCATCCCTAGGCAACCCCGTCGGGTCGCCCAGTTCACCAATGTGGGTGCTACGGGTCAGATCGGGTCGCGGACCGACCTTCCGCACTGCACGTCGAGGCACCATTTCGACGTGGCTAGGGCAACGCGACTGGCCCCAGCTGTCCGACCCGGTGAGTGTACTCCCGGATCAACGAGCGCCTGAGCCCTTGGTTGCATCGGCGCCCTCCCCGGAATTTCCGTTCGGACCCGTCTTGAAGGCGTTGTTGAGACGCCAGGTCCCAACCCTTCCCTCCAAGCCGCGTGACATCAATATAGAGACCTCTCAAAAACGCGCAAGTGCCGATATTTCTTCGGGTTAGCTCACTTCGATGTGCATCGATTGTGGAGAGTAAAAACTGCTGTTTCAATCTGTTCCGGACTTCATCCACACAATGTGGAGTTGTGAATCCACAGCGCGCACGTTCCCACATTGGCCGCTTCAGCCCTCGACGGCCACCTCGCAGTAGGCAAACGGCTCGTTCGAATCGACAGGGATGAACAAGAAACCGGCGCCACTCGTCGCGAACCAGCCAGCCAGTAGCTGCGTCGAGCGTCCCACTGCCGGCTCGGCAAACAGTGCTTGCGTCCAGCGGCGAATGTGACGCAGCTCGGGTGCGCGACGTGACAACAAACTCAGCGCGGCACTCAAACCGTGTGTAGCTCTCAGGAAGTGCGCAATTGCGTGGCCGCGTTGCGCAAAAATGTAAGAGCGGACTCCCGGCTCGTCGTAGAGCAAAGTACCTTCGTAGGGGTCGGCCGGCGGCGCATCCATCCGCGGACCAAAGTAGACGAACACGCGGTCGTCTCCGTCGCGGCGCTCGACCACGATCGCGGCGGAATCAGGTCCCAGCCGCGCGGCATGAACCAAATCCTCGGCCGCGAGTATTCCTACTTGGGCGGTCCACTCGAGAGCGGCGAGGGCCTGGTCTAACGGCAACCCGACCGCGTCGTCATAGGCGATGAGACGCGGCGCCTCGCCGGCGCGCTGGAAGAAATGCGCAAGCGCGTCAGCGCGATCTTCAAAAGTTCGGAGAATGCGCGAGGTTGCGGGAACGGCCATCCGGGGATAATAACCGAGCAGGATTTCAACTGTTAGAGGAGTCGCTGTGATGCTGGGTGCAATAGTGACGGTGATCACGATGGTAGCCTTGCCGATGCAGGCGCAGGACACGACGGCTCACCACGACACGGTGCCGGCGCCGGTGCCAGCGCCGCCTCCGACGCCCTCGATCGAGCAGATCCATTACATGGACGGGCTCAAGACAGTGACGCGCGGCGTTGCGCAGCTGCGGGACGGACTGAACCGCGTCTCCCGCACCCAGCAGGCCGACTCCACCACCCGGCACAGCGCCGCCAGGCGCCTGGGCGGGCTCTGCGGTTCTGCTCGCTCCTTCATTGCCAGCGGCCGGCCCAAGATGCAGGCGACGGCCTATACTGACTCGCTCCGAATCCTGGCCAAGCAGCTCACTCTGCGGCTGGACTCGCTGACCAACGCTCTGCCGAACTGCGAGCGGACCGCCGGTCACGACCCGACCGTCGCGACGGCCCTCACAACCAAGCTCAAGAGCTACGACGACGCGCTGCTTGCGTTCAAGACCAGTCAGGCCGCCCTCTACAGGCCCGACAGCGCCAAGGCGCAACCTCAAACGCCACAATAGCTTAGCCGCCGGTAGCCCAGCTCTTGAGCAGGTCGGCAACCGCCTCCCTGGTGTCGGCGAACTTGAGGCTCGCGCTCACAGCCTGGAGCTTGGGTTGCGCGATGGGGCGCGGCAGCGAGTACCGGAACGCTTCCACCGTCCAATTCCTCACGTAGGACCGGTCGTCGTCCAGATGCCGGACCAACAGGTCCAGCGCCCGCGAGCTGCCCCGTGCGGCGAGGGCTGCCAGGACGTGGACGGCAAAGTGATCGCGGCCGACTCGGGCTTCCACGGTATCGACGAGACTGGTATCGCCCGTCTGCGCGATCACCCGATACGCGCCATTCTGAATCGCGTCGCGATAGGACGGCGTGCGTAGTGCCTCGAGCACGATGGCGCGACGGTTGGCGGAGTCGGTGAGCGCCATCGCGGTCACCGCGGCCGCGCGCACCGCAGCACTCGAATCGCGCGACCACGCGGCCTTTGCCAACGCGGCAGCCTCGGCGCCTCCCACACTGCCCAGGGCTTCAACGGCCGCGGCGCGGACCTGTGCGGACGTGTCGGTCACCGCCGCTTGCAGCGCCGGCAGGGCAATCGTCGTCGGGAATTGAACCAGTGCGGCCGCGGCGGCGGCGCGAACCAGGAAATAGTCGGCA
>DATBFV010000037.1:0-6077 GCA_036558345.1 Gemmatimonadales bacterium | reverse complement strand
GCGCCGCTGACGTTGACGGAGCGATGACCCGGGCGGAGAAGAACGATGTTTGATGCCATCCGTCAGGATCTTCGATACGCCTTGCGCCATCTGCGGCGCTCACCCACGTTCACGCTCGGCGCGACGTTGACGCTCGCGCTTGGCATCGGTGTGAGCGCGGCGGTGTTCAGCGCGCTCAACGCGCTCGTGCTGCGGCCAGCGCCAATCAGAGACCCGGGCGGCCTCATCGGCGTGTGGCCGATCGACGCCCGGGGTCAGCACGCCTCGACGCTGGCGCCGCTGGCCGACTTGCTCCAGGACGGACCGCTCGAGAATGCGTGCGCGTACGGCAGCAGTTCTGCCGGCGTGGAGGCAAACGGGATTCCTCTCTATGCCGCCGTTGAAATCGTGACGCATCAATGCTTCGCGACCCTTGGCGTGGCGCCGCTGCTGGGACGCGTGTTCACAGCCGAAGAAGCGCCAGCCGGCCGGCCAGGCATGCGCGTCGTGGTCATCGGCTACGACTTGTGGCAGAAGGTGTTCGGCGGCGCTCCGGACGTCGTCGGCCGCAGCTTCCAAACGGACGCCGACCCGGTGACAGTCATCGGGGTCATGCCGCGCGGCTTCCGCGGCTTGCGCGTGGACGACGGCGTCGACATCATCGCGCCGTTTGGAACGGTGATTCCCAGTCGGCCCGATCGACTATTGGCGAGTTACATCCTGGGCCGGCTGCGTCCCGGGGTCACACTCGAAGCCGCGCGCGCCGAGCTGGTGACCCGATGGCCGCCGATGATGGATCGCGTGATTGCGACCACCCTGTCGCCTGCCGAGCAGCGTAACCTCCGCGACGTGACGATTCGCGTGGACCCGGTGGGCACGGGCTTCTCGATCCTGAGAACCCGCTATGAACGGCCGTTGTGGATTGGCGGCGCGCTGACGCTCGGCCTGCTGCTGCTCGCGTGTGTCAATGTCGGAGGCCTGGCGCTCTCCCGCGTGGTCGCGCGCGGCGGCGAGCTCGCGATACGGACTGCGTTCGGCGCGAGCCGTCTGCGCCTGGCGCTTCAACTTGTGCTCGAGATTCTCGCTGTCGCCGGCGCCGGGACGATTCTTGGGATCGGCGTGGCGTGGGTCGCGGTGAAGCCGATCGCGTCGGCGCTCCCCTTCGGCGGACTGCAGCCCACACTCAACATCACGCCAGACGCGCGCGTGTTGGTCGTCATGGCCCTTGCCGGTCTGGTGACGGGGCTGTTGGCGAGCCTCCTCCCCATGTGGCTGGCATCGCGCCGCGAGACGCTCCAGCTCCACAGCGATCGCACCGTCGTCGCCGCATCGCGCCCGGGCCGCGCCCTGCTCGTCGTACAGGTCGCGCTTTCAGTCGCGCTGTTGATGGGCGCCGGACTGTTGACACGCTCGCTCTACCTCCTGTTTCACAACGACCCTGGCTTCGACGGGACCAAGATCCTCAGCGCGCGGCTGCGGCCGCTTCCCGGGGCGTACCGCGATCGCGCGTTCAATAACGGTCTGAACTATTACCCAGTGCTCTTGGAGCGGATCGCCGCACTGCCCGGCGTGCGATCCGTCGGCTACGCCCGCGCGTTCGGCAACGCGGATCGCGACGACACCGGCCGGGCGCCGATTGGGTTCGTCGGTACGCCGCCGGGCGACCTCACCGCGCAGCTCGACGTCGTGTCGCCCGGCTTTTTCGAAACGATCGGTATTCCGATCCTGCAGGGTCGTGGACCGCGCTGGTCGGACACACCACAGACACCACCTGTGGCGTTTGTGAGCGCGAGTCTCGCGCGTGCGCTCGGCGGCGATGTCATCGGGAAGCACGTCTGGTTTGCGTTTGGCGCCGCCCCGCAGTTCCAGAACGTCGAAATCGTCGGGGTTGTCCGCGACGCGTCGCTCGGCAATCTGCGCTCGCCAGCGTCGGCTGTATTCTATGGCGTCGCCACGCAGCTCGGCGCGTGGGGGCTCTACTCAACGCTCGAGATCTCAGCCTCTGGCGATCCGTGGCAGCTCGTCAATCCGCTGCAAGACACGTTGCGGGGCCTGGGCCGCGAGTACGCGTACAGCATCACGACCCTCGACAAACGGCTGCAACAAAACGCGGTCAACGAACGCATGGCCGCGACGCTCGCGATCCCGGTGGCCACGCTGGCGGCGCTGCTCGCGTTTGTCGGCGTCTACAGCCTCTTCTCCTACGCCGTCGTCCGCCGCACGCGCGAGATCGGCGTGCGCATCGCCGTCGGCGCCGCGTCCGGCGCAGTGCTGTGGATGGTGTTGCGCGAAAGCGTGACACTGACCGGGATTGGTGTCGCGCTCGGTATCCCCACCGGCATCATGGCAGGCCGAGGTCTGCGCGCGGTGCTGTTCGGAGTGAGCGAGTCGGATCCGCTGGTTGCCGCAGCGGTCGCGGTGTTTTTCCTGATGCTCACCATCGCCGCGGTGCTCATTCCCGCGCGCCGCGCCGCACGCCTGGATCCAGTCGCCGCTCTCCGCGCCGAATAGAAGCTCGCGGAGCGCACAGTCAGCTCCACCGCCCGTCCGGCGTTGGACATTCGGTGGGCCAACCGTCTATCTTGGCGAGCAACTGGCGATGCTTGCCGTGATACGTGTCAGTGTTTGGTCGGCTTCGTCCGGAGGCCACGCTGGCCCAAGCGGGAGCCGACAACTGGACTGCTGGCACGTTTCCTCTACGGGATCGATTCCCACGATGTCCTGACATTCGTGGCGGCGCCGATTGTCCTCGTGCTGACCGCAGCCGTGGCCACGGCTGTGCCCGCCCGGCATCTATCCAGACTCGATCCGATCGTAGCCTCACGCACAGAATGAAACCCGTCGCCCGATAGTCCAGAATTTCCGGTGCTATGCTCGGGACATGGCGATTCGGCGGATGGACCACGTCGGCATTGTGTTCGGCGACCTCGCCGCGGGTATCGCGTTCTTTGTCGAACTTGATCTCCATCTGGAAGGGGAGACCACAGTCGAGAAACGCTATTGCAAACTCTTTCGCACGACATCCGTCCAGCGCCCGGTGTTGTGCTCGTAAGCGTCGCGGGTCCGCAGCCTTAAGCGAGGACCGGCGCGCCACCAGCGACGATTTTGGACAAGCCCGGCCGCAATTGAGGACAGGGGAGCACCTAGTCCACCTCCGCGACCGCCAGCCTGGCATCCACCTATCGCAGAGGAACGGATGAGCGACTACGTGTTGAGTTTCGAGCAGATCGATCAGACGCACATCTCCTTCGTCGGCGGCAAGGGCGCGCATCTTGGAGAGCTTTCGCGGATTGACGGCCTCCGCGTGCCGGATGGCTTCTGCGTCACGACAGACGCGTTCGAGCGCATCATGGCGGAAGCGCCGTCGATTGCGGATCGCCTCGATTCGCTGTCTCGCCTGAAGCCGGACGAGGGCGAAGCGATCCGCGAGCTCGGCGCGGAGATCCGCCGGACCCTCGAGGAAACCGCCATCCCAGACGATCTGGCGGCGGCGATTCGCCGCCCGCTCGCCCGACTCGGCGAGGACGCTGCCTACGCCGTTCGATCCAGTGCGACGGCGGAAGACTTGCCGACGGCCTCCTTCGCGGGCCAACAAGACACCTACCTGAACGTCGTGGGCCCGGCGGCGATCCTTCGGCACGTCAGCCGGTGCTGGGCCTCGCTGTTCACCGAGCGCGCTGTCACCTATCGCTTGCGGAACGGCTTCGACCACCGCAAGGTGCAGATGGCCGTGGTCGTGCAGCAGATGGTATTCCCAGAGGCCGCAGGCATTCTCTTCACAGCCGACCCCGTCACCTCCAATCGTAAGGTCGCCTCGGTCGAAGCCAGCTTCGGCCTCGGGGAGGCGCTGGTCTCCGGTGTCGTAAACGCGGACATCTACAAGGTGCGAGACGGGGAGATCGTCGCTAAGGCGATCGCTCGAAAGCAGTTCGCGGTCGACCCCTCGCCGCGAGGCGGGACGCACGAACAGGCCATCGAGCCCGAGCGGCAAGAGCAGCCCGCGCTGACAGATGCGCAAGTCGCGCGGCTCGTGCAGCTCGGCCGGCAGATCGAAGCACACTTCGGCCGCCCCCAGGACATCGAATGGTGCCTGGTCGCCGAAGACTTCCACATCGTCCAGAGTCGGCCGATCACCACGCTGTTCCCCATTCCCGCGACCGGCGACCGCGAGAACCACGTCTACGTCTCCGTCGGTCATCAGCAGATGATGACCGATGCGATGAAGCCGCTCGGGATCTCCTTCTGGCAGATGACGACCCCACGGCCGATGGCCGAGGCTGGCGCGAGGTTGTTCGTCGACGTCACCCAAGCGCTGGCGTCGCCCGCGAGCCGCGCGGGCCTCCTGGAAGTCATGGGGAGAGGCGATCCGCTGATCCGAGACGCGCTGCAGACCATCCTCGACCGCGGCGACTTCATCCAACCGCTGCCGGACGGGCCCCTCGGCGCGACGCCGCCGGCTGCCGCGCCACCGCCCATCGAAGCCGATGCGGCCATCGTCGCCGAGCTGATCGCGCGAAACCAGGACTCCATCTCCGCATTGAAGCGCGACATCGATAGGAAGTCCGGGACGGCGTTATTCGACTTCATCCTGACGGACCTCCAGGAGCTGAAGCGAATCCTCTTCGATCGGCGAAGCCATCAGGTGTTCATCACGGCGATGGAAGCCACTTGGTGGCTCAACGAGAACCTGCAGGAGTGGCTGGGCGAGAAGAACGCCGCCGATCTGCTCACGCAGTCCGTCCCGAACAACATCACGTCGGAGATGGGGCTCGCGCTGCTGGATGTCGCGGATGTCATCCGTCCACATCCGGACGTCGTGGCCTTTCTGGAGCGTGTCGAGGACGAGGAGTTCCTGGACGCGTTGCCCAGGCTCGCAGGCGGGCGCGACGCGCGAGACGCCATTGGCGCGTGGCTCGATAAATACGGCATGCGCGGCGTCGGCGAGATCGACATCACGAGACCGCGTTGGCGCGAACGCCCCACCACGCTCGTGCCCATCATCCTTGGCAACGTCAAGAACTTCGAGTCGGGCGGCGGTGAGCGGCGCTTCGAGCAAGGGCGGCAGGAGGCCTGGAAAAAGGAACAGGACCTGCTCGAGCGCGTGCGCGCCTTGCCGGACGGGGAGCGCAGGGCCGAAGAGACCAAGCGGAAGATCGACCAAGTCCGGACCTTCATCGGGTATCGCGAGTATCCGAAGTACGGGATGGTCAGCCGCTATTTCGTCTACAAACAGGCCCTGCTGGAAGAAGCCGAGCGGCTCGTGCAGGCTCACGTGCTTCGTGAAGAGGAAGACATCTTCTATCTCACGTTCGAAGAGTTCCACGACGTCGTGCGCACGCACCACATCGACAACCAGCTCATTCGCGAGCGCAAGGATGCGTTCAGGTTCTATCAAGCGCTGACGCCGCCTCGCGTGCTGACGTCGGATGGCGAGGTCGTCGCCGGGGCGTACCGGCGCGACGACGTGCCGGCCGGGTCGCTGGTCGGCTTGCCGGTGTCCGCCGGAACCATCGAGGGGCGGGCACGCGTCGTCCTGGACATCGCGAAGGCGGATCTCGAAGCGGGCGACATCCTCGTGACCGCTTATACGGACCCAAGCTGGACGCCTCGGTTCGTTGCGATTAAGGGTTTGGTGACGGAGGTGGGTGGGCTGATGACGCATGGCGCGGTGATCGCACGCGAGTACGGCTTGCCCGCCGTCGTGGGAGTGGAGCATGCGACGCGGGTGATCCGGGATGGCCAGCGGATCCGCGTGCATGGAACGGAAGGGTACGTCGAGATCTTGCCGTGAAGAACACGCGGCGCCGCCCGGCGAAACGCCCGCGGCGGGAGTCCCGTCCGCATTCGTTTCGTTGAGGTCACCACGCCCTGAGGACGAACTGCCTCATACCTGTGAGGGTAGAACGCGGCTCGCAGCCCGCCGTCGGAAAGGGTGTCCGCCTTCCCGCGATACTCGCACTGCTCTCGTTTGCGATGCTGATCGTTTCACTCGACCAGTACATCGTGGTGGTCGCCCTGCCTGATATCGCTCGTGACCTCGGATACTCCCCGCAAACCCTGCAGTCGGTTGTGAGCGCGTATGCAATTGCATCAAGCGG
>DATBFV010000036.1:0-55452 GCA_036558345.1 Gemmatimonadales bacterium | reverse complement strand
CGCTTGAGGACTTCGCCATGGATCCCGGTCAGCAGCTCGGGATTCCGAAGTTCCACCGCGTACCGAAAATCGTGCGGAAGCTTCTTGAAGAAATCGTCGAGTTGATCGGCCCACCTGATCGGATCGGGCAGATCCTTCCCGCGCATCGCCTGAAACTCGAATACAAATGAACCGGCGTGATCGCGAAACACGCGGCTGTAGGGACCGAGCACGTTTTCCTTGAACAGCGCGGCGTTGAGAAAATCGGGATTGCGCATCCCGGCGAGACCGGGTTGCGGCGCGTCCTGGCCGAAGCGCTTGGCGGTGATCCGCTCCCACACTTTGCTCACACACGGGAAGCCCGGTGGCAGAGCGCGGGCGTAGGACGCGAGCTCCTCCTCCGACGGCGGATCGTAGAAGGCGCTGTCGATGCCAACTGTCCGAAACAGCGGGTACCGCGTGTACTCCTCCAGCCGCTTGGCGGGCTGCGGCCCGCGGTAGCGCCGGTGGTACACATCGCCGAACCACCCGTCATAGGTCCAGGTAGAAGTCCCAAACCTGAGCTCGGCTGGAATTGCCTTCGCTAACTCGACGACTTCCGGAGTTGGTGCGGGAAGAGTCTCTGGTCCGAACAGGTCTGGCTGGGTCATGTGAAAGTCTAAATATACCAATGTCTTAACTCTTTAGTGGGTGGCTTGCGGCATTGACCGGTTTCGGGATATATTCGGGTCCCCTTGGGGTTTGTCAATGTCGAATCATCTATCGAGCTCGCTCGCTGCCTGCGTCTGGATTCCCCTCTTCCCGCTCCGTTGTGAAGAGGCGCGTCATGAGGGACTGGCCACCTATCCCTCTGCGCTGCTCGCACCCGATACCACGCGAAAGCTCTGGCAGGTCTCCTCGCTCGCCCGCCACGCCGGCGTGAAGCCGGGCATGACGGTCAGCCAGGCGATCGGTCTCTGCCCCACGCTACGACTCCTCGAGCCCGATCCCGTCCATTACGACGAACAGTTTGCCGCGTTGCTCGCGGGGCTGGGTGATGTGAGCCCGGTCGTAGAGGCTGGGGAGCTTGGACTGGCTTACGTGGGTTGTGACGGCTTGAGAGGGATTTACGGTTCGCTGGAAGCAATCGCCGAAATCATCAAGAAAATGTTGGAAGGTTGGAATGTTGGAATGAGCGAAGCGGGAAGCACCGTCCAACAGTCCAACCTTCCAACATTCCGAATGGGATTGGGAGCGGGAAAATTCGTGGCCTGGGTGGCCGCCAGCCGCGCCAAGCCGAGTGAAGCGATCGTCGTTCCTGCCGGTGCTGAACAGGGATTCCTCGCTTCCCAACCCATCGCCGTCTTGCCGCTCGATCCCGACACACATCGCCGCCTCCGCCAGCTCGGCATCCGCACGCTCGGTGCGCTCGCCACGTTGCCAGAAGCGGCGATCACCGCACAGTTCGGAGATGCTGGAAAACATCTCTGGCGACTCGCGGCGGGACGAATCACGGAACGGGTCGAGGGACGGGTCCTTCCCGAGCCCATCGTTGCTGCGCTCACGTTCTTCACACCAGTCGGCGAGCGTGAGCTCCTCACCCATGCGCTCGATCAATTGATCTCCCGCGCTCTCAAGCATCCGCGACGCATCGGCTGGCGCGTGCACGCGCTGCGTGTGCGCGCCGATCTCGAAGCCGGCGGATCGTGGCTCACCACTCATCTTCTCAAGGATCCGACCGCCGATGCCGAACGCATCGCGGCGCCGCTCAAGACTCGACTCGAGCAGTCGCCGCCGACTGGTGGCGTCGAACGACTCGTCCTCGAGTTCACCGCGTTCGCTCCCGGGACGACCGAGCTCCAACTGTTCGCGCGTGACGCCCAAGCCGCCGCGCGGGCGGGACAGCAGCGCGCATTACGTCACGCCGCCCGCGAAGTCCGGATGCGCGTGAAGCATGCAAACCTCTTTCACGTCATCGAGGTCCAACCATGGTCGCGCCTTCCCGAGCGCCGCTACGCACTGATCGACTTCGAGCCGTAAACGAGCCGCAACCCGCCACGGTCGAATGCGATGATCAACATCGTCCCGTCACTCTCGACGGGGTGTCGATCGAGATCATACTCGAAAGTTGGCGCATCGATGACGAGTGGTGGCGGCAGCCGATTGCGCGGTGCTATCACGCGGTTCTGCTGGACGGCGGCAAACGTGTCGTACTCTTCGAAGACATCATCACCGGTAGCTGGTTCGCGCAGATGCCTTGATGTACGCCGAGCTGCACTGTCATTCCGCATACTCGTTCCTCGATGGAGCCTCGCCGCCCGACGAGCTTCTCGCCGAAGCACACCGTCTCGGCTATCCCGCGCTCGCGCTCACCGACAGGAACGGCATCTACGGCTCGCTCGCCTTCGCACACGCTGCCATTCCACTCGGCATCCAGGCGATCACCGGTGCTGAGGTCACACTCACCGACGGCACGCATCTGGTCTTGCTCGCAGAAACTGCGCGCGGGTACACGAATCTTTGTCGCCTGCTCACCCAAGCGCACCTCGGCGCCGAGCGCCTGGATCCACGGCTGCCCCTGGAGACAATAACGGAGCGCCAAGAGGGATTGATCATCCTCTCGGGAGCTCGCCGCGATGGATTGCTGCCGCGAAAGCTCGAGGACGATGGTCTGAACGCCGCCCGCTATCTCGCCGCGCACTGCAAATCGAGGTTCGGGCCGGACCGGTTTTTTATCGAGATTCCGCGCAATCGCGTCCGCGGAGATTGGGCGCTGACAAAAGCGCTCCAAAGCATTGCGGACGACCTCCGGCTTAGCGTGGTAGCGACGGGCAGTGTCCATTATCACAAGCGCGAGCTGCACCGGCTGCACGATTGCCTGGTCGCGATCCGGCACCGGACGACGCTCGACGGCTCGCATCGGGTCAGAAATCCGAACAGTGAATTTTGCTTGCGGCCACTGGACGAAGTCGTGTCGCTGTACGCCGACTGTCCGCATGCTGTCGCCTCTACTTTGGCCATTGCCGAGCGCTGTAAGGCATTCGATTTGACGCGCGACCTGGGCTACAGCTTTCCCGACTTCCGCGGCTCGGGTCGCGCACCCGCTCCTCAAGCATTGGCTGAGCTCTGCAATGCCCGGCTCCAGGAGCGCTACCCGCCCGGCTCCGTGTACCACGCGCAGGCCCTCCGCCGGCTCGAGGAAGAGCTGAAGCTCATCGAGCTCCACAAGCTCAGTGGCTTCTTTCTCGTCTACCACGATCTTTTCGACCTCGCGCGCGAGGTTGCCGCCGACATCCGCAAAGGCTCGCGGCGCGCGATGGGCAATCTCCTGCCGGGCCGTGGTCGGGGCTCGTCCGTCTCTTCAATCGTTTGTTATCTCCTCGGCCTCTCTCACATCGACCCCATTGCCAATAACCTCTTCCTCGGCCGCTTCCTGAACGAGACACTCGCGTCCGTGCCGGACATCGATCTCGACTTTCCACGCGAGATTCGCGAGGAGCTGATCCGCCGCGTGTACACGCGCTACGGCGCCGAGCATGCCGGCCTCGTCTGCGCGTTTCCGACCTATCGGCTGCGCTCGGCGGTGCGCGAGATCGGCAAGGCGCTCGATCTGCCGCTTGGCGAAATCGAGCTGGTCGCGAAGTTGGCCGATGGTCGTGCTGATGAGTTGCCCGCTGAGATGGAAAACCTTCCTGGATTTCAAGGACGCAAAGATGCGCCGCTCTGGAAGGAGCTGTGCCAGCTCGCGCACGAGATCCGCGGACTGCCACGTCACGTCTCGCAGCACCCCGGCGGCATGATCATCGCGTCGCGCCCGCTGATCGAGCTCGTCCCGCTCGAGCGGGCGGCGATGGAGACCCGAGTTGTCTGCCAGTGGGACAAGGATTCCTGCGACGACGCGCGCTTCATCAAGATCGATTTCCTCGCACTCGGCATGCTGTCGCTCGTGGAGGAGTGCGTGGAGCTGATCGCGCGCCGTACCGGCACGCCGCCCGATCTCTCGCGCATCGATTTCGAAGATCCCGCGATCTACGATCGCATCTGCGCCGGCGACACGATTGGGCTGTTTCAGATCGAGAGCCGCGCGCAGATCCAGATGATCCGCCGCAGCCGCCCGCGCAACCTCGAGGACCTCGCGGTCGAAGTCGCGATCGTGCGGCCCGGCCCAATCGTCGGCGGCGCGGTGAACCCGTACGTGCGCCGCCGCGAAGAGCAGCGCCGTGCCCACGCCGCCGGCCAGCCGTACGAGCCGCCCGTCGATCACCCGCTGCTGCGCGAATGCCTCGCCGAAACGCTCGGCGTGATTCTCTACCAGGATCAGGTGCTGCAGGTGTGCCAGGCACTCGCGGGATTCACGACGGGACAGTCCGAAGCGCTGCGCCGTGCGATGAGCCGCCGCCGCTCGCACGACCTGATCGCCGGTTTCTGGGAGGAATTCCGCGCCGGCGCCCTTGCGCGCGGTGTGCCCGAAGCCACCGCCGAAAAAGTCTTCGCACAAGTGACCGCGTTCAGTGAATTCGGGTTTCCGAAGTCGCACGCCGCGGCGTTTGGACTACTCGCCTATCAATCGGCATGGCTCCGGCACTATCACCCGGTCGAGTACTACGTCGCGCTCTTCAATAACCAACCCATGGGCTTCTACTCACTCGACGCGCTCGGCCGCGACGCAATGCGCAACGGGATTGAGATGCGTCTGCCGGAAATCAATGTGAGTGACGTATGGTGTACAGTCGAGGAAACCGCAGTTCGAATTGGTTTCGGCTTCATTCGTCATTGGAGCGAAGAGACCGCAACCGCAACTGTCGAAGAGCGCGAGCAGCACGGCCCCTTCAAGAGCGTCGGCGATTTCATTCGTCGTGCGCCATCCAAGCTCAAGCGCACCGCGATCGAAGCGCTCATGTGGGTCGGCGGCTGCGACAGCTTCGGCTTGACGCGGCGCGAGCTGCTGTGGCAGGTAGGTCTCTGGCTACCTCCCAAAGCCTCACAATCGGGCAACGGGCGCGGCCGCCGGCAGCTCGAGCTCGCCCTCAATCATCCTCACGAGCAGCTGCCCTTCCGTGGACTCGCCGCACACGAGCGCCTTCTGGCCGAGTACGCCACGCTCGGCTTTTCGGCAAGCGGGCATCCTTTGTCGTTGGTACGCAATGCTTTACCTCCTGGCCTCACACTCAATCGAGACTTGGAAAACCTGAAGGCGGGTGTCAAATGCCAGGTAGCCGGGCTCGTGGTCGCAAGGCAGCGACCAGAGACCGCCAAGGGGACAGTCTTTCTCCTGGTCGAGGACGAGACCGGCATGACCAACGTGATCGTGCGAACCGAGGTCTACGACCGCTATCGCGCCGCGATTCGCGGCGAACCCTTCGTGTTGGTCCGCGGCAAACTCGCCAAGGATGACGGAACCGTGAATGTTCTGGCTGAGGAGGTGTTGGGACTGCAAACCGACATCAAGAAGTCAGAACAAGCCCGCCCTGTGCCGCAGGCATTTTCATTTCTCCGCGCCATGCGTCGGGTAGCGCCCGATTCGAAAGACTGGGGATGAGCCTGGGGTTTCGAGTGAAATCGGGCTGGGCAGCTTCGGTTCTGCTCACGAACTCACGTACAGTACCCCGGCTGATCGATAGCCGCGTCCTCGTGATCGCCGATCCCGACGTCCCGCACTCGCGCCAACCGTATCACGCCGGCCTTGGCACTGCGCAAACCAACGCGGCCAACGTTGATCGACTCGTGCGCGGCATCGAGCGCTTTTCGCGTCGAGCGATCGCCAGACTGATCGACGAGTATCGCAAACAACATCGCATTCGCACCGCGGCCGTGGTGGTCGCGTCGCTCACCGACCCCGCCAGTATCGCGAATCAGCACATGCGCGCGCACGCGTCCGAGGGACAGTTGTTCCGGGCCGTGCTTGTGGATGGTCTCGAGCGTTGTGGTCTCAGCGTGCGAGTCGTGCTCGAGCGCGACGTCTATGACCAGCTGGGCGAATCCCTCCGGTCGTCGCCGGCTGTTGCGAAACGCAAAGTCACGGCGCTGGGTGAGACGGTAGATCGCTGGCGAGCAGAGCAAAAAGTGGCTGCCGCAGGGGCGTGGCTGGTCAGCTAGTGGCGTTTCCGCGACTGGTTTCCCATCCTGTAGCCCATGCGAATCGTCGCCAGCTGCCTGATTTTCGCCGCCTGCGGTGGTAACCCCGCCCCTGAGACGGCGCCAGCGCCCGCCGGGCCACCAGCCCCGGAGCCAGTGTCCGCGGCGCTGCCGGCCAACATCACCGACGTCAACGGTACCCGGCTCGCGTACCGGCTCAGCGGTGACAGCGGCGCGCCGGTCGTCTTTGTCCATGGCAGTCTCGGGGATTTGCGCTCGTGGGCGCGGCAGGAAAACGCCTTCGCACAATACTTTCGTGTGCTCGTTTACAGCCGGCGCTACCACCCGCCGAACCCTCGCGTCGAGGACAACCAAGCATACTCGCCCAAGCTCCACGCGGAGGATCTCGCCGCGCTGCTGCTGACGCTCGATATCGCGCCAGCCCACATCGTCGGCTCTGACTACGGCGCTTACACTGCCCTGCAGCTGGTCCGCGATCACCCCCAGCTCGTGCGTTCGCTCGTCCTGGCGGAGCCGCCGATCTTTCCTCTGCTCACCGGATCCGCAGCCGGCGATTCGGCGCGCCGGTTCTTCTATACCAACGGGCTCGATCCCGCGCGCGCCGCGTTCTCCCGCGGCGACTCGGTCACCGGCGTGCGCTACTATGTGGACGCGGTCTCAGGGCGGCGCGGCACGTTCGAGAGGTTGCCGGCGGCAACGCGTGCCAACATACTGGCGCATTCGTTTGAGATGCGCCGTGAATTACTCGCCGAGCGCCCCGAGTATCTCCCACCGATTTCATGTGACGAGCTGGGCCGCATCATGACACCGGTGCTCATCGTTCGTGGCGAAAACAGTCCGCGCGCCTTCCAGCTCATCAGCGACGCGCTCGCCCGTTGCCTGCAGAGCGACACGACGGTAGTGATTCCGGGCGTGGGGCATCCACCGCAAACCGGCAATGCCGCCTACTACAACCAGGTGGTCGCGCGTTTTCTCATGACGCATTGATCGCATAGCAGGCCGAGAGCCAGACGTGTTCGTGCGATTGGGATGGTTGATCGCGTTTCTACCTTGCACGGTGGCGGCCCAGAGCCGGAGCGCCGAGCTGCTCTCCGCCGCTCGCGCGCACATCGCTGCGCAGCAATGGGACCGCGCCGACGGTGAGCTGACCGACGCCCTCGAGCTCGCCCCGTACATCATGGACAGCTCCTGGGCATATCTCTGGCGCGGCGTCCTGGAGTACCAGCAGGGACACCCGCAACTTGCCCGCCTGAATTTCCGGCGCGCGCTCGCGCTGTATCCCGATCCGGGCGGGGGCGCGCGCGGACTTGATTCGATCTCGCCGGGATTGGCGGCGATGTTCGATCAAGAGCTGCGCGGGACGCGAGTGTACCACGACGCCGATCTCGATCAACCCGCCCGCAGGCTATCCGGTCCGACCCTGAGTTATCCGCCGGAGCTCGGACGCCGGCGCGTCACCGGCGACATTGTGGTGCGGATGATCGTTGACACGCTCGGACGAGTGAACGAGAGCGACGTTCAGGTCCTGGCGACACCCGATTCGGCGCTCATCCTGCCTCTCATGCAGATGATGGGCGCATCCCAGTTCCGCCCGGCGCGGATCGCCGGCAAGCCTGTGCGCAGTATCGTCGCCTTTCACCTGAAGATCTCGCCGACGTCACCCAGGAATCCAGTGCAGCTCATCGACGGTGCGCGCGCACAGCTCTCCCGCGGCCGCCCCGACAGTGCGCTGACGCTCCTCAACGCCGCGCTCGACTCTGCAAACGGCGCTACCCCCGCTGTGCGTGTCTACGCCGAGCTGGTGGAAGGCATGGTCTGGAATGCCAAACGTGACACGGCCCGGAGCGCCGCGGCGATCCAGGTTGGGTTGAGTCACTATCGCGAGCTCGAGGCGCAGGGCGTGGACTTTGCGCCATTCCTGCAACGTCTGGCGGATTCGCTCCGCTTGACAGGCCGGCGAGAATGAAGGCATGACAACGCAAGTCGCGACTCTGGCCGGCGGCTGCTTCTGGTGCCTCGAAGCGGTGTTCGAGCAGCTGCGCGGCGTTACGAAAGTCATGTCGGGCTACTCGGGGGGGCACGTTCCCAATCCCAGTTATCAGGCGGTGTGCACCGGCACGACGGGACACGCGGAAGTCACCCAGGTCACGTTCGACCCGGATCAAATCTCGTTCAGTGACTTGTTGCATGTCTTCTTCGCCATCCACGACCCAACGACGCTCGACCGGCAGGGTGGCGACGTGGGCACACAGTACCGGTCAGCGATCTTCTATCATGACGAAGCGCAACGCCGCACGGCCGAGGACGTCATTCGCGAGCTCGAGGCCGAACACGTGTTCGATGACCCGATCGTGACAAAGGTCGAGCCGCTGAAGGCGTTCTATCCCGCCGAGGAGTATCACCGGGAGTACTACAGAAGGAATCCCAACCAGGCTTATTGCCGCGCTGTGATCGCGCCCAAAGTCGCCAAGCTGCGCAGCAAATACCTGGAAAAGCTGAAGGCTTAGCCCGCGGCCTTACTCTTGCCCATGTAGGTGCGCACGAGCGGCGCTGGCCGGCGACGCAGCAGCGCACCGCGCAGCATGTCGCGCTCCTCGGCGGGGACGTCTACCAGGAACCGCTCCTTCCCTTCCGCTTCTTTCACCACGAGCGGCACACCGTCGCGATAGAGAATGCGATTGTTTGCGATCGCGGGGACGGCGTCATCGGGCGTGAGAATACCGACGAGGTTCAGTGGATCGGCGCCACTGACGGCGATCAGCTCGCCTTCGCCCTGCTCCTTGCGCGTGGATCGGAGCAATCCGATGGCTTCCGGCAGCGCGTACTGCTCTCCGGAAAATCCACCCACGAACCGGCCGCCGCGAATCTCGCCGCGCGCCTCGAGCCGACGATAGACGCGAAGAATCTCGCGCCAAGGCGCGAGCAACGTTTCGCGCTGGACGAGGCGCCGGAACACCACGCCATAGCGTCTGAGCAGTTGCCACGCGATCGCTTCGGCGACCTGCTCTTCTGGAATCGCGGGCTTGTCGTGGGTCCGCGCCCAGCGTCCGGCCGTCTCCACGCCAAAAGGCGCGATCCGACCACGACGCCGGTATCCGCCGCCCAGTGGCCGCCGCCGATCCGACGGCACGAGCAGCGCCCGCATACCCGCGAAGCTGTCGGACGAAACGAGGCCCCAAGCCACCAGCTCGGCGAGTCCCTTCTCGACTTCCGTGCGCAACAGCCCGGTCGCGCTCACGAGATCGCCGAAGAACAGCGCGCCGCGCGAGTCGAAGGCGGCGAGCAGCGCTTTGCCTGTTGAAGAAAGTGGCAATGACGCGGCATCCACTTCGGACCTGCCGGCGCGCCAGACTTCGCCGCGCTCCCGCCGGAACAGCGCGATCGGCGTGCCCCGCACCGGACCGGTCTTGCGATTCTTGGTGTCGACGGTGAGCCTGCCCCACGCGATCTCACCTGACAGGCAGAGGCCGTCGAGCCACAAGGGGTCGTAGTCCGTGAGCCGCGCGGGGAGAACTTCCGACTCCCACGCTCCCGCGGCCAGCTCGTAGCCGTCCAGTAGATCGAGCACCGCGGCGAGGCCTTCCGGACCTTCCCCACGCGATCCCGTCGCCAAGCGCTGCCATTTGAAGAGGAAGCGCAGGAAATCGGCCGCGGCCACCGGCTCGATCTCTTTCCTGAGCCGGTCGAGCGTGTAGCGATGGATGCGCGCGAGCAGGCGACGCTCGCACCATTCCGTTACCGCGACGCCGCTCGAGAAGCGGCCGCGTAGCGCGAACCCTTCGTGCTCGAGCGCAGCCAGGGCGAAGTCTACGTCGGGGATTGGCAAGCCGAGCACATCTGCGAGGTCACCAGCCGTCGTCGGACCAACAACCTCGAGCCGACCGCGCACCAGCTCACGGATCGCGTCTTCCCTGCTCCACGCTTTCGCGGCTTCGCGCTCGGGCGGCGTGACCGCCGGCTCATTCGCCGCGCCGGGGAACGCGGCCCGCGCAAGCGGCAGTCGCTCGGCCGCGACCCAGAGCCGGCCGTCCACGACTGTCGCGCGGCCAGCCGCGACGAGCGCCGCGAAGTCTCCGCTCCAGTCGCGCGTCTTGCCGCCTTCGACACTCGGCACGGCGTTCATCACGAGCAGCGCATCGTGTAGCTCATCGGCATTCTCGGGATCGGGCCAGGCTTGCTCCCGCACGAGATCGATGGCGGCCTGGTCGAGTTTGCCAAACTCTTCCGCCGTCTTCACGTCTAGGCCCCGGCGCGTGATCACGGCCTGAGTCCGGCGCTCCTCGAGCGGCGCGTCATCGAGAAATGCATACGGCCGCGCGTTCAACACCTCGTGACACAGCGGCGACGGCTCACTCGTGTCGCGCGCGATCATGGTGAACCGACCAGCTTCCATCCCCTCCAGGACGTTCTTCAGTCCAGGGAAGTCCATCGCCTCGAGCAGGCAATCGGCGATTGTCTGATTGACGAGCGGATGATCCGGAATCTCGCGGTCCCCCACGAGATTCTCGGGACAGGCGAGCTGATCGGGGAACACCGCGGCCACGAGGTCTTCAGCTTCCATGCGCTGCAGCGGCGTAGGGACTTTTCTGCCGCCGCGGAAGCGCAGCACCGCAAGTGCGCGCGTCGAATTCCAACGCCACCGCGTGCCGAACACCGGTGCATCGAGCATCGCCTGCACGAGCAGGTGCTCGGCCGTCGCCGGCTTCAGATATTGGAAGACGTCCTCGAGCGGGAAGCTGTGTTGCGGTCCCAGCGACAGAATGATCGCATCCTCGGTCGCAGCCGCTTGCAGCTCGAAATTGAAGCTGCGGCAAAACCGCTTGCGCAGTGCCAGGCCCCACGCGCGATTGATGCGGCTGCCGAACGGCGCGTGCAACACGAGCTGCATTCCGCCCGCTTCGTCAAAGAATCGCTCCAGCACGAGCGTTTTCTGAGTGGGGATGGTACCCAGGATGACGCGCGTGGCCGCGAGATATTCGACGATCGTGCGCGCGCCCGCTTCATTCATTCCGATGGTTTCGACGAGCCAACGAATCGCGCCGGCCTGGTCGTCCAGGCGATCGGCGATGTCCTGGCGCAGCCGCGAGACTTCCTCGGAGAGCTCGTTCGTGCGACCGGGCGCTTCCCCGAGCCAGAACGGCAGCGTCGGCGGCTGCCCTTTCGCGTCCGCCACGCGCACCTGCCCCGACTCGACCTTGACGATCAGATACGACGTGTTCCCCAGCTGGAAGATGTCGCCGGGCGCGCTCTCGATCGCGAAATCCTCGTTGAGCGTCCCGACGAACGTCTCGGTGGGCTCGAGAATCACGCGATAGTCGCCAAGATCGGGGATCGCACCGCCCGACGTAATCGCGGCGATCCGAGCACCGCGGCGGCCTTTCAGCTTCTTGTTGATGCCGTCGTAATGGATGTGCGCACTACGACGTCCCCGTCGAGTCGTGAACCCCTCGGCGAGCATCTGCACGACGTCATCGAATTCCTTGCGGCTCAGGTTGCGATATGGGTACGCCGAGCGGGCGCGTTCGTAAAGCGCCGCCTCGTCCCACTCTTCGCCGGCCGCGGCGGCCACGATCTGCTGCGCTAGAATGTCGAGCGGCTTGTCCGGAATGATCAGGCGGTCCAGGCGGCCTTCGTGGGTGGCTCGCAGCAGTGCAGCACATTCGATCAGCTCGTCGCGCGAGAGCGGGAAGACTCGCCCTTTGGGAATGGCGCCCAACCGGTGCCCTGCTCTGCCGACCCGCTGCAGCAGCGTGGCGATTGACCGGGTCGATCCTACCTGGATGACGAGATCGACACTGCCGATGTCGATTCCCAGCTCGAGCGAGGCGGTGGCCACCAACACCTGGAGCTCGCCCCGCTTGAGACGCTCCTCTGCCTCCAGCCGCTTCTCCCGCGACAGGCTGCCATGGTGACTCGTGACCTTGTCCGCCCCGAGACGCTCGGATAGCTGCATCGCCATCCGCTCGCACAGCCGCCGCGTGTTCACGAACACCAGCGTCGTCTTGTGTTGTGAAATCAGCTCGGCAATCCGCGCGTTGACTTCCTCCCAGACTTCGGCCGACATCACCGCTTCGAGCGGTGAGGGCGGGATCTCCAGAGCGAGATCGAGTTTGCGGATGTGGCCGGCATCCACGATCGTGGGCAGAGGTCTGTCGGTTCCTACCAGGAATTGCGCGATCTCCTCGATCGGCCGCTGGGTGGCTGAGAGCCCGATCCGTTGCGGCTGCTTGCCGGTGAGCGCGTCCAGGCGTGCCAGTGACAGCGCGAGATGGCTGCCACGCTTGTCGCGCGCAACCGCATGGATTTCGTCCACGATCACCGTCCGCACGGTGCGCAGCATCTCACGCGCGCGCTCGGACGTGAGGATCAGATAGAGCGATTCCGGAGTGGTGACGAGGATGTGAGGTGGTTGCTTGAGCATCGCCTGCCGCTCTGACTGCGGCGTGTCGCCCGTGCGGACCAGCGTCCGCACTTCGACGTCGCGCAACCCTTCCGCGTGCAACCGGGCGCGAATCTCGGCGAGTGGCTCAGACAGGTTCTTCTGGACGTCGTTCGATAGCGCCTTCAGGGGGGAGACGTAGACGACCTGGATCTCGTCCTTCAGCGTGCCGTTGAGACCCTGCCGAAGCAGTGAGTCGATGGCCGACAGGAACGCCGCGAACGTTTTGCCGGACCCGGTGGGCGCGGCGATGAGGACATCGTTGCCATTCTGGATGACAGGCCACGCCCGCTGCTGCGGCTCGGTAGGCTGCTCGAAGCGCTTTGAGAACCAGTGCTCAATGACGGGGTGGAAGCGCGACAGCGACATAAGGCCCGAAATATACCCGAAACGAGACCCTAGTGAATCGTCGGGTGCAGCTCCTTATCCCGTTCGAGCTTCTCGAAAAACTTCTCGATGACCGGCCACTGCGCGCCCACGTCCTCGTAGCCCGCTTCCATGAGTAGCGACGTGTGCTCAGGATGAAACAGCAGGAACCCGAGCATCTCCGCAGCGCCCGCCTTCTGCCCGCCAATCGCGCGAACCGCGTACCGAATATTCGACGGCAGCAAGTGTGTCTTGCCCGCGGCGAGCGCGCCGAGGTCACGCGTGGGATGCAACATTAGCAGCTCGACCGCGCGCAGGTTCGGCGGAATCGGATGTCCTTCCGGGAACGCCGCCAGGATGTGATTGATGCGGTCCAAGCGCTCGGCATCGGCTTCCATCGCGTCCATGAAGATGGCGTCGAACAGCAACCCCATGGCCTCGGCGGCGCTAGGGGAAACCATCTCCTGCGTGACCAGGCGGGCAGCCCGGGGAACCCGAAGCCCGATCGCGAGAATTGCGCGAGCGCCCAGATGAAGCGCGGGCGCGAGCGGCGCCATCTGACGCACGCTGCCATCTCCATAGAACTCATCGCCGATGCGCACGGCCGGGAAAAACAGCGGCAGGGCCGCCGATGCCATAATGTGATCGACCGTGAGCTGCGTGCGCACCGCCAGGCGCTGCACGCGCTCCCACATCGGGATCTCCGGCGCTGCCTGGACAAACGACACGGCTCGACCGGTGGTATAGGACGTCGCGTTGATCGCGACGGCCTTGAGGCGCTGGTTTGCGACGTTTGCTGTGATCCCCCGCAGGTCGGCACCGCGCGACAAGAAATCTCGGAGTGGCTTGGTGTCCGCTAGGCCACGCATGCCTCCGGGGCCCCTGCCGCCGCCGAGGCCGGTGAGGCTCTGCAGTCCCTTGCGTGCCATCGAAGTGAACAGACCAAACAGCCGCACTTGAAAGACGCCTTCACTCGTGAGACCGGCCCACGCCTCGCGCATGCCGGCGACGGCCTCGCTAAGGGCGCCAAGGTGCGCGGCCAAGTAGACGGTGTTGATCGCGCCGACGGACGTCCCGGTGACGATCGGGAACGCGAGCCCCGGAAGGCGTTCGGCTAGCCCCGCCAGCACGCCCACCTGATACGCGCCGCGAGCGCCACCGCCTCCCAAGACAAGGGAAAGGTGGGACGAATAGCGCCACGTGCCTGACGGGCGCTCGTCGGCCTTGGTGAGATCGATGGGTTTTGCGGACGGGATGTGGCGAACAGGACTCATGATTGCTGCACTAAAGACAACCCTCTAAGGGCGGCAATTCGCTCGATGGTCTCGCCGATCTTGTTGTTCGGCGTGGACGCGCCCGCGGTGATGCCGATCATCCGCCTTCCTTCCGGAAGCCACCCTTCCCGGCGCTCCTCGGTCGAATGGACGCCTACGGGCCGAAACCTGATGCTTCCCTGCTCCACGTCGATGCAGGTCGCGTCCTCGATGTGATAAGTGGTGACCTTATCGTGGCAAATCGCGGCAAGATGGGTCGTGTTACTCGAGTTGTACCCACCGATCACGACCATCAAATCGAGCGGTTCGGCGATGAGCTTGAGCACGGCATCCTGCCGCTCCTGAGTGGCCGAGCAGATCGTATCGAACGTGCGGAAATGGTCACCCATGGCGGCATTTCCCCACCGCCGCGCCATGCTCTTCGCTACCTCGCCGGCGATCGCGAGCGATTCCCCTGACAGCATCGTCGTCTGGTTTGCGACGCCGACACGCTGCAGGTCACGATCCGGGTCGAATCCGGGCGTCATCTTTCCCTTGAACTGCTGCAAGAATCTCTCCCTGCTCTCGGATCCCTGCTCCTTTCCTTCTATGTAGTCGCAAACGATCCGTGCTTCCGTCATATCACGGACGACCAAATGCTTCCCGCCCGGATATTTGTTGACCTGGCTCGAAGTAGCCTTCGTCTCCTCGTGGTAGTTCTTGCCGTGAATCAGCGCCGTGAACCCATCGCGCGCGTACGATTCGACGCGCTTCCAGACGTTCAGCACTGACCCGCACGTCGTATCGACGAGCACGCAGCCGGTCTTGCGCAGCCGCTCGAAGTCCCGGACCGTCACGCCGAAGGCTGGCAGGATGACGACATCATTGGCCGTGACGGAGCTGAAGTCGAACTCGCCATCGCGTCCCTCGGGGCGATGCAGAAACTCCACGCCCATCGCGGCGAGCTTCTGGTTGACGTGCGGATTGTGAATGATCTCACCGACGAGGAACGTGCGTTTGCCGGGGAACTTCGTGCGTGTTTCGTAGGCGTACTCGACGGCGCGATCCACGCCGTAGCAGAACCCGAATTCACCCGCGAGGCGGAACGTCAGCTCGCCGACCTCGAGTGTGTAGCCGGACGCGCGGATGGCATCCACCACCCGGCTGTGGTAATCAGCCGTCAGCGCGCCTTCGATCGCGCCCTTGAGGCCAAATCCTTTTCGGAAGTAGGTCTGTTCCACCGACGTCAATCTAATTGCACGCCACGGCCGCCGCGGACCGCGTCGAGCACACGCTGTACTTGCCAGCCGTCGCGAAACGTGGCGGGCTCACTCTGGAGTGTGCCGCCACTGATCACGAGCACCATCTCGCGCAGCAGTCTGACGAAAGATCGGGCCCACATGTTGTTCGGCTTCATCTTCTCGGATAGGTCGTCCGGCGCAGAAATGTCTTCCAGCGGTCCCCCCGGCTTGCCCAGTTCGAGTTTGGTTTCACCGCTGAGGAGCAGCGTGCCGTTACTCCCCGTCACTTGCCCGTAATGACCCGGTCCATGGTGTGCAACGGTGCTCAGCGTGATGGTCGCCACGACGCCACTCGCGGTCCGCAGCACGCAGCTCGCGAAGTCATCGGCGGTCACCGCGCGCGCCGTGCCTGCCTCATCTCTCCGTTCGGTAACAAACGTCTCGACCACACCTGCGACATGGGCGATCTCGTTCCCACTCCAGAAACGACAGAGATCGATGAGATGCGAGCCCACGGCGCCGAGGATGCCGCCGCCGCGCGCGGCGTCGAACCACCAGTTCCAGGGCGCGTCGGCCGCCTGCGGCCGTCCATCACCACGGAGGTACGGTTTGAGCGTCAATTCGATGTGACGCAGCTCGCCGATCGCGTCGGAACGGATCAGCTCTCGAACGCGGCGGCGGTTGGGTTCGAACCGTAATTCGTGGTCGATCCAAGCCAACCTGTCGACATGCTGTTCAGATGCTGTCACCATCTGCGCGGCCTCGAAGGCGTCGAGCGCCATCGGTTTTTCGCACAAGACATGCTTACCGGCTTGGAGCGCCGCGATCGCGTAGCGCGCGTGGCTATCGGGCGTCGATGACACGATTACGAGGTCTATGTCCGGCGAGGCTGCGAGCTCCATGCCATCTGTGAACACGTGCGGCAAGCCAAACTCGCGCGCGACTGCTTCGGCGTTCGAACGATGGCCGCTCGCAATCGCCACTGGCTTTGCGCCCGGCACCAACGCTATCGCCGGCAGTTGCACACGTCGCGCGAATCCCGCGCCGATGATACCAACGCGGACGGTCACGGCTGAGGAGCGCAGGAGACGGTGTCCGCCGGCAGCGGCCAGGGGACGTCGTGGTATTCGATCTGCGTCGGCGTGCGAATGCCATTCTCAATGCCGGTTGCCTGGATCCGTCCGGAAAGCTTCCGGCCATCCATACGCACTTCGACGGTTCCGCTGTCGGCGGCGAACGAGTGCGCCGTCTCGCGCAGTTGAAAACGCACCGCGACGACCGCAGCGGGTTCTGTAGTGTCGCCAGGGACTACGATCCGGTACGAACCGGCCACGATGCTGTCGGGATGATGCAAACGCACGAGGACGCCGTTGCCTCCGGGACTCAACGATTGAAGCAGCATTGCGGTTCGCCCCCCCGTGCAGCCGTGCGCGCTGGCGGGAAGCGCAAAGCGCACCGTATCGCGTGGTGGAAATGCGACCATGGCTTCGAGTCTCGTTGGCTCGCGATTCGACGCGGCGCCACCAGTGCAGCACGCCAGCAGTACAAGCAGGGCAGGGGCCAGGTGGGGAATTCGGAAGAATTTCAACGCGGCGCTGGCGGAACTCCGAGAAACTTCCGCGCGGCCTCCGGGCTGAGTGTGTGGGGTGCGAGCGATGCAATCAATGCGCTGGGTAGCGGAATGGGCTTCAATTTCTTGCGATCGACGCAGACCAGTACCATCCACCCGGCCGCACCGAGCGCTGCGGCATCGGCGCGCAGGACATCGAAGTGCAGCGTCAGAGACTTCGTACCAACCTTACCGACGTATGCCGCGATTCGCAGCCGGTCATCGAGCCGGGCCGGCCAGTAGAATTCACTGTGAACGGCCTTCCGCGGCAAAAAGATGTCGTATTGGTCGAACATTCGCGCGTAGGCGAGTCCGCAGTGCCGAAACATCTCCGTCTCGGCAATCTCGAACAGCCTCACGTATGACCCGTAGAAAATGATGCCGGCGAAGTCTACGTCCGACCAGCGAACGTATTCCTCAATGATGAACGGTTGCGGCGAGGCGCGGAGGGATGTCATCCCCCGCAGAAGCTAGGAGCCTAGGGAGAGGCGCGAAAGCCGTCGATCCCGTAGGACTTGAGGCGTCTCCACAACGTCGTTCGGCTGATACCGAGCCGCCGCGCGGTCTCAGCGAGCTTCCCACTCGTACCTTGCAGCGTGTCGGTGATCGCTTGTTTCTCGCGCTCGGCGAGCGTCAGCGCGCCAGCGGTCGGAAGAATTGCGGCTTCGCCGAGGCTCTGATTGCCGTTCCGCAGAGCAATGAAGCGCGCGCCGAGCGATTGCAAACGATTGCGGATGTCGCCACCGCCGCCGTTCTGACCGTCGACGGACCGTCGCGCGGTTGCGTTCGCGTAGAGCAAACGGCCTTGTTGATCGAAGATGACGACGCCGTCGGTGACTGATTCGATCACCGCGCGCACGAGGGGGGAAAATGTCGCGGGGGTGCTCGCCGCTGGGCTGACGGGTTTGTCGATCATTGGTTGGTTATCCTCATACAAATCTTGCCGCTCCAAGGTTTCATCTGGACCAGACGTGCTGTTAGATTCGTGTCAAGATGAGACTCGTTGATAGGGCAAAAGGTTGCTGGTTTGTTTCGCCTTGCGCCTTCCTCACTGACTGCCATTATTGACCAGCGGGACAATATCATGCCTAAGGATGCCGCCTCGACTCGCGCCACGATTTTGGCCGCCGCCGTGCAGACGTTGCAGCGGGGCGGCGTCGAGGGATTTACCCTCGACGCGGTTGCACGACGCGCCGGCGTTGCCAAGGGCCTGATCCTCTACCACTACGCATCGCGGGCTCGATTGCTGCGAGCCGCCGCATCTCAGATCGCGACCGCCCGCGACGCTGCGCTGCAGGGGGCGCTGGGTGGCGCCGTAGGCGCAGACGGCCTGGATGCCTGTTGGGAGGAGCTCCGACGCCAAGCTGAAGACGGGACGGGGCGCGCCTGGCTCAGCCTCTGTGCCGCCGGCCTTATTGACCGATCGGCCAGGAATGCGGAGCTCGAGGAAGCCGCCCGGGAGTCGATCTTGGACGGAGCGACAGCTGCCCTCGTCAGCGGCGTGTCGCTCGAGGACGCCCGCGATGCCTATGATGCCCTCTGGCTGGCACTGCTGGAGGTGACCACCAAGAACTAACGGCGCCGAGGCCTTCTGCCGCCCCGCATTACGCGTGCACGGTGAGTACTCCCCAGTCCTCGCAATCCTTTCCGCAGTTCGTCCAGTGAGCTCGCGCGCACGGCCTCGTGTTTGCCGCGCGTGACGGTAAAGCGTACTGGCCGATCGAACGTTGGCAAATCCCGGAGGTCCAGGCGCCTAGCCTGACCTTCCTTCAACCGCAGCCGCACCACCCCGACGCCTTGTTCGACGTCGTAGTCGACGGGGACTCGGTCGCCATAAAGGAAGACTGAAGAGGGAAGTGAGTCCAGCCGCTGCCGCTCACCCTCGGGAATGGCGGCGTCTGGATCCAAGAAAATGCGCGCCGCAATGAAGTCATCCCAGGAGTTCGCGCGCGCAAGCTGCGCCCCAATCTGCTCTGTAATTCTCTCGCGCGCGGCTTGCGCGACCTGGCCACCTGAGCGCCGCCAGTAGTGCCCGAACCGCTCCAACGCCCTCCGTACCTTGCCCTGGTCGGGATGCGGGGTCTCTCCGGCCAAGACCGCGCTCACCAGTGCGCGCCTCGCGGCGTCCGCGAGATCCGCTGGGAAGTGGCTCGACAGCGGTTCCACTTCGCGATCGAGCGTGAAGCCGAAATACTCGACCGCCTTCACAACCATGAGGCCTTCGCGCCGGCGGTGTCTCTCGAAGACGACATCGGGCCGTCCCCGCCGCGCATAGCGCCGAATCGCACGCTCTGGAACCTGGGTCCCTTCGATGCTCGCCCGAGGTACGCCGAACCGATCCGCGAAATAGCGCAGGGTCCCGGCAATCGCACCCCAGCTGCCGCACACGGAGCTCCGGCTGACGCGCGCCTCCCGTCCATCTGCCGTTTGTTCGTCGATCACGAGGTCGAACGGCATGATCTTGGCCAAAAGGTCAGCAAAGAACTCCAGTGTCTGGCGGTCACCGTAAGGCAGTTTTTCAGGCAGCGGCAGCTCAAGTTGGCGATACACCGAGGCGGTTCCGAGCGCGATGTCCTCGATCGCTTTCACGAGCACGCCTCGCTCCTCCGCCCAGCGCTCGATATCGGCTTCTCGGAATAGATGTCGCGGCAGCCCGTATACCTCGCCGAGGTAGCCGTGCTTGTTCACGGCCTCGGCATACACGTTGTACGCCGTGATGTGATCGGAACCCGGGACGATCAAACCTCCAAGCTGTCTCTCCTCGCGCGTCATGCGGTGCAGCGACTCGATGTTGGAGGCGACTGCAACGAGCGGTACCAACAGGGGCTCCGCATGATAGAGCAGCTCGCCCCAGGGCCGCTCCACCGGCATGGCTTCTACGTCTCGACCGTAAGTCGTTAAGTGGCCGCGCTCTATGAGTCCGCGCTCGGTCAGCAATTCTACACTGTCTCGGTAGGCGCGGCGGTCGAGCGGCACGGGCAAATCAAGGTCGCCAGCATCGACGCCGATCGCGGCACAGGTGATCGCCACACGTTCGGCGTCACCGGCGAGCTGGAATTCGGGCGCGGTAGGACGCAGTTCCTCGAACTCCAGGTCGCGATCACTGAGGATGTAGACCTCGCCCCGCTGCACGCGCCCATGCACCCGGCCCGCCATCTGCAGGATTTCGTTGGCCCCGAGGTAGGCGCGGGTGAGAACATTCTTGCCGCGCTCGACGACATTCGTGTACCTGGCGTCATAGATCACGACCGTATCAAGCCCGCGGATGTTGAGCGCGGACTGCCCGGCAGCCGTCATGGCGAGCAGGAAGGGACGTTTGACCAAACCGTCAAGAAATGGTCGGATCACCCGGATGGGCTCACCGCCATGGTAAAACGCCGTTGCCAGATTGGGCCAGCGGTCGCCGAGCTCCTTGGCGATCTGCTCCACCTCTGCCCGCGTGGGCACAAAAACCGCGACGCCACGGCGTTCCCCCATCACCCGTTTTATGAAACGATCGTTCAAAAACTCGAGCGGCTGTTCGGCAATCACGTTCACCTGCGCAGCCTTCGCCGGATCAAAGGCCCGGGTTTCGAGTACCTCGGCCGAGGCGAGATAGTCAGAGTAGAAGCTCGGATCCACGGTTGCCGACAGCCAGATGAACCGGCAACGCGCCCGTTTGCCCAGGGCGAGGCACAGCTCCATCTCTGCTGATGTCTGGTGAATTTCGTCGACGACGAGAGTATCCTGCGCGGTAATCAAGCCGTCCTGGAACCAACGCCGGGCGATGCCGGTCGTGACGATGACAACGTTCCACGAAGGCGTTTCCGGTGTCGCTTCACGCTCGCGGTTGACGACGCCCACCTTGAGCGGTGCTCGGAGAATAGTCTCTGCCATGCTGCGGATGGCGAGCGTTTTTCCGGTCCCCGTGCCCGCCACGATACCATAGCCCCGTCCCGATGCAGCGAGCCGGCGGATGTCGTCGCCATGTTCACGCTCGAGCAGCGTCTCCAGCTGAAGGCCCAGGGCGAGCTCGATGGTTTCGCAAGCAGCGCGGGTCGGTGCGATAACGATGACGCGTCCGGTAGACGGCTCGGCTGCGAGAAACGCCTGGGGGTCGGGGGGAAGGAAATGATCGCGAGAGATGCGCACTACGGGAATATAGGAGGGGGACTCGAACGAAGTCCCCCTTCCGACCTGCGCGTTTACCAGCTGCGGTGATAACGGCGGCTGTGATGCCGGTGCGAGCGAACCACGACAACTCGAGGCGCCGGATGGTAGCGAGGGGCCACGATAACGACGGGCGCGGGGCGGTACCGGTGGTAATAAGGATGGGAGTAGCGCGCGTAATACGGCCTACCGATCACCACCTGCCCAGTGAAGTGCGGATCACCAAACATCAGCGAAACAGCTACACGGGTCTGCGCCGCGGCGACGCCGGTCGTGAGCCCAAGCAAGAGTCCAGCAATGATGAGAATGCGCTTCATAGTGACCTCCTGGATGCCGAGCTTCTAAGAAAAACCCGTGCCAGGGACGGTGGTCATCTAAACAATTGTCTGCGATATGGTTACAAAGCGGATGACTTTGCGGGGCTGTCCAGATCCAGATACAGTTGTCCCACCCTAGTCTCCGAAGCTGACCCCGAGGTCTCGGGCAGTGGCAATACTGTCAGAGTCGAGAGGAATGCGGCGCGGCGTCGCTAATGCTTCCTCGATCGACACCGACACGATGCGCGGCGGTTGCAGCGCCACCATCATTCCGAACTTCTGTTCGGCAACCAAGCGGACCGCGGCTGCCCCAAAACGCAGCGCGAGCAGCCGGTCGAACGTCGTGGGCCCACCGCCGCGCTGCAGATGTCCGAGCACCAATGATCGCGTTTCTTTTCCCGTCATCTGCTCGATCGAATGCGCGACCTTGTCGGCAATGCCCCCAAGCCGCTCGTGCGCGGGATCGATGAGCGACATCGCGCCCCCCTTCGGCGTGGCTCCCTCGGCCACGACGACGATGCTGAAGTGTCGGCCTTCTGCTTCGCGGCGGCGAATCTTGTCGCAGACCTTGTCGATATCGAAAGGGATTTCCGGAATGAGGATGACGTCAGCCGAGCCGGCGAGTCCTGAATTGAGCGCAATGAAGCCGGCGTGACGTCCCATGACTTCGACCACAATCACCCGCTCGTGACTCTCCGCCGTCGAATGCAGCTTGTCGATCGCATCCGTCGCCGTGGATACAGCGGTGTCGAATCCAAACGTGGCGACCGTTCCGCCGACATCATTGTCGATCGTCTTTGGCACGCCAACGACGGGCAGCCCCTTCTTCCAGAGCTGCAGGGCGATTCCGAGTGTACCGTCGCCGCCGATCGCGATGAGCGCGTCCAACCGGTTGTCTCGGAATGCGTCGAGCAGCTCCCGGGTGCGATCGCGCTCTTCCCAGCTGCCGTCGGGGCGCTGCATCCGCCACTTGAGCGGGTTGCCCCGGTTGGAGGTGCCGAGGATGGTTCCACCAAGGTGGGTGATGCCGCGCACTTCGTTGGGCCCGAGAGGCACCAGCTCGCCTTCGCCGAGCAGGCTGCCGAACCCTCGCTTGATCCCCACGCACTCCCAGCCGCGATGCACGGCGCTGAGGACGGCGGCGCGAATGACAGCGTTCAAGCCGGGTGCGTCGCCGCCGCCCGTGGAGATTGCGAGCCTCACTTTTTGCCGGTGGTCCCCTCGCGGATCAAGCGCACGACCTCTCCCGGTTCGGCGTGACGCTTGCCGCTCTTCTTGGAGAAGATGCGGCGGCCATCGACGTCCACTTCAAAGACGCCACCTGAGGACTGGATCAGACGCACTTCGGCATGCGGGTAGGCATCACGAATCTCGGCCGCCAGACCGGTGGCCCGAGGCTCGTAGTTTCAAACGACGCAGTATTCGATCGTGACGGTCATGGCGTGAACGATAGTCGTGCTTGACACACCGCGCCACGGCGCCGACTTTCGCGGACAACACATGCGGCCCGCGCTGATCGTTCGTGTCGTCATTGCCATCGCCGCGCTCGTCAGCTTCGGCGCCGGGGTCGCCGCCTACGCCAGCGGCCGCATCCCCACAGGCGAGAACCTTCCGCTGGCCGGCGCGCTGCTCATCCTCGTCGCCGCCGTCACTCGTCGCTACGGCATCGCCCTCCCCGGCAACGGATTCTCCTCGTATGTGCTCGGTGTCATGCTCTATGCGATCCTCGATCGCGGCTGGGCGTTCGCGGCGATCGTGGCGCCGTTCGCCATGCTGGTGGGAGATGTGCCGCTCCGGCGACTGACGTTGCGGACGGCGCTCGGCAATGCGGCGCATCTGACGGCGGGCACGACGTTCGTAGGCCTGATGTTCGCGCGGCTCGGCGGCGAGACCGGCGTGGCGGCGCTCGGCGCCGACAACGCATGGGTCGTCGCGCTGACCATCGTCGTGTTACCGATGATCGTGAACGGCACGTTTTATCTGGAACTGGCACTCGGCCACACCATCGCCTGGGTGGACGCGCGGCTGACGCTGCGGTGGGAATCGATCGTGTATCTCGTCTCCGCGGCGCTGGCTCTCGGCTGGTTGGGCGCCGCGCACGCGAGCATCCCCGTCAGCACTCGCATCTTGCTGTTCGCCGCGCTGGCAGTGAGCACAGCCGGGAGCTTGCGGGTACTCCGCCTCGGAGTCCGTGCCGACGAGCTGCAATTGCTCCAGCGGTTGGCGCAGGTGATCGCGGCCGAGCTGACGTTGAGCCACAGCTTCGAGCGTGTGCAGGAGCTGACGCGCCAGTTGGTCCGGTGGGAGCACATGGGGTTCGCCCGCTACGACGCGCGCACGCGACAGATGGAGCTCGTGGCCGACACGGCTGCGGAACCGAACAGCAGGTTCCGCTTCGACGCCGAGGCCGGCCTGACTGGCGAGGCGCTGAGGGTGCGCCGGCCGATCGTGGCGCATGGACTCTCCGAAGATCAGGTCGTCGTGCTGGGGGCGGAGACGCCTGGATCGGAGATTCTGGTGCCGCTCTATCACGCCGGAGAACTGGTCGGTTTATGGAGCGTGCGGCACTCTGATCCGACGATGTATCGGCAGACGGATGGCGATCTGCTGGAGCTGCTGGCACCGCAGCTCGCGCTCATGGTCGCGATTGACGGATCGCTTCGGCCGGTGATGGGCGCGTCGGACAAGACGATGCAGTACGTGCAGACACTCACAGCGACAACAGAGCAGATTCACGCGTCCAGCGAGGAAGTGGCGGCGTCGGCGCAACGCGCCAGCAAAGGCGCCGGCCAGGCGGCGAATCTCGTCACTGCGGCCGCGCGTGAAGCCGGACAGCTCAAAGAGCGCGCTGCCGAGCTGGCGGCAGCAGGTGACCGCACCCGCGATGCAGGCGCGCAAATGGAGAAGACGGCCGATCGGGTGCGCACCGCCACCCAAAGTGCGGTGCGTCAATTGACCGATCTGGGTGCCACCACCGACGAGAGCGCCGCCGAGGTTGGACGGCTGCGGGACGTGGCGGCCCAGGTGGAGAAGTTTTCCGAAACGATCGCCTTCGTCGCCAACCAGACCAACCTCCTGGCGCTCAACGCCACGATCGAGGCCGCGCGCGCCGGGGTTCACGGGCGCGGATTTGCCGTGGTGGCCGATGAAGTCCACAAGCTTGCCGAGGCGAGCGGCCGCGAGGCACGCAACGTCGGGAAAGCCGTGCAGGACACGCGTCGGGCATTGGACCGCGCCGCGCAGTTCATCGAGCGTATTCGCGGCGACCTGGCGCAGGTGGTGGAGGGCTCGGCCGCGTGGGTGCAGGATCTCAGTCGGATTGGCGAAGCGGCAGCCGAAACGGCGCGCGCCGGCAACCAGGTGGCCGACATCAGTCGCCAGAGCGCTGACTTGGCGACGCGGATCACGGAGTCGCTCGGGCAGGCGCGCGCCGGCGCCGACAGCTCGAGTCAGGAGACGGAATCCGTTGCGGCTGCGGCAGCCGAGCAGCTCCGCGCGATTCAAGCGCTCGCGCAGGGTGCACACGAATTGTCGAATCTCGCCGAACAACTCTCCCAGGCCCTGCGGTTCATCCGCGGCGGAAACGGTCATCCCTAGCGCCACCAAGGACTTCCGGTGGTGATGTGGGATACGGCGGCGCCTGCCGCCGAGCAGGATTCTTCACCACAAAGGTTTGAGAATGCCAGGCTGATTATTAAAGTGTAGCGCCGCCAACCCGAGGGAGACATGCGCGCGCGTCTTGTTTCGCTCTTGGTCTGTCTCGCCGCCGTTCCTGCCATTTGCGACGCACAGCACACGCATCAGTTCGAATTCGGCGCGTTTGGGTCATTCACGCGCTATGACCGCGCCTTTGGCCTCGATAACCAAATCGGCGGTGGCGGTCGCCTCGGCTACTTCTTCAGCCCGGCCATCGGCTTCGAGTTCGATGTCGCCTATCAGCAGCCGTCTCCGACCGCGGGTGGCGCCGTCGCGCCCGTCGCGCTGGGCAGCGGCAGTCTGGTCGTCAATTTCGGAAGCGACAACAACCTCTTCTATATCCTCGGCGGATACAGTCGCCTGCGGTTCTCCGACAATCCGAGCTACACCTTCACCGACAATGGCATTCATGGTGCGCTCGGCGACCGGATGTTCCTGAGCGAACGCGTGGCGGTACGCGTCGAGGCGCGCGCCATCTACTCGCCGAACACGAACTATTCGAGCGGGACGTGGGCCGGTCATGTCGTAGGCTCGGTGGGATTGGCCGTCTTCAGCGGGCCCAGCGCCCTCCACGATGGCGATGGGGATGGAATCGCCGATAAGAAGGACGCCTGTGCCGGAACCCCCGGCGGCGCGGTCGTAGATGCGCGCGGCTGCCCCACAGATTCGGACCACGACTTGGTCTACAACGGCCTCGACGCCTGCCCCAACACCGTCGACGGCGCAGAGGTGGATGCGAGCGGCTGTCCCAAAGATGCAGACGCCGATGGCGTCTACGATGGTCTCGACAAGTGTCCGGGTTCGATCACGGGCGCGCGCGTCGATGCCCGGGGCTGTCCGATGGACGCTGACGCCGATGGGATCCCCGACGGTCCGGACCAGTGCCCCAACACGGCGGCCGGCGCCACGGTGGACGCGACGGGCTGTCCAATGGACAGCGATCACGACCGCGTGCCCGACGGGCTCGACAAGTGTCCCAACACTCCGGTGGGCGTGGAAGTCGATACGGTGGGATGCCAGCGCGCGATCGACAGCGACAGCGACGGCATCGATGACACCAGAGACAAGTGCCCCGGTACGGCCGCCGCGATGCATGTCGACTCGGCCGGTTGTCCCATTCTCTTCACCGAAACGAGAAAAGAGGTCGTGCTGCGCGGCGTGACGTTCGAGACGGGCCGCTCGGCGCTGAAACCCGATTCGTACACGATTCTCGACATCGTGGCGGCGTCACTCGTCGCCAACCCCGAGATCAGAATAGAGATCGCGGGTCACACCGACAACACCGGAGCGGCGCCAACCAACACGCGGCTGTCACAGGCGCGTGCTGACGCGGTCCGCACGTATCTGGCGACAAAAGGCGTCGCACCGGAGCGAATGGTCGCGCGAGGCTACGGCCCGTCGGATCCAATCGCGCCGAACACTACCGCCGCTGGCCGCGCGCAGAACCGGCGCGTCGAGCTGCGGCAGACGAACTGAAGGCAGTAGGGAAGGGGGACGTAGTCTCGTGAAGAAACTTGCGGCAGTGCTCGTGATACTCGCTCTGGGACGCAGCAGTCGCCTCGCGGCGCAGTACGATCGTCGCTACGAGGTCGGCCTCTTCGGGGCATACACGAAATACGACCCGACGTTTGGTCTCGTGAACAAGCCGGGTGGCGGCGCGCGATTTTCTTATGCGCTGAATCCGAAGCTCAGCCTCGAGGTCGAAGCGATCTTCCAATCGCCGCAAGACATCACCGCGACGTCGTCCACGGTCGAGCCGATGATCGGGTCCGGTAGCCTTATCGTAAACGTGCTGAACCAGAAACGCGCGACGTTCTTCATTCTTGGCGGCTACTCGCGACTCGACTTTGGCGGCACCGATCCATATCGCTTCACCGATGGGGGGTGGCACGGTGGCGGCGGCGCGAAGCTCTACGTGAGCTCGCGGCTTGCGCTTCGTCTCGACGCCCGCGCGATCTACTCGCCGAGTTCGACCAGTGGTTTCACGGACAAAGCGACTCACTACGTCGGTTCGGCGGGATTGTCGTTCTTCCAGGCCAGTAGCGGCACGCCGGCCAAAGACACCGACCGCGATGGCGTGGCGGACAAGAAAGACACCTGCCCCGATACACCGCTCGGTGCGACGGTCAACGACCACGGCTGTCCGAGCGACCAGGACGGCGACGCGGTGTTGAATGGCATTGATCACTGCCCCGACACGCCGAGCGGTGCCACCGTAGATGCACGCGGATGCCCGAATGATCAGGATAACGACAAAGTCTTCGACGGCATCGACCAGTGTCCCGACACGCCGTCGGGTGCATCGGTGGATGCGAAGGGGTGCCCGCCGGCAGTCATACCGATGGGCCCCGGTGACGCCGATGCGGACGGCGTGAACGATCTGCTCGACAAGTGTCCCGCCACGCCGGCCGGAGCGACGGTCGACACAAACGGCTGCCCGCTCGACTCGGACCGAGACAATGTCTGGGACGGCTTCGACAAGTGTCCCGACACACCCTTGGGCGCGACCGTCGACACGAACGGCTGCCCGTCGGACAGTGATGGTGACAAGGTCTACGATGGGATCGACCGCTGCCCCGACACGCAGGCCGGTACGCCGGTGGACTCATTCGGCTGTCCGGCGGATACGGACAAAGACGGCGTGGGCGATGGGTTCGACAAGTGCCCGAATACGCCCGCGGGGATTCAAGTGGACGCCACCGGCTGCCCGATGGCGCACGACACCGACGGCGACGGCGTCATCGATCCGCAGGATCGCTGCCCAAACACCCCCAAGAACACGGGGCGGGCGATCGATCAATTCGGATGTCTCGTGCTGTTTGACAGCACAACCGTCGTAGCGGGGGCGCCGCGCCCGACGATCATCCTCAAGGGGGTCCAGTTCGAGAGCGGGCGCTCGGTGCTCACGACATCGTCCTATGCGGTGCTGGACCAAGTCGCGGCGTCACTCGTCGCGAACCCCGAGATTCGGATCGAAATCGCCGGGTACACCGATTCCACGGGTGCGCGGACGATGAACTTCCAACTGTCGATGGCCAGGGCCGGCGCGGTGCGCTACTACCTCGCGCGGAAGGGCGTGAGCCCGTACCGCATGCGCGCGCAGGGATACGGAGCCTCACACTACATCGCCCCGAATGCGACACCAGAAGGGCGCGCGCAGAACCGACGGGTAGAGCTGCACAAGCTGGACTAGACGCTGGTGAACAGTCGGGGGCCGGGACAAGCAAAGCGTCCCGGCCCCTTGTATTTTCATCCGCCCCGACAATTCGAGCGACGTATGCGTCTGCAACATGCCGTCTTCGGTGCCCTTCTCGTTCCACAACTTCTCCAAGGGCAGCAGTCCCGGCCCTGGCAATCAACCGACTACTATCGCCTGACTGCCGTCAGCAATCCCGCACTTTCGCCTGACGGGAAGCGGGTCGCGTTCGTCGTCACCACCGTCGTGGAGGACAAAGACCGCCGCCACAACGAGATCTGGATGGCTGCCGCGGACGGCTCGTCGCTCCCCTTCCGGTTTACGAGTCCATCAACCGAGGCTTCCAATCCGAACTGGGCTCCCGACGGCTCGATGCTAGCGTTGTCGAGCAGGCGCGAGGGCTCGGATGATGACATCTGGTTCATCCGAACCACCGCTCCAGGTGGCGAGGCGTTCCAGATCAAGGGTGTGCACGCGATGCCGATATTCTCGCGCGACGGCCAATGGCTGGCGTACAGCTGGCGCGGCGAGGAGCCCGACAGCATGAAGAAAGACGCGTGGCGCCAGCGCGTCTCCCCCACCGCCATTACCCGCGGTCCCGATCCCAAGCGCTTCGACGGTCGGATCTACACGTCGATTCCGATCGTCGCAGATGAGCGCGGCTATTTGCCTCCCCGCGAGCTCAGACGCCCGAGCCATCTGTATCTCGTGCCGATCGGCGGCGGCGCGCCCCGGCAGCTCACCCGCGGAGATTTGAGCCAAACGTCGCCGGCCTGGTCGCCGGACGGGAAAGCGATCGTGTTCGAGCAGGATTCGACCGAGAACATGGAAGTCCGCGACGACAATTACCCGTCGCTGTTTCTCTTCACGCTCGCCGACTCCTCGACTCGCCCGATCCACACGGGGTTCTCGCAGAGTAGCTCGCCCGACTGGTCACCTGACGGCAGCACGATCGCGTTCGTCTGCTCCAAGGGGCGCGGCATAGAAAACGACATCTGTGTCGTGCCGGTCGCGGGCGGCACAGCGCGCAATTTGACGGCGAGCTGGAGTCTCGATCCGACCAATCCCAGCTGGTCTGCCGATGGAAAGACGGTCTATTTCAGCGCCGAAACCAGCGGCAACCTGCATCTGTTCTCGGTTGCGGCAGCCGGTGGGCCGGTGCGCCAGGTTACCACCGGCGAGCGGCAACTGCGGGGCTTCTCGATGAGTGCCGACAGTCGCACGCTGGCGTACACCTCGAGCGACATCACGCATGGCACCGAAGTGTACGTGAACTCACGCCGTCTCACGTCCTTCAACGATTCACTCTTCAAGCAGGTCGCGGTGATTCCCGCCGATACGTTCTGGTTCACCGGTGTTGGCGGACTAAAAATCGAAGGCTGGCTGATGAAGCCCTACGGCTATCAGCCCGGCAAGAGCTATCCGCTGGTGTTGTCCATCCACGGTGGTCCGCATTCGAACTACGGCAACGTGCTGTTCCCTGAATTCCAGATGCTGGCGGGTCAGGGCTACTGGATGCTGTTCACCAATCCGCGAGGGTCGAGCGGCTACGGTCACGACTTCACATACGCCACGCGCGCGCGCTGGGGCATGGAGGATTACCAGGACCTCATGCAGGCGGTGGACATCGCGATCGCGCGTGCCAAAGGCGGCGTTGACACGACCCGCATGGCCGTGCTCGGCGGCTCGTACGGCGGGTTCATGACGAACTGGATCGTCGGGCACACCAATCGCTTCCATGTCGCCCAAACCGACCGCTCGATCTACAACTGGTACTCGTGGTACGGTTCGTCTGACGCGCAGGGACTGACCGAATACGAGTTCAACGGTGCACCGTGGGAGAACGACTCGCTGTACCGCGTGCTGTCGCCCATGACGTACGCGAACAACATCCAGACGCCGATGCTGATCGTGCATTCTGAGGACGACAAGCGCGTGCCGATCACCGATGCCGAGCAGCTGTTCGTCTCGTTGCGCAAACGCGGCATTCCCGCGGAGTTCGTCCGCTATCCCCGCTCGTTCCATGGGTTGTCGCGGACCGGGCCGCCCTGGTTGCTGGTGGATCGGCTGGAGCGCATCCGGACCTGGTTTGCGCACTGGATCGGAACCGGCGACACGACGCCGGCGACGACGACGAGCCAGCATTGAAGCCTCAGCAGTCGGTTCTGCTGGCGCTGGCGGCTACGCTGCTAACGTCACCGGCGCTCACACAGCAGCGGCGCCAGCGTCCTCGGGCGTCTTCCGGCGCCCCAGTCATTCCCACACCGCGCTCCATTCTCGGGTTCGAACCGGGGGACGATCGGAAGCTGGTGGAGTGGCCAGTACTGGTGCGCTACTTCGAGGCGTTGGCCAAGGCGAGTGACAGAGTGAACTACCGTGAGCTCGGCAAGACGACGCTCGGGGCGCCCTTCATTGCGCTGGTCATCTCGAGCCCGCGGAACCTCCGGCGACTCGATTCTCTGCGACAGATCAACGCCAGCCTCGCCGACCCGCGAACGTTCCGCACCAGCAAGGCCGCCCGTGACGCGCTGCAGAACGGCAAGGCGATCGTGCTCATCACGTCGAGCATCCACTCGACGGAGGTTGGGGGCCATCTCTCGCCGGTAGTGCTGGCCTACCGCCTGGCGACCGACACGAGCGCAACCACGCGCGCAATTCTCGACAACGTGATTCTCTGGCTCGTGCCGTCGCTAAACCCCGACGGCGTCACGATCGTCGCCCGCTGGTACAACCGCACTCTCGGAACCACAGCCGAGGGAACGTCGCCGCCCGAGCTGTACCACCACTACGCCGGCCACGACAACAATCGCGACTGGTACGCATTCACCCAGGTCGAAACGCAGCTGACCGTCGATTCGCTCTACAATGTCTGGCACCCGCAGATCGTCCACGACATTCACCAGATGGATGCGAACGGCGCACGGCTGTTCCTGCCCCCGTACCTCGATCCCGTCGAACCCAACGTCGATCCGCTCCTCATCGATGGCGTGAATGCGTTAGGCACTGCCATGGCATGGGAATTGGCAGGTCAGGGAAAGAGCGGGATTTCCATCAATTCGACGTACGACGCGTGGACTCCCGCCCGCGCCTACCAGCATTACCACGGCGGCGTGCGCATTCTGTCCGAGACCGCAAGCGCCGACCTTGCCACACCAGTCGACATACCGTTCGACCGGCTGCAAGCGCGCGAACGCGGGTACAATCCGCGCGAGCGGTCGTGGAACTTCACCAATCCGTGGCGCGGCGGCCGCTGGTCGCTGCGCGACATCGTGTCGTACCAGACCGAAGGCGCATACGCGCTGCTCACGCATGCGGCACGCAACCGCGAGCGCTGGTTGACGAATTTTCTCAACGTGGAGACGCGCGCGGTCCGCGGGTGGCGGGAGTGGCCGTACGCATATGTGATTCCCGCGCGCCAGGATTCCGTGGCGCTCAGCGCCCTGCTCGGGATTCTGCGTCGCGGCGGCGTCGAGATCCGGACGGCTACGCAGTCGTTCACCGTTCAGGGCCAGCGCCATGCACCAGGAACGTACGTCATCGTCCTGCGGCAACCGTACGCCGCGTTCGCCAAGACGCTGCTCGAGCCGCAGCACTACCCGGACCGTCGCCAATACCCCGGCGGTCCACCCGAGCGCCCGTACGACGTGACGGCGCATACGCTGCCGCTGCTCATGGGCGTCACAGCCACGCCGGTGAACGATTCGATCCGCGTGCCGCTCTCGGCGCCGCTTACGCCGCGGACGGTAAGTCCGGCGCCGCCACTCGCCGGCGACTCGGTCCGTATTGGTCTGTACAAGTCGTACGACGCGACGATCGATGAGGGCTGGACGCGTTGGGTGTTCGACAATTGGAAGGTCCCGTACGTCTCGCTGGTCGACTCCGTCGTGCGCGCCGGCAAACTGCACGACCAGTTCGACGTCATCATCCTGCCCGATCAGCGGCCGAGCGAGATTCTCGGGGGGCTGCCACCCCGCTATCCCGCGCCGTATGCGGGCGGGATCGGCACAGATGGCAGCGACGCACTCCGGCAGTTCGTCGTCGACGGGGGCACGCTCATCGCGCTGAACGAAGCCAGCCGCTTCACGATCCAGGCGCTGCTGCTGCCCGTGCGCAACGTCTTGGAAGCGGTGAGCGACGAGGATTTCTACGCCCCGGGATCGATCTTCCGTCTTTCGCTCGACACGACGACGGCCGTCGCGCGCGGGATGCCGCGTGAAACAATCGGCTGGTTTCAAAGCGGTCCAGCGTTCGATGTGCTCGACTCGACCGTGACACGCGTGATCGGAAGATGGCCTGACGATCCGGCCCGCGTGCTCTTGTCAGGTTGGGTGCTTCATCCCGACCGCATCGCCGGAAAGGCCGCGATTCTCGAGGTTCAGCAGGGTGCGGGGCGTGTAATCTTGTTCGGCATCAGGCCGCAGTATCGAGGCCAGAGCATCGCGTCTTACCCTTTGCTGTTCAATAGCTTACGCAAGTGAGAGCTTAATCCTTGCCGGGCTGAGGGTCATTTTCCTATGTTGTGGGCCCCTATGAAGTTGGCAAGGCTGTCAGCTGCTTCCTTGATCGGGGCCGCGACTTTGAGTCGCGGCCTTTTTGGCCAGCAGTTGCCCTCGACCCCCGAGAATCTGCAGATGCGTGGCGTCGAGCTGCGCTACGTCCTTCCCGGCTCGCTGTACGACAACGCCCAGGATGCGCAACCGATCAAAGCGCTGTACATCAACGCCTGGGCCTTTGGCGGCAGCAAGCTCGCATCGCTCGTGCGCCTGGCCGACTCCACCGAGATCAATGCCTTCGTCGTCGACATAAAGGACGACACGGGCTGTCTGCTGTATCCATCCGATGTCCAGGTCGCGGAGGACATCGGTGCGACGAAATGCGTGCGGACGAAAGACGTTCGGTCGCGGCTCGATACGCTGCGCGCGCACGACATCTACGCGATCGCCCGCATCGTCGTCGCCAAAGACCCGCTGCTCGCCGAGCGCAAACCGAAATGGTCGGTGCAGAACCGGGACGGCAGCGGATTGTGGCGCGATCGGATCAACATTGCGTGGGTCGACGCCTACAACGATTCGGTCTGGATCTACGCCGCGCAGCTCGCCGAGGAAGCGGTGCGTCTCGGCTTCAACGAAGTGCAGTTCGATTACGTGCGTTTCCCCGATGAGCCCAAGGAAGCCATGGCGGAGGCCGTCTTCGCCGCGCGCAAACCCGGCGAGACGCAGCGCGAGGGCGTGCAGGCGGGCATCGGGATTCTCACGCAGCGTCTGCAACCACTCGGTATACCGGTCACGTTCGACATCTTCGGTTTGACTTCATCGGCGACAGGTGATCTCGGCATCGGGCAGGTATGGGAAGACTTTGTCACTGTTGCGGACGTCGTGTTGCCGATGGTGTATCCCAGCCACTACTACAAGGGCAGCTACGGTCTGGCCTGGCCGAATGGCGAGCCGTATCGCGTGGTGCGCAACGCGCTGAGCGAAGCGCTCGAGCGCTCACGGCCGCTGGCCAGGGCCGCGACGATTCGACCCTATCTCCAGGCCTTCACCCTCGGCCGCCGCAAGCCGCGCTACACGCCGCACGAGATCCGTGAGCAGATCCGGGCGGCCGAGGAGCTCGGCATCGACACCTGGGTGCTCTGGAATCCTCGCAGCGTGTATCAGCGCGATTCTCTGCGTCCGTATCGGGATCAGATTGCAACCGGTATAGGTGGCGGCGGCGACCGCTAGCGATATTTTCCGACCATGAAGAAACTGTCCTCTCTCCTGGTTTGCGCCGGGCTTATCGCCGCATGCTCCGACGCCGGCAGTGTGGATCCCGATGCGATTCCGGCCGAGGAAATCGTGGCCGTGCGCATGGCGCTGGACTCAGCGTTTCTCCATGACACCACACTGGACGCGGCATTTACGGGCGATTCCGGACTCTATGCCCTGATGTCGGCGCTGGTGTTCCCGTTCATCGACCGCGCGACGCGCGTGGTGCAGGGATCCGATACGACCCGCGTCGTGGGCGTCGAGTTCGACATCGACGCGACGCAGGGCGGCTCGCAGGTCGTTAGCAATTTGACAGCGGTTCTCGCCTGGAAGGGCTACAACGCGACTTCACGCACAATGGACTCGGTTTTCTTCCTGATCGGATCGGGACGCGCGCCCGTGAGTGATACGCTCTGGGAGCGTTTCACGCTCGACACCGCGGGGACAGGAACGGGCTTCGTCATTCACCAGGCGCCCGATTCGACGGTGACGAAATGGCTGACGCGCGGCGGCCATTTGCGCACGACCTCGAGCAGCTATGGCTCCAGCCAGGGCAGCTCGAGCTTCAGCGTCGCTCACGGAATGCTGAGTGGCGAGTACACGATGACCGCTAAGCTGGTCCCTGACTCGACTACCACGGTGACTACCGCGCTCGATTTCGGCAGCGGGGCGCAGGCCATCAAGGAAAAGATTCGGGGAGTGGTGCCCTAGCGAGCTGTTTCCAGCACCATCCCCGGCGACCACGCGGTGATGTAGCCGGTGATGGCGGAGGCCGCCACAGTATACGGATTGGCAAGATATAGCTGCCCCGGACCCGACCGGCCCGGAAAGTTGCGGTTGATCGCGCTGATCGTGACTTCCTCGCGGGTTTTCGAGACGCCCGGCCCCGCGTTTATACAGGCGCCGCACGACGGCTCGAGAAACGTAGCGCCCACCTGCCGGAATACGTCGAGATAGCCCCGCTCTTCACAATACCGCTTCACGTCCTGCGAGCCGCACTGAATGAAGAACCGCACCCAGGGCGCCACGCGCTCGCCGCGCGCGGCCGCCTCGGCGAGCACGCGCGCGTACATGTCCATGTCTTCCTTCTTTCCCGCGGTGCAGGAGCCCGCATACGCGATGTCGACCTTGATGCGCTGGGCGATGTCGTCGATATGAAGCCCATTTCCGGGGTCCCCGGGGAGGGCGATCATCGGTCGAATCGTCGCCGCGTCGATCTCGATCACCTCACAGTACTCGGCACCTGCATCGCTGAATAACCCGTCGCACAGCCGTTCGCCATCGGCGCGCGACATCTTGCGATAGTCCATCAGGTACTCGACGGTCTTGTCGTCCGGCGCCACGTAACCCGTAAACCCGCCGACCTCGGCAGTCATGTTGGTCATCGTCGCCCGTTCATCGACGGATAGCGACTCGACAGCATCACCGCAGTACTCGACCAGTTTACCGATCGCCTTCCCCGTTTTGACGTACGGGTGCCGCAAGACCTCGAGCATGAAGTCCTTGGCCGTGACATTCTCGGCCTTCTCGCCGCGGATCACGACTTTGACGGTCTCGGGAACCTGAAGCCGGACGTCCTTGGTGATCCAGGAATTGAAAATGGCAGTCGTGCCCACACCGAAGGCGATGCAGCCGACCGCGCCGGCATGTGGCGTGTGCGAGTCGGATCCGATGATCACCTGTCCCGGCAGGGCGTGGGCTTCCAGAATCTTCGAGTGACAGATCGCTTCGGAGCCGTGATGGCCGAGGCGCAGCTCGCCGTAGAGCTTGATGCCCTGTGAGGTCGCAAATTCGCGCTGCTTTTTCTCGAGCTGGAGGGCGACGTCGAGCAATCCTTCTTTGATTCGCTCCGGCGTCATCGCCTCGGGAAGGAAGGTCAGGTGATCGCGGAACATGAGGATCGAGCCGGGATCGTTGACCTTCGCGTCCTTCCCGACGAGCTGCTCGAAAAAGATCGCCGCCATCGGCGTCACGTATTCGTGGCTGAACCGGATGTCGGTAAGGACAAAGCCTTCATCACCCGGCTTCACGGCCGGCACACCGATCTTCCCTTTCGCCGGATCGACCACCCAGCGGCGCGCAAGAATCTTCTCGCCAAGCGTCATGGCACGGCGTGGCGTCTCGGGCGGATGTAGCACAACCGTGCCGCGCAGGCGCGCCGTGTTGTAGTTGAACAGCCCACCGTGCTCGATGATGCCGCGGGTGATCTCGCCCTCCCCGGCAGTGAACGCTGACAGCGGGATGTCTTCGCCGCGTTTGACCTTTTCCAGAATCGAGAAATCGGTTGTGGTCAGGACGCCAAGATTCTGGCAATTTTCGCGGTAGATCCGCTCGATACTTTCCGCGACCACCAGCTTGATACCTGCACACATCTCGGCATAGGGCGACTGCTCGCGCGAGGAGCCCTTGCCGCGCCGCTTGCCGCTCACCGCGGCGACGAATCCACCCTTCTTGACCGATCCGCGTGAGATGGGGAACTCGTCGCGGCACTTCAGGCCGAGGTACGGGAATTCACCGAGTGTTTCGTCGTAGTAGTAGCAGATGTAGGCGGGAGTGATTTCATCGGTCGAGATGTCGTCGCGCAGCTTGATGGCCTGCGACCATACGGGATCATTCCCCGCGAGTTGCTCGCGCACGAAGGCGGGATCCTCGGTGAGATAGAGGATCCGTCCCTGCAAGCGAACATTCGCGTCGCGCATGCGCGAAGTATCTTCTTGGGGGCTCATGTTCGCAACCGCGCTCTTTGTCTTGCAAGCGACATTTCAAAGTCCGCGTCTCGTCGAAAGTTCCGGCGTCGCGGTCAGTCGCACGTACCCCGATGTGCTCTGGACGCACAACGATTCGGGTGACGGACCGTACCTCTATGCTACCGATCTCCGCGGCACGGACCGCGGCGCGTTGATGGTGGCCGGCGCAGAAGCGATCGACTGGGAAGACATGTCGCTGGGTCCCTGTCCCGTCGTGTTCCGAGGGCAGCCCCGGGCGAGCTGCATCTACCTCGCCGACACGGGCGACAATCTGGAGTTCCGGCCGTTCGTCACCGTCTATGCGATTCCGGAGCCGAGACCGCCGGAGCGCGCGAGCGATACACTCGGGGTGACGAGCGCTCCCGCGGTGCTGAACCTGCGCTATCCCGACGGCTCTCACGACGTCGAGGCGGTCTACGTATCACCGCGCGATACCGCCGTGTATTTCGTGAGCAAGGGCGTGCGGCGCGGGAGCGAGATTCGACTCTACCGTGTCGATCGGCAGGCATGGCGACCACCGTCCGACACGAAGACCAACATCGTCGTGGCGACGCTCGTGCAGACACTCGACATCCGACCCGATCCAGGGGAAGGCCGCGTGGTAACCGCGGCATCTGCCCGCCCCGACGGCCGTATGGTCGCGGTGCGGACGTACTCGGAGATCTATCTGTTCTATCCCGGCGTCGGCGGGCGATTGCTTCCAGCCCGTGAGCGGCCATGTTACGTCGCGGGACTCGAAATCGGCGGAGAGGCGATCGACTTCCTGGACGATTCCACGTTCGTGTTGACGAGCGAAGCCGGCCGGCGCCGACCGGGGACTATCGACACCGTTAAGTGCCAGATTTGAGGGGACCATGACGAACACGTGTAGGCTTGCTGTCGCCATGCTGTTGCTTGGGACAACCGTCGCAGTCGCACAACGCAGCAGCCCCATTCCTGTCGATACGGCGGCGATGGACGCTCACCTGCGATTCCTGGCCAGTGATTTGCTCGAAGGGCGTGCTCCCGCGACGCGCGGCGGCCGGCTCGCGGCGTCGTACATCGCGGCCCAATTCCAGGCTCTCGGCCTCGAGCCAGCCGGAGCAAACGGAACGTATTTCCAACCCGTCTCGCTGGTCGGTATGACACCGCAGCCCTCGTTCGCCTGGGGCAAGAGCGGCAGCCCTGCCGAGGCGCTCGCGTACCGCGACGACTTTGTCGCATGGGCTGAGCGCCCCGAGGCCGACGTTTCCGCGACTGGCGAGATCGTGTTCGTGGGTTACGGGATCCGCGCACCGGAATGGCAGTGGGATGACTACAAGGGCGCGGATCTGCACGGAAAGATTCTCCTCATGCTGGTCAACGACCCCGGACTCGTCGACGCGACCGTATTCCTGGGAAAAGTCCTCACGTATTACGGCCGGTGGACGTACAAGCTCGAGGAAGCCGCGAGACAAGGCGCCGCAGGCGCGATCCTGATTCACACCACGGAGAGCGCGACCTATCCTTGGGAAGTGGTACGTGGCTCCTGGTCGGTCGAGCAGTTCCAGCTCGACCAACCGCGCTCGCCCAGTCTCGCTGTTGCGGGGTGGGTGCAAGAGACGGTGGCGCGCACGGCACTCGCCAAAGCGGGGCTGAACCTTGACTCGCTGACGCGCGCGGCCGCGCGCCGGGATTTCCGTCCGGTCAACACCGGCCTGCAAGCACAGCTTCAGGTTCAGAGTGCGCTGCGGCATGTCGCATCGGAAAACGTCGCCGCGCGTCTGCCCGGACGCGACACACATCTGGCCGGTCAGGTCGTGTTGATCACCGCCCATTGGGATCACAAGGGCATTGGGCCCGCGATCGGTGGCGACTCGATATACAACGGGGCCGAGGATAACGCCTCGGGCGTTGCCGCGATCCTCGGCGTGGCGAAGACGCTGACGCAGATGCCGCGCACTGCGCGCTCGATTCTGTTCGTTGCCACTACCGCTGAAGAGAGTGGATTGCTGGGCAGCGAGGCGTATGTGCAGCAGCCCCTCGTGCCACTCGCCAATACTGCAGCCGTGCTCAATCTCGACGTCACCAATGTGCGCGGTGCGACACGTGACATTGGCGCCCGCGGCGCCGATCGGTCCACGCTCGGCGCGGTGCTCGCAGCCGCGGCGCGCGCCGAATCGCTAACGGTAGAATCGGAGCCCGATTTGCGCGGAACGTTCTTTCGTTCGGACCACTTTCCGCTCGCGCGCGCGGGCGTGCCGGGACTCTCGATCTACGCCGGCGACGATTTTGTAGGACGACCGAGGGGGTGGGGCGAAGAACAAGAGAAGATCTACAACCAGCAGCGCTACCACCAGCCGAGCGACGAATACCAGCCTTCATTCCGATATGCGGGGATGGCTCAGGAGGTGCGCGTGACGGTGCGTGCGGCGCGTGCCATCGCGAATGATCCGACAATGCCGCGCTGGTTGCCATCGTCGGAATTCCAGCGACCTCAACCGTGATGGGTGCAGAGAATTGCACGTTGGGGGGATTGGCGGAACATTCGTAGTGATAATGGGTTAAGCGACGGCGATTGCCTATTGGCCGGGCTGCGGGTAAGTTTGCGCCCGTTTTTCAGCCCGGCAGTCCCAGCTGTTCCGACTTCCTACCATTGGAGCGGCGGTTGGAGATTCCCTCCACGCATACAGTGCCTCTGTCTTGGCTGTACGAGGCTGCCAGTCTTCCCATTCAGTATCGTACTCTGACCGAAGTCGTGCCGGAATCGGCGCGCGACGTCGAGCGCGTCACAGCGCTCCGCGAAGAGATGGTCCATTACAAGGAAGCGCTCGCGATCGTCCGCAAGCAGAAAGACACGGGACTGTGGGGCGGAAATCTCCTTGCTCCCGCCCCGGCGAGCGCGATGGGATGGAAGGAAGTCGGCACGATCTTCCAGTACCGGCGCCTGCTCGAGCTCGGCTGGCCACCCGATGCCCGCGTCTTCCGGTTCGCCGATCGTTTTCTCTTCAGACTGCTATCGCGTGACGACGACCCAACGCTGCTCGTCGAATTCCAGCGCGCCGCCAAGACGGATCCAGGGCTCGGACTTTGGGCTCGCGGGATGGTCGCGCAGGGTGCGGCCGCCGCACTCGCGCGCGGCGCGCACCAAGACGACCCCCGCCTGCGCGGGGCGGCGCATCGCATTGCCAGCGACATTTCGATGTATCTGCGGAGCGAGCTTGCGCAGAAGCCGTTCAAGAAAGCGCAGGGAAAGACCGTACTGGATCCTCTGACGTACCCGCCGACGGTGTTCTCAATCGAGATGCTCGCCTTTATGCCGGCGGTGCAGCGGGAACGGGCCGGCTTCTTGGAGCGCCTGGCGTCTTACTTCTCGACCCCGACGACACGGCGGGAGTTCTCGATTCTGGCCGGCAAGAAGGTCTTCAGACCGCTGTTCGAGATCTTAGGCGACCCGCTCCACGCGGACGCTCAGGGCCGGGTCGACGATGTCCCGTTCGCCTTGTACTGGCTCGAGCTGTTGACCCGTCTGGGCATCGTGCGGCAGGTGCCGAGCGCGGTAAAAGTCCTGGCGCGGATGTTCAGCGAGACTGACGAGCAGGGGATCTGGACGCCTTCAGGCCTGCGGGTCACGCCGAAATCGGATAACCCAGTGGTATCGCACTACTTCCCGCTGGAAGGACCCGGCAAGAGTCCCGCGCAGCGGCAGACCGATGTGACGTTCCGTCTGGCTTTGATCGCGAGACTACTGGGCCTCCCGCTCAGCGTCATCTAGGATCGCGATCGGCCTCATTAAGTAGTAGTATTTGCTACTACAAGATGCCCATTGATCTGACGCCGTTCGGCTTCACGCCGACGGAATCACTCGTGTACTCCACACTGCTGAGATTGGGGCCGTCGACGGGCTACGCCGTGGCGCAGGGCGCCCGGCTCGCACGCGCCAACGCCTACAGTGCCCTCGAAGGATTGGTCACACGCGGTGCGGCGGTTCGAACGCCGCCGGCGGAGCGACCGGCCCGATACCGGCCGACGGATCCGCAAACACTGCTCGCGCATCTCGCAACGCTCCAGGGCGAGGCGTTGGACCGGCTGGGACGCGAACTGCGTGGGGCTTCGCGACCGAGCGAGCCCGTTACGCGAGAAGTCACAGGTAGCCGGGCCGTGGCGAATCTCCTGATGCAACTGGTCGCGCGCGCGGAGCGGAGTGTACAAGGAGTGATGGCCCTCGAGCTTTGGCGGCCGACGTTGCCCGCTTGGCGCCGCGCCGCCGAGCGCTCCAGCCTGCGTGTGCGGATCCGCGGCGGCATGCCGGCGGACGCACCCACCTGGCTCGAGCCCGCCCGAGCCGATATCCCCAACGCGACCGTGCTCTTGATCGACGACGCGCAGCTTCTGCTCATCTCTGGAGAAGGTGATGGATTGGCGGGGCTTTGGTCGTCGCATCCGTTGATCCTGCTGATCGCGCAGCGTGCGGTTCCAGCAATCTTGTGATCCGCGCCCGAGCGCTGCTCTGCATCGTGCTGCTGGGCTCGGCCTGTCGGGCAGCGCCCATTCCGGAAGCGCAACGTTATCCCGCCGGCACTTCATTTCGAGTGCAGTACCGCACCATCGACGGCACGCGACTCCGACTCATCGACACTGGCGCAGGGACTCCCGTTGTGTTCATTCACGGCATCGGAGCATCGATGTACCTGTGGCGGCATCAGCTGCCCGCAGTCCTGGCCGCGGGGTACAGAATCGTTGCCTTCGACAACCGCGGGTTTGGATTCTCCGATAAGCCGGCGCATGGTTACAGCAACGCAGCCTACGCGCATCTTGTCGTCGCGCTACTCGACTCGCTTGGCATCTCGAGTGCCGTGCTGGTGGGACACTCGATGGGCGGCGCGATCGCCGCCGAAGTCGCGCTGGGACATCCTGACCGCGTCCGTGGGATGGTCTTGATCGATGCCGCGGGGTTCGGCATGCGGTGGCCCGGCGTGCTCAACATCGTGCGCTGGCCGCTCCTCGGTGCTCTGGCCACCATGTTCCGCGGACGCTGGATCACGGGTCGGATCGTGCGTTCGGCATTCGCGGATCCGCATAAAGTCACCGAAGCCGATATCGATCAGTACTACGCGCCGGTTCCTGAACCGCATTTTGGACGCGCCTTGCGAGGGGTGCTACGAGAGTTCAGGTTCGACTCGCTGGGCGGCGGACGTCTCGCGAGTGTTCAAGCCCCCACGCTGATTCTGTGGGGCGCCGCGGACCGGTGGATCCCGCTGGCCGATGGCAGCAGGTTTGCGCGCGAGATGCCGCGCAGCGAGTTCGTCTTGCTGCAGCACACGGGGCATGATGCGCCCGAAGAGTCGCCCGCTGAGGTCAGTCGTCTGTTGATCGATTTTCTCAAGTCAGGTCTGTCCCGCATTCCGGAGAACGTCGCATGGTACACGCCGTCCTTGCAGTTCTCGCGCTTCAGCAGCCGGTAGACTCCGCTTACACCGCCAAGATCCGTGAGCTGACGACCGAGCCGCGGTTCAACACCGAGCTCACCGATCATTTACCTGCCGACCCGAGCGTTCCGACGCCGCTGAAAGTGCTCGGCTACGTGCCGGGGACGACGGGGCGGCTGTCGTACGTGGCCGACATCACGCGCTATTTCCGAACGCTCGACGAGGCCTCGCCGCGGGTGAAGGTCTTCGATCTCGGCACGAGTGATGAGGGTCGGCCGATGATCATCGCCGCAATCGCCGATTCGGCGACGATCGCACGGCTGGAGCACTATCGCGACATCACCGCGGCGCTGGCCGACCCGCGACGGCTGACCAGCGATTCCGCGCGACAGCTGGTCGCAGCCGGAAAGCCGATCTATTACCTGACCGGCTCGATCCACTCCCCGGAGACCGGCTCGCCGGAAATGCTCATGGAGCTGGCATATCGGCTGGCGGTCGAGGACACGCCCTTCATTCGGCAGATTCGCGACAGCGTCATCACACTCATAACGCCAGTGACGGAGGTGGACGGCCGCGACCGCATGGTGGACGTCTACCGCTACCGCAAGGCGCATAAGAACATCGCGCCCGGGCTGATCTACTGGGGCAAGTACACCGCGCACGACAACAATCGCGACGGGATCGTCATGTCGCAGGTGCTGACCCGCACAATGATGAAGGCGTTTTTTGCATGGCATCCCACGGTGCTACACGACCTGCACGAATCCGTCCCGTTCCTCTATACCTCGACCGGCACGGGACCGTACAACCGTGAGCTGGATCCCATCGTCATCAGCGAGTGGAACGAGCTCGCCTTCCAGGAGATCACCGCTCTGACGAGTCGCGGGCTGCCGGGCGTGTGGACGCACGATTTCTACGACGGCTGGACGCCGAATTACATGTTTTGGGTGGCCAACGGGCACAATTCGATCGGCCGGTTTTATGAGACCTACACGTCGCGCGGGGCGGACTGTCACACCGTCAAGCTGCCCGAGCGCCAGACGTCGGTCGAGTGGTTCCGTCCCAATCCCCCGATCAACGGCGTGCGCTGGTGCATTCGCAACAACATCAACTATCAGCAGTCCGCGTTGCTCATTGCCATGAACTACATGGCGCGCAACGGTCACCGCTACCTCGATCAGTTCTACCGCAAGGGCGTGCGAGCAGTCGAACGCGGCAGCGCGAAGGATGGTCCGAACGCGTTTCACATTCCGGCGAATCAGCCTCGCGCGGTCGAGGCCGCGAATCTCGTGAACCTGCTGCGCTTCCATGGCATCGAGGTGCACCGCGCAACGCAAGCGTTCAAGGCGGGCGGGATGGACATCGCGGCAGGGGATTACATCGTGCCCCTCAATCAGCCATACGGTCCGCTCGCGAAGAGCTACTTCAGCAAACAGGACTACGGCGCCAACGATCCCACGCCGTACGACGACACGGGTTGGACACTGCAGTACGTGCGGAATGTGGCATTGCACGCGATCAACGACACGTCGGTGCTGCACGCGACGATGACGCTGATGAACGCAGACGCTCGGGTCAGGGGTCAGGTGTCTGGTGTCAGGAGTGCGGCGGCATACCTCATCGCACCGACCACCGAGAGCGGTCTCACCCAGTTCCGGTTTGCACTGCGCGACGTCCGGATGTTCGCGAGTGAAGATTCATTCGCAGTCGATAAGCAGACGTGGGGACGCGGGACCACGATCATTCCCGCGAGCAGCAGCATCGAGCGACGTCTCACGCAGGCAGCCGAATCGCTCGGTCTCAATGTCGTGGGCGTAGCCGCCGTGCCGCAGGTCCCGCGGCACGAGCTGGACGTACCGAAAATCGCGCTCGTGCATTCGTGGCTGAACACTCAAAACGAGGGCTGGGTCCGGTACGCGTTCGACGTCCTGAAGATTCCCTACACCTACATGAGCGTTCAGCAACTCAAGCGGCGCGAGCTGCTCAAGCAATTCAACGTGATCGTGTTGCCGTTCGTCTCGAACAACCCCCAGCAGATCGTCAATGGCCTACCGATGAATGGGCCACCCGTGCCGTGGCGTCGCAGCGCACTCACACCGAACCTCGTCGGCGTGGACTCCACAGACGACGTGCGGCCGGGCATCGGACTCGAGGGGATGACCGCGCTCAACCAGTGGCTGTCCGCGGGCGGCGTTCTGATCACGGAAGGCGGCACATCGGGAATCTTCACCGAGTACGGCGTGACGCGCGGCGTCGATATCGCGGCGGCGCGCCAGCTCCGGGCGACCGGCGGCATCTATCGCGCCGTCACAAAGGACCCGCGCAGCCCGATCGCGTACGGGTATGCGGACACGCTTGCCGTGTACTTCAACCAGTCGCCGCTCTTTCAGGTCGACACGAGCACCGACATACCGGAAGATCAGGACGCGGATCTGACGGCGCAGCAGGCGCGCACGCGGCCGCGCGTGGTCATGAGCTTCACGCCCAAGCGTGATTCCCTGCGGTTGTCAGGTTTGCTGGTCAATGGCGAGGAGCTGGCGGGTCGCCCGGCTGTGATCGATGCACCCGTCGGCCAGGGTCACGTCGTCATGTTTGCGATCCGGCCGTTCTGGCGTTGGGAGACGCAGGGCAGCTTTGCGCTGGCGTTCAATGCGATTCTCAACTGGAACGACTTGGGCGTCGCCTGGCCGGCTTTTCCCAAGCCCACGACGCGAGCAGTGGCGGCGCCGGACGACGGACCGTAGATTTCGTCAACCAAACGGTTGACGAAGGCGGGCCATGCCGCCCAAGCTGAGCAATACCAGAGCATTACGCATCGTGGCTGCCGCTCGCGAGGAATTTGCGAAGCGCGGTTACGCGGGCGCGCGTGTGGACCAGATTGCCCAGCGAGCGGGCGTCAACAAGCAGCTGCTGTTCTACTACTACCACTCCAAGCGCGGGCTCTTTCAAGCCGTGCTCTCGGAAACGGCTGGCGAGCTGGAGAATGCGCTCGCCGGTATCACGCAGCCGACGGGCGGCCCGCTGGATCGGCTTCGCTTGACGCTCGCCGCACAGTTCGAGTTCCTCGCCCGAAATCCACAGGTGGTCGCACTCATTGCCCAGGGGACGCGCTCCGGCATGGCGTTCCAGCCCGCGATCAACCGTCTGGTCGTGCTACTGGCGGAAGGTCAGGGCCTCGGCCAGGTGCGGGACGATGTGGATCCTCACCTGACCGCGGCTCAGGCGCTCATTCTGGTGGTTGGCTACCTCAACATGGAAGGCGTGGTCGCGACCAGTGCGCGGCCACTCGCCGCGGACGAGCCATCGCTCAGAGAGCGATGGCTTGCCGCGGCCGTTGATCTAGTGGTGGCGGGAGTGAGCGCGCGCTAGGCTGATCGGAGCTTCCGTTTCGAAGATCAGATGGCCTGCTTCGAAGCGCGCCCCGCGTAGAGCCAGGCTGAGTACCTGCCCGAGATCTTCGACCAGGTGCACGTCGAGCGTCTTGCGCACCTCGTCGGGCAGATCCTCGAGATCTCGCTCGTTCTCCTTCGGCAGGATAATGGAGGTGATTCCCGCGCGAACGGCGCCCAACACCTTCTCCTTCACGCCGCCGATGGGGAGCACGCGACCGCGCAGCGTGATCTCGCCGGTCATCGCGATATCGTGCCGCGCCGGCCGCCGAGAGAGCGCGGATACCAACGCGGTGGCCATGGTGATGCCGGCCGATGGTCCATCCTTGGGGATTGCACCCGCGGGCACGTGCACGTGGGCATCCGTATCGATAAACGCCCCCTCGGCGATGCCCAAGAGGTCGGCGTGGGACTTGGCATACGTCAACGCTGCCCGCGCCGATTCCTTCATGACGTCACCGAGCTGGCCGGTCAGGACCAGGTCGCCTTTCCCGTGCATGATGCTCGCCTCGACGAACATGATGTCGCCGCCGACCGGCGTGTAGTACATGCCGGTGGCCACACCGACTTGATCCTCCCCGGCCATGCGCTCCGGGTGGACCTTGGGCCGTCCGATCAGATCCGGAATATCCTTCTCGTTCACCGTAACTGTCTGAGCCACACCATCGGCGATTTTGCGCGCGACTTTGCGCCCAAGCTTGCCGATCTCCCGCTCGAGCTGACGGACGCCGGCCTCGCGCGTGTAGCTAGCGATGATCTCTTCCAGCGCATCTTCGCCGAGGGTGAGCTGATCGACCCTGAGCCCATTCTCGCGGAGCTGGCGCGGCACGAGATAGCGCTTGGCGATCTCGAGCTTCTCGCGCTCGGTATATCCCGCGAAGTTGACCGTTTCGAGCCGGTCGAGGAGCGGCCCGGGGATATTCTGGATGAAGTTCGCCGTCGCGATGAACAACACCTCGGACAAATCGAATGGTACGCCGAGGTAGTGATCGGTGAACGAATCGTTCTGCGCCGGATCGAGCACTTCGAGTAGCGCCGCGGCCGGATCCCCCTGGAACGACACCCCCAACTTGTCGACTTCGTCGAGCAGGAAAATCGGGTTCTTGGCTCCCGCCTGCTTCATGCCCTGAATGATCCGGCCGGGCATTGCACCAACGTATGTGCGCCGGTGACCCCGGATGTCGGCTTCGTCCCGGGCACCGCCCAAAGAGATGCGCACATAGGGCCTTCCCATGGCACGGGCGATGGACTTCGCGATCGACGTCTTGCCGACGCCCGGCGGTCCGACGAAAAGCAGCGTCGGTGCGCGAGCGGCGCGGTCGTCTTCGTTCCCCGGCGCCTCTTCTTTCGGTTGCTGCTGACGCAGTTGGCGCACGGCGAGGAACTCGAGGACCTGGTCTTTTACGTCCTGGAGACCGTAGTGGTCCTCTTCGAGGATCTCCGCGGCGCGCTTCAAGTCCAGCGACTCCTCTGTCCGCTTATTCCAGGGCAGCTCGGCGACGGTCTCGAGATATGTGCGAATCACCTGCGCTTCCATGGACTCCCGGCCGGCGCGCTCGAGTCGCGCCAACTCGCGATCGACTTCCTTGCGCGCCGCCTCCGGCAGCTCCAGCGCGTCCAGCCGCTTCTTCAGATCGTCGGCCTCGGCCGCCTCTCCCTCTTCGCCAAGCTCCTTGCGGATAGCCTTCATCTGCTCACGCAGCAGCATCTCGCGCTGGCGCTCGCCCAGTTCTTCCTGGACTTGGGACTTAATGTCTTCCTGTGCATCGAGCACCGCGATTTGCCGCTGGACGTGCACGAGGATCCGCCGAAGCCGGTCTTCGACCGCGAGGGTCTCGAGCAACTGCTGGCGCTCGCTCGACTGAATGTCGAGATGCCCGGCGACGAGGTCCGCGAGGGCCCCGGCGTCGGTGACGCCCTGCAGGACCTGCTGCACGACTTCGTTGGGCAATCCCGACTTCTGGCCGAGCTCGGCCGCGCGCTCGCGGACTTCCCGATGCAACGCTACGAAGGCAGGATCCTTCTCATTCAGGGGAGGGAGGTCGGGTGCCTCACGGACCGTGGCCTCGAGATAACCGTTGGTCTCGCTGTAATGGACCGCCGTACCGCGGCCGTCCCCGTGCAGAACCAGCTGCACGCCGCCGAGGTTGCGCTGGACCTGGCTGATACGTGCGATCGTTCCGGTGGTATAGAGCACCCCGGAGGTAACCTGATCGACGTTTTCTTTCTGAGCGACCGCGAAAACCTTGCGATCTGGGTTTTTGAGCGCGGCTTCTATGGCACGCAATGTCGCAGGACGGCCTGCGCCGATCGGCGTTGCGACGCCGGGGAACAGCACGGCATCGCGTAGCGGCAGGACAGGCAAAGTCATCCGGTCTGACATGGAATCTCCGATGTAGGTTTCGTGCTACTGAGCCAGAACGCGGAATGCAGCGTCTGTGCCAGGAAAAAACGTCGCTTGCGGCAGGTCCGTTCCGAAAAGAGCCGCCAAAGCGGCGCTCTGCTGCCAAGTCGACGCTCGGAATGTGTGTTGCACCCCCGCATACTTGCGGCTAAATCTTAGTGCTCGAATGGATTGCAAAACGGCATGAACGATCCGTTGGCGCAGCGGCTGAGTCAGGCCCTTGGCTCTTCGTTCACACTCGAGGGCGAGATCGGCCGCGGCGGTATGGGCGTGGTCTATCACGCGCGCGACGAGCGGCTGAAGCGGAAGGTGGCGGTCAAGGTCCTGCCACCGGAGCTCGCGTTTCGGGAAGAAATACGCACGCGGTTCCTGCGCGAGGCGGAGACCGCCGCCCGGCTGTCGCATCCCCATATCGTGCCGATCCACTCCGTCGGTGAAGGTCCCGACGGCCTCGTCTATTTCGTCATGGCCTACGTGGATGGTGAATCGCTCGCGGCGCGCCTGAAGCGCCGCGAGCGACTGCCACCTGAGGAAGCCCGCCGAATCATGATGGAGACGGCCGACGCCCTCGGCGCCGGGCATGCACTCGGCATCATCCATCGCGATGTGAAACCCGACAACATTCTGCTGGAAGGCAGTCGCGGCCGGACTGTGCTGACGGACTTCGGGATCGCGAAGGCTTTGACGTCCACAACCGGTCCCGGCACGCTCACGGCCACCGGCGTCGCAATCGGTACGCCCCACTACATGAGTCCCGAGCAGGCGGCCGGGGACCGCGAGATCGACGGCCGCTCCGACATCTACAGTCTGGGTGTCGTCGGCTACCAGATGCTCGCGGGTGAGTTGCCGTTTTCCGCGCCGACGGTGCCTGGCATTCTGTTGAAGCAGATCACCGAGCAAGCGCCGAACCTGCAAGAGAAGTCGCCGACGTGCCCCGACGATCTATCCGCGTGCGTCATGCGCTCGCTCGAGAAAGAGCCTGAGGCGCGCTGGCCGACGGCCGATGCGTTGCGCCGTGCCCTCGAATCGCGCAGCGCGCCACCCTACCGGCCCTCGCGGCGCACCAGTGGTGGTGGTGCCGGTCCTCGCGCCGACACGCGACTGGGGGGGAGCCCGCTGCCCGCGCGGATGTCGGGCGGCGGCCGTCCAGAGCGCCGTCGCCCATCGCGACCAGCACCTCGGAAGGATCCCAAGAGCGAGCTCACGCCGAGTGGGGAATCGCGCATGGTCGCGAAATTCCGCGACAGCTTCGTTTCCTGGGCCTCGGTGTGCGGCGGGCTGATGTTCATCGACGCCCTCATGGGCGGCGGTCTGGGCTGGTCACTGTTCCCGACCGCGATTTGGGGCGGCTTCGGCCTCTTGCCGCAGTACATGAAGCTGTGGCAGAACGGATACTCCTGGCGTGACGTGCTGAATCGGCCGGCCGCGCCGGACGCGCAGGAAGCTCTGCTCGGCGCGCGTCGAGCGCTGCCCGCGCCGAAGGCCGATGAGTTTGGGAGGCACGTCGACACGGTTCGCATGGCGCGCAACGACCGTGAGGCGATCCTGAAGATCATGGAGCGCGTGCCGGAATCGGAGCGGAAGCTCTTGCCTGACGTCGTCGTAACCGTCGACGCACTCCTGAAGCGGGCCGAAGACCTCGCTCGCATGCTGCACGGCATGAGTGCAGACGTGGACGACGGCGCTCTTGCGCGTATCGAAGTGCGTATCGAGGCTGTCAAGCTCCATGAAGAAGGAACGGAACGTGAGCGCCAACTCAGTTTGCTCGAACGGCAGCGGCAGGCACTGAGCGATCTGCTGACACGCCGCAAACGGGTGGAAGAGCAGATTGAATCGTGCGTTCTGGCCATGCAGAATGTCCGATTCGACTTGCTGCGGCTACGGTCGGCTGGTGTGGCCGCGGTGCTGAGTGATCTGACGAATGCGACACAGCAGGCACGTGCGCTCTCCCGCGACGTCGATCATGCCATCGCGGCGGCCGGGGAGATTCGCGACATGCTCAGTGCCTCACCGGCTCCCGCGTCGCCGCTCCTCGCGAATCCGAACCTGCCCCCTGGGCAGCGCCCCCGGTCCGCGCGCTAGAGTCCTGCGCCGCCCAGCACTCCCTAACCAGGGCTGGGCCATTCTCCCGTCGTAACGCGAAGTCCAGCAGCTCAACGAAATTCGCCGCCGCTTCCTCGCAGTGCCCCGCCCGCAACGCGGCAACCGCCGCCAGCTCGCGATAGCGCGCCGACCCTGGCCGGCGGTCGGCCGCGTAGCTCAGCAAACTATCGGCCAGCGCCGGTGGCGCATCCAACGCGATCTGGCCGAGCGCTTGCGTGAGGAATTCGCCGGGGAAGGGGTGGCGGAACGTCCCACGCGCCGACTCCAAAGCGCTGCGCGCCTGACTCACGGCTTCCTCCCACCGCGAACCGCGCACGGCGAGGAACGACATCGCGGCGCGGATCTGAGCCGTATCGGCGCCCCTGGCGAGCGCTTCGCGCAGCGCCATCGCGGCCAGCGGCTTGCTCCTGGCGGCTGCGAGCAGGGCGCGCATCTGGAGCGCGTCCGGGCTGCCGCCCCGCTCCACGACCATAGCGAGGAGAGAATCAGCCTGCGCCGTGTCTCCCATCGCAAGGCGAATGCCGGCGCTGCGAACCGCCCATTCGGCCACGTTGGGTTGGGCGCGCCGCGCCTCATCGAGATAGGAGAGCATCCCCGCGTCACTGCGCCGGGCGCTGAGAATGCGCAGTCGGGCGTCAGGCGACGTACCGGCGTCGTGGTCACCCATCTGGATCAGCGAATCGAATACGGCGTACGTGGAGCCGTTCGGATCGAGAAAGCGGCGCGCCGCCACAAATTCGAGTCGCGGCCGGTCATCGTCGTGGTTGAAGGTCGCTCGCGCAACGAGCCGTGACACCCCCGAGTCGCCAAGCAGCAGTCTGCCGAAGTACTCATCTGGTGCACCGAGACTCAGCCACTCCCGACTCAATGTGTTCATCGGGCCACCGGCACCCAGCAGCTCGTTCAGCCAGCGCCGATCGTACGCCAGCGGCCGTGGAGACGCGAGCACGACGAGATCGGCTGTGCCCCCGAACCAGACCTGCACGTGGGGAAAGACGGTCCGCAGGCTCCGCACGATCCCGGCGACGACGGGCAGGGGAAGCTGATACAGCTGAATCCATTGGCAGAACACACCGCTGTCGGCGAGCCGGCTCCGCGCGATGCGGAAAAATTCCGGCGTGTACAGCGTAGCGATCCCGGCCACCCAAGGATTCGACGGCTCGGATACGATCACATCATAGCGAGCGGGGCTTGGAGGGCTACGATCGAGCTGCAAAGCGCTTCGCGCATCGTCGAGGATGACGCGTACGCCCGGCTTGGCGAGCACGGATTCATTCACGCCCGTGAAGAGGTGGTCCATCGCAACGACAGCGGGCTCGATCTCGACGACCGTCAACTGATGCATGCCGGGCGCAGACGCCAGAACGTGAGCCGTTGCGCCGGTGCCATATCCAATCACGAGCGCAGATGACGCACCAGGCCGGGCGACGATGGGCGCGAGTCCGACCATGACCTGGGTGTCCATGTCACCACGATCCGATCCGTCCACTTTCCCATTGACGCGCAACGACCGGCCGGTTTCACCCTCCCACACACTGACGGTTGCGTTGCGACCCTCTTGGTAAGCGAGCTGTCGCACGCCTCGATGGGCCAGAAACCGGGCGCGCGCCGCCCGATCCATCGGCTGACGAGCGTAGATCGTCGGTCCCAAGTCGATCAGTCGACTGCTCCAACCGGGCGCAGCAGCGGCGGCGAGCACGGCGAGTGTTCCGAAGCCGCCGGCGGCCAAGACGCGCGGACGGATGCGGCGGTCTTCCGCCGACCCTTCGGCGATACCACGGGAAGCCACCACAGCGAGCGCCAGGGCCGCAACGCCGTTGATGATTAGTCCGAGGCGCAGCGTCGCCTGCGTGCCGAACGCCGCGATGAGAAAAAATCCGGTGAGCACGGCGCCGAGAATGCTGCCGATCGTGTTGAGTGCATATGCGCCACCGACGTCGGCGCCGCGGGCGGCGTCGCGGCGAGCCGTGAGATCAGTGAGCAATGGGAACGTCATACCCATGCCGATAGCCGGAATGAGCACCACGGCACCGATCGCAACACCCATCAAGAGCAGCCGCGAGACAGCGCTCATGCTGGCGACCTGAAAGACGGCGATGATATACGATGGCAGGAGGCCGAAGAACACAAACAGCAGCGCGGCCCCGATGCCGGTAATGCCCTGCGCGAGTGCCGCCGTCGCGGCCGTTTCAATCCGGGGCTCGCTGCGACGGGCCATGATCATGCTGCCCAGGCCGATCCCCAACAGAAAGACCAGCAGGATCAGCGTAAAGGCGTACGTCGATCCTCCCACAATCATCACGAGGACCCGAGTCCAGGCGATCTCATCCAAAAGCGACGCGAACGCGGTGATGCCGAGCAGCGCCAGAGCGAGAACGTGGAGACGGTCGAGAGTTGGTGACGGCGCCGGCGCGTCTTCCGGCAACGCATTTTGCGCGCGGCTCCTCCCGATCCGAATCGCGGCGAACCCAATGGCGAGGTTGACTGCGGCAGTCGCCCAAAGCGAAGCTCGCACGCCGACGAATTCGATCAACAAGAAGCCGGCGAGAGCGGTGCCGGTCATCGCCCCCAGGGTGTTCAATCCGTAGAGGCGGCCGAGCGACGGCTTGAGCAGCTCACGGTCCTCGCCAGTGAGCGCCCGCGTGAGGACGGGCAGCGTGCCGCCCATGAGCGTAGTTGGAATCAGCAGCACCACCGCCGCCAGTCCAAAACGCAGGGCCAGGCTTGCGGCGCCTCCGAGTGCCAGGGTGCTGGCCGTTCCGATGTAGATCCGATGCGCCAAGCCGAGCACGAGCGGCGACAGAATCCCAAAGATCCCGATCGCGATCTCGAGCCTGCCGTACAGCACCGCGGGCCGTGGCGAGCGGTCGGCGCGGCGGCCCAACAGCCACGCGCCGAGGCCCAGGCCACCCATGTAGGCGGCGACGACGGTCGCGACGGACTGTATGGTGGAACCGAAGGACTGGTAAAGGACGCGGACCCAGAGCAGCTCGTAGATCAAGCCGGTCACGCCTGAGAGAAAAAACAGGACTCCGTATGTAACGGCGGGGGATGGCTTAGAACGCATGCAGCTCGCGCATCGCCTGCGCGAGATCCTCCACCTGGGGCAGGATGTAATCCTCGAGGTCGGGCGCGTACGCGACGAACGTGTCGGTCGACGCCACTCGCTTGACCGGCGCGTCGAGCCACGGGAAGCATTGATCCGCAATTCGAGCGGCGATCTCGGCGCCGTAGCCCCACGACTGGGCGTCCTCATACGCCACGATTACTCTGTTCGTCTTCTGCACCGACGTCTCGATCGTCTCCCAATCGACGGGGGACAGCGAGCGCAAATCGATCACCTCGATGCTGACGCCGTCCTTCTCTTCGACCTCCTTGGCGGCGACGATGGCCCGCTGCACAACGGCGCCATAGGTGATCACCGTGACACCAGTGCCCTCCCGCACGACTTTCGCTTTGCCGAACGGGATCATGAAATTGGGACCGGGATTGGGTGCCTTGTTGTAGGTCTGGCGGTAGAGGTGCTTATGCTCGAGAAAGAGGACCGGGTCGTCGCAGCGAATCGCGGTACGCAGCAGGCCGTTGGCGTCGAGCGCGGTCGACGGGCATATGACGCGTAGGCCCGGAACGGAGGTGAACACGACGGCACCGGTTTGCGAGTGGTAAACCGAGCCGCCCTTCAGGTAGCCACCGTACGTGACGCGAACGACGACGGGCGCGCTGAACGCATTGCTCGAGCGCCAGCGCATTGTCGCCAGCTCGTTTCGGAGCTGGTGATATGCCGGCCAGATGTAATCGAAGAACTGGATTTCGACGACGGGTTTCAGGCCGCGCGTCGCCAGTCCGATGGCGCGACCCACGATGTTGGCTTCGGCGAGCGGGGAATTGTAGACCCGGTCGCTTCCGAATTGGCGCTGCAGGCCCCACGTCACTTTGAAGACGCCGCCCTTGCCCTTCACTTCCTTCAAATACTGCTCGCGACTCACATCGGCGACATCTTCGCCGAACACCACGATGCGCGGATCGCGGCCCATCTCGTCCTTCATGCAGGCATTGAGCAGATCCACCATCGTCGTGGGCTCGCCGGTGAAATGCGGATCGTCCTCGGTGTCGAACTGCTCCGACGTCGGATCCACATCCGGCGAGTACACCCACAGCGTAGCCGTTTCGGCCTTCGGCTGCGGCGAGGCCAGCGCCATGTCCGCGGCGACCTGGATGTCCTCGTCCACTTGCGCCTTGATAGCTTCGATCTCCGCCTGCGTGGCCACGCCCTCATCGATCAATCGTTTGGGGAAAGTCGCCACCGGGTCGCGCTTTGCCTCGTCTTCGCGCTCACGCGACGGCTTGTAGAGGATCTCGTCGTCGGACAGGGAATGCGAGTAGGGTCTGGTGACGTGCGCGTGCACGAGCGCCGGCCCTTTCCGCTGCCGGCACCATTCGGCGGCGCGGGTCAGTGCGGCATAGGAGACGATGGGGTCACATCCGTCGACTTCCTCGACGAGCAAATTCGGGAAGCTCGAGACCAGCTTCGACACCGATCCCCCGGACGTCTGCACTTCGATCGGAACCGAGATGGCGTACTTGTTGTCCTCGATCAGGAATAGAACTGGAAGCTTGAGATTGCTGGCGCTGTTCAGCGCCTCCCACCACTCGCCTTCGCTCGTCGTGCCGTCGCCCGCCGAGCAGTACACGACCTCGTCGCCCTGAATCGGCTTGTCCTTGAGGTCGCTGATTCGGTGGTAGCGCAGCCAGGCTTCCGCACAGCCGACCGCCTGCAGGAATTGCGTCCCGGTCGGACTCGACTGGCTGACGATGTTCAGATCTTTATGCCCCCAGTGCGATGGCATCTGGCGTCCACCCGAATTCGGATCGTCGGCGGCGCCGACCGCGGCCAAAAACATCTCGGTCGGAGTCATGCCGAGAGTCAGACAAAGGGCGCGATCGCGATAGTAGGGATAGAACCAGTCGTAGGCGGGGCGGAGGACTTTGCCGGCGGCGACAAGGACGCCTTCATGTCCCGCCCCCGAAATCTGGAAGAAGATCTTGTTCTGACGCTTGAGCTGGATCTCCCGGTCGTCGATGCGGCGCGAGGTGAGCATCAGCCGATACACGTCCAGCAGATCGGCCTTGCCCAGCGTTGTGGGCGCCTTGGCCGGCCGCGTACGGGAGGGGGAGCGTGTCGCCATTATAGTCGCAAAATAGCCTGCATTATCTGCTATACACCACCTTACCACCCGCGATTGTGTAGCGCGGTTTGATCGTGCCGAGCGATTCCGGCGCCACGGCAAAGGGATCGTGATCGAGCACGACGACGTCGGCAAACCGACCGGCGGCGAGCGTGCCCCATTTCTGCTC
>DATBFV010000035.1:0-4806 GCA_036558345.1 Gemmatimonadales bacterium | reverse complement strand
CTTTGTCCTGCCCAACATTTTGCTCTCGGGATTCATGTTCCCGCGCCAGGCGATGCCCGCGGTATTTCAGTGGATCGGCGCGTTCCTGCCGTTGACGCACTTTCTCAAGGTCCTGCGCGGAGTCCTGCTGAAAGGCGTCGGTGTGCCGGAGCTGTGGAAGGAAATTGTCATTCTGGCAACGTTCGCGACGGTCCTGATCGCATTATCGGTGCGTCGCTTCCACAAGACGCTGGACTAAGTTCAGCGTATGTTCCGGCAGGCACACCCCGCTCCGCAAACTCTTGCACCGCGTAGACGCATGGTCATGCGCCAGCTGGCGAGCCGCGGGATTCGTGACAGCCGAGTGCTGGTCGCGATGCGTTGGGCGCCGCGAGAGTGGTTTCTGCCGCCGGAACTTGCGGGAGATGCCTACCGCGACACGCCGCTCCCGATCGGCAACGGCCAGACGATCTCCCAGCCTTACGTCGTGGCACTCATGACCGAGCGACTGCAGCCAACGCGTACGGACCGGATTCTCGAGATTGGCACCGGCTCCGGTTACCAGGCCGCGATCCTGGCCTACATCGCATCCGCCGGGAAGGTGTTCACGATCGAGCGCTTGCCCGATCTGCTCGTCGAGTCCGAAGAGCGCTTTCGTCGCCTGGGGCTCACCAACATCGAAACGCGGCTCGGCGACGGCGCAGCGGGCTGGCCCGAAAAGGCGCCATTCGACGGCATCATCGTGGCTGCGGCGGCGCCGCGCGTGCCGGAGCCGCTCGCCGCGCAACTGGCACCGGGAGGCCGACTCATCATCCCCATCGGTGACCTCTCGGCGCAAGAGCTGGTCATTCTGGAACGGCCGGTGAACGCACCAGACGGACTTGTACAACGCGAAGCGGGCGCCGTGCGCTTCGTGCCGCTGATCTCGCGGCTGGCGTTCACCGACCGGGCATGATCCTCGGTGCGCACGTCTCGAGTCAGGGTGGGGTGGCGAATGCGCCACAGCGCGGCGCCGCACTCAGAGCGACGGCGATCCAGCTTTTCACCAAGACGCCAAATCAGTGGCGCGAGCCCGTCATCGCCGCCGACCTGATCGCGAAGTTTCGGAGCGAGGTGACGCGACATCGCCTGGAAGCGGTCCTGGCACACGACAGTTATCTCATCAATCTCGCGTCGCCCGATCCGCTGCTCAGGGCGCGCAGCATCGCGAGTCTTACGCAAGAGCTCGAGCGCTCGCGCGATCTGGGACTGCGCGCCGTGGTCTCGCATCCTGGGAATTACATCGATGATCGGGATGCGGGTCTCGAACGCAACGCGCACGGCTACACGGAGTGTCTCAGAGCAGTGCCGGGTGAATTAGAGGTGTGGATCGAGGGAACGGCGGGATCGGGGACTGCACTGGGCGCGCGATTCGAGGAGCTGCGCGACTTGCGCAATGGGCTGCCTGACCAAATCCGGACCCGCGTCGGATTCTGCCTCGATACAGCGCACCTGCACGCGGTCGGTTATGACCTCTCACGCGTGGAATCGGTCTGGGAGGAGTTTGATCGGGTGATCGGGCTCGAGCTGCTTAAATGCTTGCACCTCAACGATTCCCGCGCGGCCGCGGGCTCGCGCGTGGACCGGCATGAGTGGATCGCCGAGGGGCGGATCGGCCCGGAGCCGTTCCGGCGCATCATGCGCGACGCCGATTTGGGGCGAGTCGTTAAGATTATCGAAACGCCAAAGCGGGATGATCCGCTGCGGCACGACCGCCGGATGCTCCGGCGGCTACGCGCGTACGCGCGCGGCAACAGCCCGGTGACGGCCGGCGTATGAAGGAGACCATGTTGCGCCGGATCCCCCTCGCGATTCTGCTGGCAATTCAGGCCCTGGGCGGCGGTGCCATTTCCTTGGCGCACTCGCGAGACCTGGTGACGGAGCCGGCACATGTCGAGGCCAGTCACAACGCGCGGTGTGCGATCCTGCATGACGAAATGCGCTGCGCGCTGTGCAATTACGCGAGCGCGCGCGTGGTCACCCAGCAGGTCTTTACGCTGCCCGCTCCCGTGCTCGCGCGTCGAGTCCCGCCGACTCAGGTCGCGACGTTCACGGCGAGCTCCGAAAGATTCACTCCCCCACCCCGAGCACCGCCCACGCTGCTCTCCTGACAGAGGCCCGGCTCCGATCCGCGGAGCGTCCGGGTGATTCGAGCACTTACAGGAGAGACTGTGAACATGATACGAATGTCTTGCGCGGCGCTGCTGGCGACCGCGTGCCTGACTGCCCAAGCGCAAGCACAACAGCCGACCCAGCGACAACTGGACTCGCTCGCGCGCGAAGTGCGCGCCCTGCGGCTGCGCCTCGATTCCTTGCGCGCCGCGGTCGCACCGAAAGCAGGAGCGGCAGCGGCTCCCGCCCCTGCCGACACGGATCTCGCCTCGTTGCGAGCCGCCGCTGCAGCGATGGTTGGACGGGACACCACGCAAGCCGCGGACACGACATCCGCACGCCGCTTCGTCGGCCGGGAGCGCAACCAGGCGCAGCTGAATCCCGAAATCAGCGCCACCGGCGACGTGCGGGCGTATGCGACGACGACGGGGGTGCAGACCGACAACTTTGAGCCCCGCGAGTTCGAGATCGGATTTCAGTCCGCCCTCGATCCCTATTCCCATACGAAGATCTTTTTGGCATTCGAGAATGGCGACGTCGGCGTCGAGGAGGGGTACGCCTACTGGATCGGCCTGCCGGGACATCTCCGATTCGATATCGGCAAGTTTCGCCAGCAGTTCGGCGAGCTGAACCGCTGGCATCTGCATGCGTTGCCGGAAACCGAATACCCCCTCGCGCTCCGGACGTATCTCGGTGAGGACGGTCTCGCTGGAACCGGCGTGTCGTTGTATCGGGCCTTCGGGGGACTCGGCACGCACGAGCTGACGCTCCAAATGACGCTGAGCTCGAGCGATGAAGAGCTATTCGGTGGGAGCGGGCGTCCCACGTACCTCGCCCACCTGCTCAACTTCTGGCAGATCAGCCGCTCGACTTACGCGCAGCTCGGTGGGAGCCTGCTGTACGGCACCAATCCCGATTCCGCACTGCGTACGGCGGTGGGCGGACTCGATTTTCGGCTGACGTGGCGGCCGCCGGCGCGGGCGCTCTATCGCGAGTGGACGATTCGCGGCGAGCTGCTCGCATTCCGCAAGGAACTCTCGGGCGCCGGGCCGACGCGCCTCGGCGGCTACGTCAGCTCGACCTACAAGCTGAATCAGCGCTGGATCGCCGGCGTTGCGCTCAACTATGCCGAATCGCCGCAGTTTGGTGACATCACCCGCCAGATCATCCCGTCCCTCACGCTGTGGCAGAGCGAGTGGGTGTTCCTGCGCGGACAATATCGATGGGAGCAGCTGCCCGGAGCGAAGGCGACCAATCAGTTTGCCTTCCAGGTGGTATGGGCCATCGGTCCCCATAAACATGAGACCTACTGACATGCGCTACGTGATTTCATTACTGCTGGGCCTGGGCGGGGTTGTGAAACCTCCGCCTCAAGTCAAAGTCGTCACATCCCTTACGACCTATGCGGCGATCGCACGGGAAATCGTCGGCGATCGTGGGCAGGTCGATGCGATTGCCACGGGCGACGAGAACCCGCACTACGTGCAGCCGAAGCCCAGCTTCGTGCCCTTGCTCACCAATGCGGACGTCTTCGTCACCACGGGCCTCGATCTCGAGCTGTGGGTCCCGGCGCTCCTGGACAAGGCGGGCAATTCCAAGGTCACCGAAGGCGGCCCTGGCTATGTGGCGGCGTATCAGGGGATTCAGCTGCTCGATGTCCCGCAGACGTATTCCCGGTCACAGGGCGACATCCACGTCTTCGGCAACCCGCACATCTGGGAAGAGCCACTGAACGGCGTGCAGATCGCGCGCAACATTCTCACGGGGCTGAAGCGCGTCTCCCCCGAGAATGCCGAGTACTTCACCGGGCGTGAGAGGGATTTTGAGGATCGTGTGTACAAGGCCCTCTACGGCGAAGAGTTGGTCACGTTGCTCGGCGGCCAGACGCTCGCGGATCTCGACCGCCAGGGCAAGCTGTTCGAGTTCCTGAATCAACGGCGCTATCAGGGCGCGCCGCTTATGAACCGCCTGGGCGGCTGGCTCAAACAGGGGATGGTGTTCCGCGGGAGGGAAATGGCCTGCTATCACAAGGAGTGGGACTATTTCTCGCGTGAGTTTGGCATCGCGTGCGTCGATTACATCGAGCCCAAGCCGGGCATTCCGCCTACACCGAAGCATGTACGTGAGCTGATCGATCTGATGCAGCAGCGGCATGTGCGCGTGTTGCTCTCCCCTGGTTACTTCGACCACAACCAGATCAAGCAGGTGGCCGAGCGCACCGGTGCCAAGGCGGTGATCGTTCCGGCGAACGTGGGTGGCGCGCAGGGGGTGAACACGTTTGTCGATTTGATGAATACGATCGTCAGCTCGCTGGCGGAGGCCTACTCGGACCGCGCGAGCAACGGCCGCTAACACTTCAGGGAGATCTCGTACCGTGTTGCAATTCATGCTGGCGCCTTTCGTGGCGTGCATGATCCTGGTGGCGATTCACTCGTACCTGGGTCTGCACGTCATCGCCCGCGAAGTCATCTTCGTGGACCTGTCCCTGGCACAGATGGCCGGTCTGGGCAGCGTCGTCGCGTTGCTCTACGGCGTCGCGCCCGACTCCCGGACGGCGTTCATCTTCTCCCTGGTCTTCACCTGCATCGGAGCCGCGCTCTTCGCGTTGACGCGCACCCGCGGCAAGGGACGGGTGCCGCACGAAGCGATCATCGGGATCGTGTACGTGGTCGCCTC
>DATBFV010000034.1:0-6228 GCA_036558345.1 Gemmatimonadales bacterium | reverse complement strand
GCGGTGCTGTCGGCGGCAACGGAGCGGCTGGCAGGACTTCCACAGCCGTTTAACGCGAAGGCCAATCCAAAACACGCGACACGAATGGCGTTCGACATTGCCCCAAGATGCGTCATTTCAAGAATTCTTGAAATGTCAGGTGGACCGATATAGCAGATGCGGCACGCCGTCATGCTGCACGTCCCGTTCGTACACCAGTCCGCTCTTCTCGAGCACGCGCTGCGAACCGACATTGGCGCGCGTCGTAATCGCCACAATCGACGGCCGGTTCAGCTCGGTGCGGCCGAGGCGGAGCAGCTCCCGGGCGATCTCGGTGGCGAGCCCCCTACCCCAGTAGCGCGTATGAAACCCGTAGCCCAGCTCGACCTCGTCGGTGCCCTCGACATCGAGATGGCGCAGCACACAGCGGCCCGCCATCTCGCCCTGTACGTCCCGCAGCATCCACAGGCCAAAGCCATAGTCATCCCAGTGCTTGAGATTCCTGGCTAGATAGGCGCGCGTGCCAGCCTCGTCGCGGATGCCGCCCAGCAGCGCCATGTACCTGGGATCGCTATCCATGGCCCGGATTGCCGCGAAATGACCGGCAAGCAGCCGCTCCGCGCGCAGCCGCTGGGTGGAGAAAGACTCGGGGAACGACACGCCCCAAGTTTATCGCAAATCGTTTCGAAACGCTGACTATGCAGGACGTGTCCCAGGTGATAGAATCCCGCTACATGAGACGCGTCATCTCCGGACTGGTTGTTGTCGCTGCCGCAAGTCTCGCCACCGCCGCGGCCCAGGCTCCACCGCAAAAGAAGTACACCCCCGCAGACGTGCACTTCATGTCGGGCATGATCTACCATCACGCGCAGGCGATCCTGATCGCCGGCTGGGCGACGTCGCACGGGGCGAGTCCCACGGTCCGGACGCTGTGCGACCGCATCGTCGCGAGCCAGAAGGACGAGATCAACCTGATGTCGAACTGGCTGCGTGCGCGCGGCGAACCGGTGCCCCACCCCGAGCCCGAGCACATGATGATGCCCGGAATGGGGATGGACTCGACGCACATGATGCCTGGGATGCTGACGCAAGCGCAGCTCGCGCAGCTCGATTCGACGCGCGGGACCGAGTTCGATGAGACGTTTCTGCGCCTGATGATCCAGCACCACCAGGGCGCCATCACGATGGTCAATCAGCTGTTCGCCGCGAGCGGCGGCGAAGAAGAGCCCGTCTACAAGATCGCGACCGGCATTTTCGCCGATCAGACCACGGAAATCGAGCGGATGCAACGCATGCTCGCGAATGATTTGTTCGGTCCAACCACACCCAAATAGGAATCGTCAATGACATTGCTTCGCGCACTCGTTCACGGTGTCGCCGTCGTCACGTTTGCCGCCTGCGCGTCGCGCGGCGGTGGCAGTAACGCCGCGACGACCAGCTCCAGCGTCGCTCCGTCGCCCGATCCGCGGGTCGGCCTCAAAGCCGGACGCTACAACGCCGCTACGGCGCAATGGAACATGAAGCTGGTCTCGAACAATCCGTCGCCGTCGCCGTTCGACAGCTCCACGAATTCCGATCTCGCCTTCTACAAGAACTATGTGATTCAGGGCAACTACGACGGCTTCCAGGTCTGGGACATCTCGAATCCGGGCCATCCGACGCTCAAGAAGGCGTACTACTGCCCCGCGTCGCAGAGCGACGTCTCGGTCTATCGCAACCTGCTGTTCGTCTCGGGCGAGGGCACGGGCGGACGGCTGGACTGCGCCGGCACGGGCGTGCGCGACTCGGTGTCGCAGGCGCGGCTGCGCGGCATCCGAATCTTCGACATCACCGACATCACCAATCCGCAGTACATCGCGAACGTCCAGACTTGCCGCGGCTCGCACACGCACACGGTGGTGATCGATCCCAACGATTCGTCCAACGTCTACGTGTACGTGTCCGGCTCGGCGCCGGTGCGCTCGCCGACGGAGCTGCCGGGCTGCGTGCGCCAGTCGCCCGACTCGAATCCGAACAGCTCGCTGTTTCGGATCGAAGTCATCAAGGTGCCGCTCGCCGCGCCGCAGACGGCCGCGGTGATCGGCGGCGCGCGCATCTTCGACTCGCTGGCGCCGCCGCCCACGCACGGCGAAGAGCCGCAGGATATCGCCGAGGCGAAGCGGGTGGCCGATTCGACGCGCGCCGCCGGTGGGTACGTCATCACGATCTTTGGCTCGGAGCGGCCGGTCGGTCCGCGGTTCACGAGGCCGATGCTCGACAGTATCGCCAAGACGAACGGCCGGACCGCGCCGAACGCGGCCGACAGCGCCACGCTGCGCGCCAATCTTCAGGGCATCGTGGACCGCATGTTCCAGCTCAACAATCGCCCGCGCACCGGCCCCAATCAGTGCCACGACATCACCGTCTATCCGGCGATCGGCCTCGCGGGTGGCGCCTGCGGTGGCTACGGCCTGCTGCTCGACATCCGCGACCCGGCGCATCCGCGCCGCCTCGCCGCCGTCGCCGACTCCAACTTCTCCTACTGGCACTCGGCGACGTTCAACAACGACGGCACCAAGCTCTTGTTCTCGGATGAGTGGGGCGGCGGCGGGCAGCCCAAGTGCCGCTCGTTCGACAAGCCCGAGTGGGGCGCCGACGCGATCTTCACGCTGAACAACGGCCAGCTCACGTTCCAGAGCTATTACAAGATGCTCGCGCCGCAGACGCAGTTCGAGAACTGCGTCGCGCACAACGGCTCGCTGATTCCGGTGCCGGGGCGCGACATCATGGTGCAGTCGTGGTATCAGGGCGGCGTGTCGATGTTCGACTGGACCGATGCCGCGCATCCCAAGGAGATCGCGTTCTTCGATCGCGGCCCGGTCGACTCGACGCAGATGGGCAACGGGGGGACGTGGTCGGCCTCCTGGTACAACGGCTACATCTACAGCTCCGAGATCGGGCGCGGGCTCGACGTGTTCGAGCTCCAACCCAGCGGCCTGTTGTCGGCCAACGAGATCGCGGCTGCCAAGCTCTTCCACGTTGATTACTTCAACACGCAGGACCAGCCCAAGATCACATGGCCGGCGGCGTTCGTCGTCGCGCGCGCGTACGTCGATCAGCTCGAGCGCTCGAACGGGCTCGCGGCGGATCGCGTGAAGGCGGTGCGGCAGGCGCTCGATCAGGCGGAGAAGAGCCAGGGGCAGGCGCGACGCACGGCGCTGACGCAGCTCGCGACGTCGCTGGGTCAGGACGCATCGATGTCGAGCGATCAGACGAGGGTGCAGAAGCTGACCGCGGTCGTGACGGAGCTCGCGAATAGCTCGCAGACCGGCGCGCAATAGCAGAAGCCCAGGTACTCAGAGCAAAGGCCGCGGAGCGATCCGCGGCCTTTCGCGTTAGTGCCCGCCCCTCCAACCTTGCGCCATGAACACGTGCGCGGCGAAGAGCAACACGAAGGCCCGGAAGATCGAGCGCACCCCCTTGCCCTCACATCCGCGGCGACTGTCCGTCGTTCCGGTACAGTGCTCGAATGGGGTGGCCGTCGATAAGGGCCGGATGAAATCGCCACCCTGCCGACTCCCGCAAAATCTCGTTGTCGAGATATTCGCTGCCGGACGACTGGGTGATCCTGACGTTGACTGGCAGACCGCCTTCGTCGACGATTGCCTCGAACCCGATGCGCATACGCTGGCTCCCGGGCCCTGGTAAACCGTCTCCCCCGACCTACGGTCGGGGCGACTCCCCGGCGGAACGATACACGCCCTGGATCGGTTGGTCATCGAGCTTCGCCGACTGGAACTTCCAACGCTTCACTTCGCTCACGATCCGGGCGTCCTGGTCCGCGTTCCCCGAGGAGCGCACCACTCGCGCTAACACGACTCGGCCCTCAGCCGAGATGAGCGCTTCCACCGGGATGAACGACCCGGCGTCCACGCTGGGATTCGACCCTGGTGGTGGGGATATCGGTTCGGGATTCCCTGCAACGGCGATGGTCCCTGTGATAGTGGCTCGTGTGGCATATCCCCGATCATGCTCCTGCGTGACGGGGGGGCAATACTTCGCCCGCTCGAGTGTCAACGCGGGCGTATCCCCGCCGGCGAGACGCACGCGATATGCCCAGAAATCCCCCGGCGCCGCGTGGCGGATGTAGTTCGCCATCGAGACGGCTGCGGCCGCGTCCTGTTTGTCGAGCGCGCGCACGTGCGCGACGGAATCGCCGGTGATGAAATAGACGCTGAACAGCATCGGCTTGGCGGGATCCGCAAATGCGCCCAAGTCCTCGATCGCGTGCGCGGAATCAACCAGCGCGCCCGGTGTCGGAAGCTCGGCGGGAAATTGGGTGTCCGCGCAGCCGCGGGCCTGCGCGTCGAGTGAGACGAGCGCGGTCGCGTACAGGGTGATGAAAACCATGACTAAACGCATGGCTCTACAGTAGCCTTGCGACGTTCGATCTCGCAACGCGGGCTTAACAAGGCTGTGACGCGGCCGTCCCAACGCCGAGTCAACAATTTGCGCCCGAGAACAAGCACTTCCGGAGGATTGCTCATGCGCACCGTATGGCAGTTGCTTCCCGCGCTCGCCGTCGTCGCTGTGGCGGCGACCGCGTGTACCAAGGACAACAACATGGCGCCCGCGACGCCGGTCTTGTCGCAGGCCGACGCCGACAGTCTGGCAACGACCGTGCTCGGCGATTTGGTCGACGAGATTTCGACCGCGGCGATGGATGGCGCGGCCGGCGGCGGCCTTGCCTCCTCGGCATCGCTCTCCGCCCCGATGGGCTCCGCGAAGGCGACGCAGTGTGTGCCGGCGAAATCCCCAACTCCGGTCGTCGACTCCGACAATGACGGCGTGCCCGACTCCGTGCGGCTGGACTATGCCGGCTGCGTCATTTCCCGTCCGCTCACGCTCGATTCGGTTTCGGGCACGATCGACCTGATCGATCCGACGAGCGTGACCGCGGATCACGCGGTCACGCGCGTGTTCACCGACTTCAAGAACGTGACGCTGGTGCTGCTGTCGGGCGCCAAGTCGTCGATCACGCGCAACGGCGTGCGGCAGGCGTCGCACGATACCACGACGCTGCAGAGCAGCGAGACGAACTTCCGCACCGACTTCGTGGGCCCGAAGGGCGGCACCTGGGAGCACGTGCGCACGTGGGAGTCGATTTTCACGGCGGACGTGGCGGGCTCGATTCACCGGAACGAGCTGCTACCGAGCGGGAACTGGTCCGTGAACGGCACGTCCTCGTGGACTCGGCCGCGCGGCACGTATTCGCTCACGGTGACGACCAATCCGGCGCTGCATTACAACGCGAGCTGTACCGACGCGCCGCGCTTTGACGCGGGCAAGATCACCGCTGTCGTGATGAAGAACAGTCAGACGATGACGGTGACGATCGAGTTCACCGCGTGCGGGCAGTATACGGTGACGCGCTCGTAGTCCCAGTCCTCCCCCCTGACCCCCTCTCCCTTCGGGAGAGGGGGAACGAAGACAATAAGAAGGCCGCGGAGCAATCCGCGGCCTTTTCGCATCCGTTCCCGCCCCGTGTCTCAGGTGTAGGTGGCGAGTGCCACGCCACCGAGAAGCGGGCAGGAACCCTCTTAGGGTGGTCCTGGCATCCAGTTCGACCCTGCATCTCGTCGGATCTTGAAGTCGATCGGCATATTGACGAGCACGCGCACGGCACGACCGTGGAGTCGCGCCGGCCGGAAGAGGGCGTGCGCCACGTAGTCGCGCGCCGCATTATTGAATCCCGGATGCGGGCTGTTAACGATTCTGATCGATCCCGACTCCGCGCGCCCCATCGTATCGATGATCGCCTGAACCAGGACCCGCCCCTCGATTCCGCTCTCACGCATTATGTCGGGATAGCGAAGTGACGGACCGGAGATGATCGAGGGGCGCTGCGTCACGCCCGTTACGACAAACACGCGATCGCGCACCGAGTCCAAACGAAGCACCGCGGTGTCCACCCGAACCACGTTGCTCTCGGTGGGCGGTGGAAGAGCCGAGGGCTCCTGCGCGTGCAGCGCAGCGGTCGCCAGAAGAATGAGGACGAGGGTAATGTTCGACCGGAACAACATGTACTTGCCCGAGCGAAGGCCGCGCGTCGTGCTGTTCCCGTTGCCTAGCACGATCAGCACGAAGATCATCCCGATGAAGCCCGCGAACACGATGCCCACGACGAGGACCACCCAGCCAGGCATCTCCGCAAAGCCTGCCTCCACGAGCTGTTTCTGCACGTTGTAGGCGAAGCCCACGCACGGGATA
>DATBFV010000033.1:0-11017 GCA_036558345.1 Gemmatimonadales bacterium | reverse complement strand
CTTTCATTATCCCACGCTATTCGTGGACGTTCATAACGCAGCGGACAACGTCTCGGTGGGCCACTCGGCGTGGGCGATGAATGCCATCAAGAGACACATGGATGAGGTGGCCGAGCGTGATGGGCCCCACAACGTCGATCGGATCTGGCATCGCGTGTGGGCCGGCGTGCGCGCTACGCTCCCCCAGATCGGTCGCGTTCGCCTGATGGCGCACCGCATCCGCCGCCGCTTGTTCGGCGAAGATCCGACGCTCGTGCCGCTGATCTTCCCATCATGAGCGCCACGGCGGTGAGCGTGCCCGGCTCCCCAGCCGCGCGCCGGGACTGGTTGGCGGTGGCCGTGCGGCGCCTGCTGCTCATGGCGGTGGCGCTCGTCATCGCGCTCGTGATCGCGGAGCTGGTGCTGCGCCTGTTTCATCTGGCGCCGGCGCAAGGCGTCGCTACTGTGAATGCCAGGCAGTTCGCGCGTGTGCCGGGCATGTTCGCGCCGCACCAGCACGTGCGAGACCTCCAGAAGCCGGCCCTGCCGTACGTAGTGACGATCGACAGCCTGGGGTTTCGCGGCGCCGAGTTCACCCGCGCCAAGCCCGCGAACCAACTGCGGGTGGTCATGGTGGGCGACTCCTACGTCTACGGAGACTTCGTCGACGACGATCAGACTTTCCCCGCTCAACTCGAGCGGCAGCTGCGGCGGGCCTGCGGCGACGCCCTCGTCATCAATGCCGGCCTGGGTGGAACGACGATCGTCGATCAGGCCCCCATGCTTCAGCGCGCGCTGCCGCTCGCGCCCGATGTCGTGGTGCTCGTCTACGTGGTGGACGACATCGCGAACCTCGAGGCTTCAAAGAGCGACTGGGACCTGCTAGCCGAGAATCGCGAGCGGAAGTCCCAGTTTCCCTTGTCGGTGGTCTATCCGATCGTGCACAACACCGCCCTTTGGAACCTCGCGTTGCGAGTGCGAGCGACGAGCCTCATTCGGGCGGGCGAGACCTCGCTGTCCCAGGACTACTCGCACGACAGCACAGGGACCACGAGTCGCTTGCGAAACCGGTACGGCGACGCACTCCTCGCATTCCGTGATACGCTCAAGGCGCACAATACGCGGTTTGTTTTCGTCATGTACCCCTCGGCCGCCGAGCTGCGACACGGCTCGGTCAACCTGCCCTGGCTGGAACGCTTCGCGGCGTCGCATGATATCGCCGCCTTGAACTTGCAGGCCGCGCTTGGGGCGTCGCAGCTGCCGGACACGACGCTGTACCGGTTTCCCGTGGACGGCCACCCTGGGCCCACCGGCTACGCGATCGCCTCGGACACGCTCGCGAAACACATGCTCGCGCCCGGGGAGCTTGCCGCGTGCCGCCTGCGCGAGAAGGGCGGGGTCCACAATGCCCCCTGAGCGGCAAGCCTCCGCGCACGAGCCTGCGGGCACAGCGACGAGCGCTCCAGCATCCGAGCCCGTCGCGTCCGGGAAGTACGTCGCGTACGTGCTGGTCTTCGGCGTGATCTTTTTCGTCCTCTACATCCTCCCCGAGATCCTGATCTTCAAGCAAAGCGGATTCGCCCCGGTCGAGCATCTCGTCCAGAGCGGTGCAGATCCCACGTTGGGCGCTATCCTCTCGGATCTGTGGCGCGATCGCGCGCAGCTGCTCAATCCGCTCAACAATCCGCTGGTCCGGTTCTTCCTGGTGACTATCGTGGCTGGCGTCGTGCTCGATCAGGTGAAGAAGCACGCGCCGCGGGACACTCCATGAGCGCCACCAGTATCGTCCTGACCATCGCGCTCTGGACCCTGTTCGGCGCGCAGCACTCGGTCCTGGCTCAGGGGTTCGTGAAGCGCTTTGCGGGCCAGGTCTTTGGGCAGGCGTTCGTGGACTACGGCTACCGCTTCGTCTATTTCGCGAGCCAGTGTTTCGTGTATCCGGTCTTCTGGTACATCGTTTCTCATTTCGAGTCAGGCAGCACGGTGTGGACGGCGCCTGCGATGCTCTATCCGGTGCACTTCGTCCTCAAAGTGACAGGCCATTTGCTCATTGTCATGACATTCCTGGCGGCGGACATCAACACGTTCGTAGGCATCAAGCAGCTGTGGGTATATCTCACCAGCCGGCTCAGGCACAAGCCGGTGGATCGCGTGGCGGTGTTCGGACACAACAATCTCGTCGTCGGGTTCCCGTTTACGCTGGTGCGGCACCCCATGTATCTCGGTATCATCCTGAGCCTGCTGACGGCAACGGGGATTTACACGGAGAAGATCGTCCTGAACCTGGCGTGCCTGCTCCTGTACGTGGAGGTGGGGTCATACTACGAAGAGAAGCAGCTGGTGCGGCTGTTCGATGATGCCTATCGCCGGTATCAGGCGACAACGCCAAAGTATCTGCCCGTCTCGTGGCTCCAGCGCCTGTGGCGTCCCGCGTTTTCGCGGGGTAGTGAAGTGGGCTAGCCGACGCTGAAGCTATACACGGTGAACGCGTCCATCACGACAGCGCTCGCGAGCCACCAGTGTCGCGCCTTCGGAGGAAGGGCAGCGGCAATACCGAGCGTTGCGGAGGCTGCCAGCGCGGCATACGCCTGACGGCCTCAGTGGTACTGTTGCAGCCAGGCGTCGGGCTGATCGGTGCGCGCGTTCTGCAGTGCCGCAGTGGCCCGCAGCATCAGCTCCGACGAATCGATCGACGCCACCCGAAAGTCCTTGACGCCATGATATCCCGCCCGGACGCGCAGCCGCGGTTGCGGCGGCGCGCCTTCCTGCGGCACGAGCGTGCGGTAGGGGCCGCTCGCGGCGGAAGCCGGGGTCGCGAGGATGGCCGCGGCGAGCCGCTCCGCGAGCCGCCGCGCCTGCACGTCGTCCGTATCGACCGCCACGACCGCGAACGCGTTTTGCCCGAGGCGGCCGACGGCATCGGAATGGCGCGTGGCGGCGCGCAGGGACGCGGCGATGCGCCGCAGCAGCGCCAGGGACGGCTCGCCGGTCTCGATGTCCGGTGCGATGAGGACGCAGCCGATTGCGCCGTGGCGGCGTGACGCCTCCGCGGCCATCTCCTCGGCTCGCCGGCTCAAGCCTCGCTCGTTGTATACGCCCGTCATCTCGTCGATGAGGCCCGTCGCGCGCGCGTTATCCGCATCGAGCTTTGCCGGAACGACGGCGCCGAGTGCAGCGATCAACTCCTCTGCGTCCAAGGGATCTCCGAGGCAGGCCCAGGCGCCGGCGCGAAGCGTCGCCAGCCGGTCGCGCCGCGTCGGCGCGCGTGGCAACGCCAGGAACACGGGCGTGCTGGGCGCGATCATGTTCGCTTCATAAAACTCCTTGCACAGCGAGTAGCCGTCCCCGTCCGGCAGCCGTTCGTCGATGATGATCGCATCGGGAGGATCGCGGCGGACGTGCGCGAGGGCTTGTTCGCGCGTGAACGCCTTCAGGACGAGATAGCCGTGGGGCGCCAGAATGCTGGCGAGCGAGCGACTGGTCCACTCATGCTGGCTGACGATCAGGACGCCCACTGGGCGCGCCGAGGGCGCCTCGCTGAGCATGCGTTTTCCTCTCAGGGCCGTCGCCCCGGTACGCCCACTGCCGTTTGTAACGCGATGATGCGGCGTTCCTTTTTGGCCTGCAGGACTCGTGCGCGCAGAGAGCGCCGGATAATGTGGCAGGGATCAACGGGTTAGCATAGGGCTCCGATCTGCGGATCCCACGGAACTGCTGCAATGTAACAACACAGTCACACGTGTCGCTGCGCGCGGCCGCACGCCCGGCCGACGTCGAACCCAGACGCGCGTTCTAAGTGCGCCCTCCCGCACGAGTTGACAAGCCCACTCACTCAGCGTCAGTAACGGCCCAGAACTTGACACGTGCGGGGGTATGTCCTGCCGCGCCTGTGAAGATCGCCCGATCACCGAGGTAGCTGGTGCAACATCCGCCGATTCCGGATCGATCTGGGGAGTCGAGCGCATCAGCGGACTGCGCTGCTCCCGCTGTGGCGCGCTGCTCGGCGCCGATGATATCGTCCGGCTCTTGCTCGAAAAGCAGTCTCAACTCGAGCGCTTCGGCTTGCTGATGCCCCCGACGCTGGCCGCCCCCTCCCGCGTCCGAACGTTGCGGTTCGTCCGTCTGGAGTCCGACTGATGTGCGGTATCATCGGGTATGTGAGTAACGGTCGCCGCGATGCCGCGCCGATTCTGCTGAGCGGTCTGGCACGCTTGGAGTATCGCGGCTACGACTCCGCCGGTCTCGCGGTGCAGACGGAGCGCGGCGTCGTCACGCGCAAGCTCGCGGGCCGCGTGCCCGATCTGCGCGAGCTCATCGCGCGCATGCCGGCTCACGGCGCGACCGGGATCGCGCACACGCGCTGGGCGACGCACGGCGCGCCCACGTCGCGTAACGCGCACCCGCACGTTGATTGCCACGAACGCATCGCGCTCGTGCACAACGGCATCATCGAAAACGCCGAGGCGCTCCGCTCGGCGCTCGAAAGCGCCGGTCACAGCTTCTGGACCGAGACTGACACCGAAACGCTCGTCCATCTCATCGAACAGACGCCAGGCGATACGCTCGAAGCACGGGTGATCGCCGCGCTGGAGAATGTCGTCGGCACCTACGGTATCGCCGTCATGTCGGCCGACGAGCCGCACAAGATCGTCGTGGCGCGCCAAGGATCGCCGGTGTTGCTCGGCGTCGGTGACGGCGAGTACTTCGTCGCGTCCGATGCCGCGGCGATTCTCGAGTACACTCGTTCCATTGTGCATCTCGACGACGGTGACATCGCCGTGTTGACGCCGGGTGGATATCACGTGCTCGACCACGAGTCACACGTGCAGTTGCGCGACGTGAACGACGTCACGTGGGACCTCGACGCAATCGAGTTGAACGGCTACGCGCACTTCATGCAGAAGGAGATCGCCGAGCAGCCCGAGACGGTGAAGAGCACGCTGCGCGGGCGGCTCGTGTTCGAGGACGGCACCGCGCGCCTCGACGGGCTCGACCTGACGCCCGCCGAGTGCGCCGACATCCGGCACATCCGCATCGTCGCCTGCGGCACCTCCTGGCATGCGGGACTCGTGGGCCGCCACATCATCGAGTCGCTGGCGCAAATCCCCGTCACGGTCGAATACGCCTCGGAATTTCGCTACCGCCCACCGGTCCGGCAGCCCAACACGCTCACGATCGCGATCTCGCAGTCGGGGGAGACCGCGGACACGCTCGAGGCGATGCGCGCGGCCCGCGCCGCCGGATCGCGCGTGGTCGGATTGGTCAACGTGGTGGGGAGCACGATCGCGCGCGAAGCGCAGGGCGGCGTCTATCTCCACGCCGGCCCCGAAATCGGCGTTGCGTCCACCAAGGCCTTCACCTCGCAGGTCACTGCGCTCGCGCTGCTCGGCCTGTATCTGGGCAACGAGCGCGGTGTGCCGCTCGACGTCCGCCAGGAGTTGACCTGCCGCCTGGCCCAACTCCCGACGCTCGTGGCGCGCACGCTCGCGCTCGAGCCGGACGTGCAGAAGCTCGCGACGCGCTTTGCCGACGCGCACAACGCGCTCTACCTCGGCCGGGGAGTCAACTTCCCGGTCGCGCTGGAAGGCGCCTTGAAGCTCAAAGAGATCAGCTACATCCACGCCGAAGGATATCCTGCGGCCGAGATGAAGCACGGGCCGATCGCGCTGATCGACGAAAACATGCCCGTGGTCTTCGTCGCGCCGCGGGATGACGTCTACTCGAAGGTCGTGTCCAATATGCAGGAAGTGAAAGCGCGAGGGGGGCGGATCGTGGCCGTCACCACGGAGGGGACTGGAGACCTGCGTGGGCTCGTCGATACCGAGTTGCGCGTACCGGCGACCGTACCGCTCCTCTCGCCTGTGCTCACGGTGATCCCGTTGCAGCTCCTGGCCTACCATATCGCCGTGCTACGGGGCTGCGACGTGGATCGGCCCCGCAATCTGGCCAAGAGCGTCACCGTGGAGTAGCTGCGACGACCCTAGGGTTTGTCCCTACGTGTCCCGTCTTCCGACAAGCGATTTTTCCTCACGGCGTTTGGGTTTTCTGGGTGACTAGCGGTATCCCTAGGGGGGTGTAACTTTGTGCCGCCCTACGTCACCTCGGTACGGATGCCCCTACAGCGCGTTGCACCGGGGGTCGAGAAAACGACCTCCAAAATCAGCCGGTCTTCGCCCGAGCCGCTTGTGCCGCTATGCGTGCAGCAGGCGGCGGTGCGTCGGCTCCTAACCGAGTGGCCCGCCACGCTCGGGGCTCCGCCTCGCTCAGCGACGATCACCGACCACATGGTCATTCTCATGGCCACGCTGGGGGAGATGCAGGTCACGCCCGACGCGGTTATCGATCCGCGAGCCCATTCGCCACTCGCGCGGCGCCTGCTCGGCGCGCTCCGCACCGAACTGCTGGACGGTTCGAAAGAACACGATGTGTCCGACAGCGATCTGGGCCGGCTGCTCGTCGCGTTCGAGCGCGTGCGCGAGGCCATCGAGCCCGACCCAGCCGAAACGTTCGCGGCGCAGCTCGCCGGCAGTGACGGCCTGCGCTTGCTCGTGGATGTCGCCCACGATCTGCGCTCGCCGCTCACATCCATTCTGTTTCTCGCCGAGGCGATGCAGCGCGGCCAAAGCGGACCGGTGACCGATGTGCAGCGCCGCCAGCTGGGGCTGATCTACACCGCCGCGCTCGGGCTCAGCTCCGTCGCCAGCGACATCATCGATCTGACCCGGGCGGAGCTGCTCGTCGAGCACCAGCCGATCCCATTCTCCGTGGGCGGCGTCCTCGAATCAGTGCAGGACATCGTCCGGCCGATCGCGGAGGAAAAACAGCTCGCGCTGCGGGTCACGCCACCACAGGTTGACCAGCGCCTCGGTCACCCGGTCGCCTTGAGCCGCGTCCTGCTCAACCTCACGACCAACGCGCTCAAATTCACGAGCCAGGGCTACGTCGAGATCGTCGTGCGTGAACTGACGCCCGACCGTGTCGAGGTGTCGGTGCACGACAGCGGCGGGGGAATCGATCCTGCGATTCTGCCGACCCTGTTCGATCCGGTGCGCCGCCGCAGTCGTGATGCCGGTCGTGACGAGTACTCCAAGCTCTTCTCGCAGACGGGGCTCGGGCTCACGATCTGCCGCAAGCTCGTTGCAACGATGGGGTCAGAGCTGCAAGTCGAATCGCGCCAGGGCTGGGGAACGCGCTTCTCCTTCGAGTTGGACTTGCCGGTCTCCCGCCGCTCGGGAGAGCAGGAAACACCGCCGCCCGCCGCTCCGGAACGCCACGATGGACGGCGCAATCGCCGCAGGAGCCCCCGGCTCTAAGTCGCGTCGAGCGACCGCCGCGCGCGCTCCAAGAGGTCGCGCGGATCGAGCCCCGTCGCTTCGGTCGCGGATGCGCTGCCACTCTGCATCGGGTGATCGAGTCGCGCGCGCCGGGCCACTGTGTCACCGAGCCGATTCACCAGGCGCACGACCGCGGCGCCGTCCGTCGCCGGCGCGAACACCGTGAACTCGTTTGGTCCCGTGCGCCCGATCGCATCGGAGACGCGCCCCTCGCTCTTGAACGCCCCCGCGACCCGGTCGCCGTCGCTCGCCGCGATGTCACGCTCGGGGACCCGGAACACGACGCAGGACAGCGGCAGCTTCTGGCGCACACTCAGCGCGGCCAACTCCTCGGAGCGGCGCAGCACACCGGCGGTATTGTAGAGCCCGCTCGCCCGATCGAGCAGACCCTCGGCGCCGGCCTGATCCGCATCGAGTTTCCCGGACACGTATAAGCCCAGCCGCAACAGCAGCTCCTCGAAATCGAGCGGCTGGCCGCGCAGCTCCCACGCGCCGGCGCGCAGCGCCGCGAGCTGGTCGGCCCGCGTGACGCTTCCCAGGCTCGTGATGATGATCGGCGTTGCGGCCGAAAGACCCGCGTCGATCCGGAGCGTGCGGCAGAACGCAAAGTGCGGCGGCGGCGCGATGGATGCGTCCACGATCACGCCGTCGGGACGGCGGCTGCGGGCTTGCAGCAGCGCGCGCGCTTCGTCGCTCGCCGAGGCGACGCGATAACCGGCCTGGGACACGACGCTTTCGACCGAGCGCCGGAACACCTCTTCACGCGTGGCGAGGAGGATCAATGGCGACAGCATGGGTGGTCCGGCACGGACGGACATCAAGCGCGAACCTAGTCCCCTCGACCCCTTCCACAAGTGATCCCAGTCACGCCGAGCAGGCAAATGCTGCGTCCCAGGAGTAGTTACGTATTCATGAACGCAGGATCTCTAGCGGACGCTCAGCGACACACCTAGGCGGGACGTCGTGTGATACACGGTGTAGGCCTCGAGCGCCAAAGCAACGCCGAGCCACCAGCGGCGTGTGCGCGGAGGCAGCGCCTGTGCGATACCAACCGTCGCCACCGCGACCGTCGCCGTGTAGGTGTTGATTTGACCCTCAGTCGGCTGGCGGCCCAGGACCGGATTCGTTTCGTGATATCCGTTCCAGTTATTGCGCGCCAGCGAGCGCGTCTGCGACGCGTCCACCCAGAGCAGCGCCAGGAACCCGCTTGCCAGCCCGATATCGGTCGCGCTCCAGGACGGCGCGTGCTGGGTGACCTTGTTGATCGGCATCGACACCCGCAGATCGAGCGGGGCGGGGGTAACCGCGGTCGCGGGAGAATAAGAAAGCGGAGTCCGCTGCGCGAAGCCCACTTGGGGCGCTAGCGAAGCCAGGACGGCCACCACAAGTGGGATCGCGCAGCGTGACATGCCTCGACGGAGGTGCAAGCACGGTGCCATCCCACTTTGTGCGGGAAAAGGGGACGACGGTTTCCGATGCTGTTACTGGGCAGTAACAGTTTGACGGAGGCCAGGGCGGCGGCGCTGCAGGGTAAAACCTACCCCCCCTGGTGGCCCACTGGCTGATCCCGGTGCCGAACCCCAGATTGTCATGCCGGTGCACCCCCGAACCCGGGCGCGGCCGCGGAAACCCGGGTGGAGTTGCAGCACGGTGGGGAATGGGGAGGTCCAGCTGGCCGTCGTCGTTGGCGTAACCTGTCTGACTGTCCGTCCCAATCACCAGCGCCCGATCACGTGCACCGAGGGGAGGGTGATGCCCGTACGTCTGGTCCTGGCGGATGACCACCTGGTACTCCGGCAGGCGCTCAAAGCGCTGCTGGAGCGCCGTGGTTTGGACGTCGTCGCCGATGAAGCCGACGGGCGAGCCGCGGTCACCGCGGTCCAGCGACTCAGTCCCGATGTAGCGGTGCTGGACGTCGCCATGCCGGTGCTCAATGGCGTGGAGGCAGCGCGGGAGATTGCGCGCATCGCCCCGGCCTGCCCGGTAATTCTGCTCTCCGGCGTCGACGACACGCGGTTCGTACGCGAAGCGCTCAAAGTCGGAGTCCGCGGGTTTGTCCAGAAGAGCCAGGGCTGCGACGACCTGGTCCACGCGATAGAGGAAGTGCGCGGTGGCCGGCTGTACGTGAGTCCCGGTGCTTCCCAGGCAATCGTCGACGCGTGCGCGACGCCGCCGCAGGACGGCTCCCATCTCACACCGCGCGAAAAGCAAGTGCTGCAATTGGTTGGTGAGGGAAAGTCCACGAAGCAGATCGCCGAAGTCCTGCATATCAGTGTGAAAACGGCCGAGTTCCATCGTGGCAGGTTGATGAAAAAGCTCAACGTGCACGACACGGCTAATTTGGTTCGCTACGCGATTCGCGAGGGTTGGATCGCGCCCTAGCCTATCGAGTTTCTCGCCTGTTCCAACAAATCGAGAGTCGAGGTTGCACGAGGTTGGGGGAGTGCGGTCGACCCCCTTGTCCCCGACGGTCTCTTGCCGACCGCTGCCACACTGACGCCGGACCGTAGCTTCAGAGCGGTACCGCGTGAGACCGCGTCGGAAATCCGTTGCACCAGGCCTTCGGCACCGGTCTCATCCGTGGCCGGCGCAAACACGGCGAACTCGGCGGGACCGGTACGGCACACGACGTCGGAGATGCGTCCCACGCGCCGCATGGCCACGGCCAGACGGTCTGCGCCCCCCGGCGTGAGCGCGCTATCGGTCGGCTGAAATACGGCGCAGGCGAGCGGCAGTCCCTGCCGCGCGGTGAATGCGGCGAGCTCGGCGCAGCGGCGCGCCATGCCGGCGTCGTTGTACAGACCGCTCGCGCGATCGACCAATTCTTCGGTGCCGAGGCGATCGACTTCGAGTTTGCCCTGCACGTACACGCCAAGCCGCAGCAGCAGCTCTTCCGTATCGAGTGGATCGCCGCGCAGCTCCCACGCGCCGGCGCGCAACGCGTCGATCCGTTGCTGGCGCAGCGCGGGACCGGCCATGGTGATGATGATCGGGGTCGCACGGGAGATCGACGCGTCGGCGCGCAGCGCGCGACACAACGTGAGATTGTCGCCGGCGCGCTGGTCGAGATTGAGGTCGAGCAGGATGGCGTCGGGCCGGTGACGCCGCGCCAGCTCCAGCACCTGGACCCGCTTGCCGGTAGCCATGACACGATAGCCGCCCTGAGTCAGCACGCTTTCGAGCGACTCGGTCAACCACTTATCGGCATTCGCCAACAAAACGAGAGGTGTAACAGCATTATTCGACATTGCCGCGTTATGTTAGCCCTTATGAAAAAACCCGCCAGCCGACTGTGGCACCATGGTCACCTAGTCCTTCTGAGTACCATGGTCACGATGGAAGCGTGCGCCACAGTACGAAATGCGCTCAGCTTCAAGAAGCCGGACGTCGAGCTGCAAGAAATCGACCTCACCGGCTTCGGCATGACCGGCGGGACGATGGACCTGATCTTCGACGTGTACAATCCGAATGACTATCGGCTGCGCAGCACACGGCTCGAAGTTGCGCTTGCGCTCGCGGGAACGGATTTCGGGGAAGCCCTTATAGACAAACCCCTGGACCTGTCCCCGCAAAACCATAGTCAGGTCGTGATGCCGGTCCGGTTTAGCTGGTCAGGCGTGGGGGCGGCGGCGCGGTCGTTATTCGATAAGCAAGAACTGCCATACGGGGTCACCGGGGCCGTGCTCCTCGAGACGCCGCTTGGT
>DATBFV010000032.1:0-12290 GCA_036558345.1 Gemmatimonadales bacterium | reverse complement strand
GATGAAGCTCACGGCGGCCACGATCGCGAGTGCGATGCGCGCCCATGCGTCGAATGGCGCGGACAAAAACGCCGCCGTCAGCGGCAACGCGGCGCCCACCGCGAATGCCATCGCGGGACCAAGGACCGCGCCGGCCTTTTGCAGCATCGGGTGATGCAGCGCCACGCTCACACGCGTCCCGTGCGTCCACCCCGCTTTCAGCGCCCACCAGCGCAGCGCGACGTGCCCGATGTTGTAGATGAAGAGGAACGCCGCGACGGCGATCCATCCCGCACCCAGCCCGACGGCGGCAAGGGTCAATCCGGAAAGGAACGGCAGCCATCCCGCCCAGACCAATCGATCGCCGAGCGAACCCAGTGGTCCACACAGCGCTTCGCGCAGCCGCTCGATCTGGTCGGGTGGCGCGCCATCATGCTCGGCGCGCGCGGCGGCACCGATCGCGAGCCCGGCCAGATAGGGATGGGCATTGAAGAAGTGGCCGCCGCGCGCCACCGCGGGGCCATACCTGGCGGCGTCGAGATCGCGGAGCAGCGGCTCCTCGGCGACACCGGTGCCCACGCCCAACATGCGCTCGTAGTTGTACGAGCCCTGCACCGCAAAGAGCCGCAGCAGCGCGCGCGTCAGCGCGCCGTTCACCGCAGCCATAGTGTCGCCACCAGGCCGCCGCCCAGGCCGGCGGCAAACCACGCGAGGTTGGGACCGCGACCCACCAGACGCAGCGTGCCCGCCGCTCCAGCCGCGACGGCGGTCGCGACGGCGGCGACCGCGAGCAGCACCGCACCGCGAACCGTGAGGGCATTGGCGAGGAGCGGCCGAGCCAGCCAGGCAAGGACCAGCCCGACCACCGTTACCAGCGCCGCACGCAGTGCGTCGCGGAGCAGCCCGCCGACGTGCACGCGAAGCAGCGCGCTCGGATCGCCTGACTCGAGCTGCGCAGCGGCCGCGTGCACGATCCGCGAATTCACACGGCGCAACAGATTGATCGTGAGGCCGCCGATCAGGCCCGTCACCAAGCCCACGAGCGCACCGAGACCGAGGCCGAGCACGCCGGCGGATGCGTGCGCCGTCGCCACCGCGGCGACGGTCGCGGGCCCATACTCGGGATAGCGCACCGCGCCGACCGGCAGGATATCGTACTGCAGCAGCTCGAACACGATGCCGAGCTTGATGCCTGTCGGGATGTCGCCCAGGATCGCGCCGGCCACCGTCCCGGCAACGAGCGGGCGCGCGATCATCATCTGCGGCAGGCTCACGAGATCCACGCCGACCAGCGTGCCCCAGACGACGAGCGCGATCAGAACCTCGATCGGCAGGGTCACGTGAACTCTCCGATCGGGACGGCGCGCGCGGTGGGGACATCCTGCGCGGTGACTTCGACCCCGCCGGCCGCGAGCTGACGCAGCTTGCCCGCCTCCTCATCCGTCAGGTAGACGAACCGCAGGCGCTCCTTGCGGCCGGTCCGGTGATGGACGCCGCCCACATTGAAGCGCTTGACCTGTGGAACCCGGGTGGCGAGCGCCACGGCGGTATCGACGTCGCCGACCAGCAGAATCCCGACGCGCGCATCCGCTTCCCAGGTCGGGAACTGCGCGGCGGCATGCTCCACCGATGCGAAGATGACCTCGATCTGCGGCGGTACGCCCATGCGATAGAGGTCCTGCTCCCAGTCGCTGCTGCTCACCTCGTCGTCGACCAGCACGATGAACGAGCAGTTGAGCGGCTGCCCCCATCCCACGACCACCTGACCGTGGATCAGCCGGTCATCGATGCGGTACAGCGCGAGCGTCATGCGGTGACGCGGATGGCCTTCGCACCGGCATCGACCGCACGGCGGGCGGCTTCCGCGGGAGCGATATCGCGATGGAAGACGAAGTCGAGCAGCATGGCCAGATTGACGCCGGTGACGACCGCGATCTCGGCGCCGCCCTGCTTGGCGTAGCGGGCGGAGCTGGTGAAGCACGAGCCACCGGGGAGGTCGACGAAAAGCACCGCGGGACCTTCACCGACCGCCTCGCGCAGGCGCTGGCCCAGCGCCTCGGTGCCGCAGCCTTCATTCGACACCGGAGTGAGCGCGTCCTCGATCCCGGTGATCGCTTTCACCGCCGCCACGAGTGCCTGCGCGATCGCCGCGTGGGACACGATGACGCCGCGCAGCTCACTCATAGTCTTCCTCGAGATAGTGCTGCGCGCCGCCCTTCTCGCGCATCCGACGGATGAGCCGCTCGTTGAACGCGTTCGCGGAATCCACGCCGCTGTAGCGGAGCAGATGATTCATCGCCACGACTTCGCAGATCACCGTGAGATTCTTGCCGGGATTCAGGGGCACGGTGACGAGCGGCAGCTCGACGTCGAGCAGCTCGGTGCGCTGCTGATCGAGGCCCGTGCGGTCGTACTCACGCGTGTTGTCCCAGTCCTCGAGCTGCACCACCACTTCGATCCGTTTCTGCTGGCGCACCGACCGGATACCGAACAGCGCGTTGATGTCGATCAAGCCGACGCCGCGGATTTCCATGTAGTGCCGGGAGATTTCGTGGCCGCGTCCAATCAGTACGTCATTGCCCCGGCGCGTGATGTGCACGACGTCGTCCGCCACGAGGCGGTGGCCGCGCTCGACCAGGTCGAGGACGCATTCACTCTTCCCTATTCCCGACCGCCCGCGAAACAACAGGCCGACGCCAAACACGTCGGCGAGCGAGCCGTGCACGGTAGTGCGTGGCGCGAAGGCATCGTCGAGGAACGGCTTCAAGCGGCGGTAGAACTCCGCCGTCTTGAGCTTCGTGCGGATGACCGGAATCCCGCGATCGCGCGCGAAGACGAGGAGTTCCTGGGGAGCCTCTTGCCCCTTCGTGATGATCACGCACGGCAGGTCATACGAGAGAAACGTCTGGATCGACTTGCTGCGCGCCTTGTCGTCGAGCGAGGCGAGGTAGGTGATCTCGGTCTCGCCGAGGATGTGAATGCGGTCCGTGCCCAGGAAGCGCGCGGTGTAACCCGCGAGCACCAGGCCGGGACTCGACGCCTCCGCGGAGCGGATCTCCCGGTCGAGCCCCACTTCGGCCGTCAGGAGCTCGAGCTGCAGCGGATCGCCCTTGCGGGCAAGCAGGTCGCCGACTTTGAGAGGCGTGCTCACTGACTCTCGGTCACCCCGGAACGCCGCGTGCGGCGGCGCGGCTTCAGCGTCTCTTTTTCATCGAGCAGTTGGCGTTTCATGCGCGCGATCGCCGCATCGAGCGCGGAGCGGCTGTCCGTTGCTTGCGACTTTGCGACGTGGATGCGCCCGCGCGGCGCGTGCACCTCGATCTCGACCCCCACCTGGCCATGGTCTTCGGTAAACGTGACCTGCGCGTGATGCGGCCGGCGGACCAGCTTGACGACTCTCCCCACCAGCTCGCGCGTGTGCGCGCGCAGATCGTCATCGATGACGGTGTGACGGGCAGTGATCGTGATGCGCATGCGTCAGCTCTTCCTTTCTCGTTCTGCGATGGTGTGTTCGATGTGTGCAAGCGTGGCGCGCGCCGCGGCGTCCCACGACAATCCTTCGGCAAACCGCCGGGCTGCCGTGCCGAGACGCTCGACCAGGGCGCCCGCTCCGTCAGCCGCAAGGGCCAGCATGCGATTCGCGAGCGCGGTCGTATCGCCGTGGGGCACCAGAAACCCGGTCACGCCGTCCTGGACCGATTCTCGTAACCCCGGACTGTCGGAGGCGATGGCCGGTGTGCCGCTCGCGGCGGCCTCGACGTTCGTGATCCCCCACCCTTCCTTGGGACTCGGAAATACGACTGCCCACGCCTGCCGAAGCAATCGCTCCTTTTCCGCTTCCGGCACGTAGCCCAGGAACCGGACCGCCTGCTCCAGTCCGAGCTCACGCGTCAAGTCCTCCAGGCGTGGCCGGTCGTCCCCCTGCCCGCAAATGTCCAGCGTGAGATCGGCGCGCGACTGCCGCGCGGTGGCCAGCGCCCGCAGCGCGAACTCCACTCCTTTATAACGCTTCAATCGACCCAGGTACAGAAACGTCGGGCGCGCGGCGCGCGGCGTCGCTGGATCGGGGTGATAAGCTCGCGCGTCCACACCCGGATGAATAACAACCACGCGTTCCCGCGGCACCCCGCGCCGGACGAGGTCGTCCCGCGTGCTCTCGGAAATCGCGTGAAATGCGGCCTTCCGGTAGACCCAGGGAATCGGCAACTCGGCCGCCCAGACGATAGTGGCCATGGGGATGCTGGCTTCGGCAAACGCGGTGGTCCCAAAGAGGTGTGGGACGATCGCCACGAACGGCAGCCGCGTCAGCGTCGGCAGAAACAGCGGCAGTTTGTTGATGTCTTCGATCACGACATCGAACGATCGCTCGCGCAGCGCGCGGCGCACCGCGCCGCGCGCTCGCAGGGCAAAGCTGTGGCGCCCACCAGTCCGCGTCACCCGCATGCCGTCGATCTCCGTCTCGGGCGTACAGCGCGGCCACCCGCTCGCGATCAGGTGCACGTCGTGGCCCCAGCTCGCGATGCGGCCAAAGAGCTCGTGCAAATGAATCTCGGCGCCGCCGGCGTGGGGATTTTCCCGGTCGTTCCAATTGACGAGCAAGATCCTCACAGCGCGCCGGTCTCGTGGGCAATGGCATCGAGGACGCCGTTGATGAAGGCCGGGGCGCGCGGGCCCGCGAACCAGTGGGCGAGTTTCACCGCCTCGTCGATCACCACACGCGACGGCGTCGCCGCCTCGTCCAGCTCGGCCAGCGCGAGCCGCAGGATGTTCCGCTCCACAGTCCCGACGCGCTCGAGTCGCCAGTGCTCGGCGGCATCCGCGATGCGGCGGTCGAATTCGGGTAGACCGGCGACGGCTTTGGCCGCGAGGTCGGCGCCGCGATCGTAGCCCGAGGGCGCGCGCCCATAAATGGCGGCGACACGCGCGACCACAGCTTCTATCGTCGGTCGCCCGGACAGCTCCCACGCGTACAGCAGCTGGAGCGCGCGGGCGCGCGCCTTAGTCTCGGGACGTTGCACCGAGCCGCTCGAGCGCGTCGGCGGTCTCGAGCGCCGCCTGCACCGCCTCGGCGCCCTTGCTCACGCGGGCCAGCGCCTGCACTTCGGTGTCGGTCGTGAGCACGCCGAAGCCCACCGCGATGCGGTGCGCGAGCGCGACGTTGCCCAGGCCACGCGCCGCTTCGCCCGCGACATACTCGAAATGCGGCGTCTCTCCCCGGATCACGCACCCGAGCGCCACGATCGCGTCGAAGCGCTCGCTCGCCGCCGCGGCCTCAGCCAACACGGGCAGCTCGAACGCGCCGGGCGCCCACGTGACGTCGACGTTGGCATCCGCGATGCCGCTCTTGCGCAGCGCCTCGCGCGCGCCGTCGAGCAGCTTCGTGGTGATGTGTTCGTGAAAGCGACTGACGACGATCGCCACGCGCCGCTGCCGGTTCGACGTGCGCGCGGCGGGAGGGGGGGGTGCTTTATGTGGCACGATCAGTGAGTAAGGAAGTGGCCGAGCTTGTCTCGCTTGACGTCGAGGTAGGCGCGGTTCTCGTCCGACGGCGCCGGCACGATGGGCAGCCGCTCGATGATCTCGAGCCCATATCCCTCGAGACCGATCAGTTTCATGGGATTGTTCGTGAGCACCCGGATCGAGGAGAGACCAAGGTCGAGCAAGATCTGGGCACCGATACCGTAGTTTCGAAGATCGGGTTTGAAGCCGAGCTTCTCGTTGGCTTCGACGGTGTCGTGTCCCTGATCCTGCAGCTCGTAGGCCTTGAGCTTGTTGAGGAGCCCGATGCCGCGCCCCTCCTGATCCAGATAGACGACGACGCCTGCTCGAGCCTCGGCGATCATGCGCATGGCGCTGTGCAGTTGCCAGCCGCAGTCGCAGCGCGCTGATCCAAAGACATCGCCCGTCAGGCACTTCGAGTGCATCCGGACGAGCATTCCCTGCTTGCCCGCGACCTGACCGTAGACCAGGGCGATGTGCTCGGCCTGATCGACGTCGTTGCGATAGCCGATGATTCGAAACTCGCCAAAGGGAGTCGGCAGGCGCGCCTCAGCGACGCGATGCACGAGTCGTTCGTGCTTGAGCCGGTACGCGACGAGCTGCGCTACCGTGATGAAGGTCAGCCCGTGCTCTCTCGCAAAGCGCTCGAGATCGGGCCGGCGCGCCATCGTGCCGTCGGGGTTCAGGATTTCACAGATGACGCCCGCGGGATACAAGCCCGCGAGCCGCGCGAGATCGATGCTCGCTTCGGTCTGCCCTACGCGCTGCAGCACACCGCCCGGCCGCGCGCGCAACGGGAAGACATGTCCGGGCCGGCGCAGATCGCCGGGAACCGTGGACGGGTCGATGGCGACCCGGATCGTGGCCGCGCGATCGGCGGCGGAAATGCCGGTCGTAACGCCGAACCGTGCCGCTGCGTCGATGCTGATCGTGAACGCCGTCTCGTGGGACTCGTTGTTGTGCTCGGTCATCTGCGGAAGGCCGAGGGCCTGGCAGCGTTCCGGCGTCAACGGCATGCAGATCAGGCCTCGGGCGTACGTCGCCATGAAGTTGATCATCTCGGCCGTCACCTTTTCGGCGGCGCCGATCAGATCACCCTCGTTCTCGCGCCGCTCGTCATCGGCGACGATGACGAGCTTGCCCGCGCGAATGTCCGCGATCGCCTGTTCTACGGCTTTGAACGACATAGCTGCCTCACGTATTTCCCGAGCACATCTGCTTCGACATGCACACGATCGCCCTGTTGCAACGTCCCCAGAGTCGTATGCTCGCGCGTAAACGGCACGAGCGACACTTGCACGACTCGAGCGCGTGGCAGCGCGTTTACGGTGAGACTCACACCATCGACCGTAATCGCGCCGTGCAGCACGGTTGTTTCTTCGACTTCCGGCGGCACGCGAATATCGAGGAGCAAGGCGTCGTCTGCTTCTGTAGCGCCCTCGACGGTCCCAACACCATCGACGTGACCTTGAACGAAATGGCCGCCCAAACGGTCACTCGCCTTCAGCGCGCGCTCCAAATTCACCGCACGGCCTTTTTGCCACTCGCCGATCAGGGTCCGACCGAGCGTGGTAGTTACCGCATGCACCGTAAAACCGCCCGGCACGACGCGTTCGATCGTGAGGCACGCGCCGTTGACGGCGACGCTTTCGCCCTTCTTCAGGCCACGATACCGCGCCTTGATGCGCAGTTCGGCGCCGTTGTTCTGCTTCACCGCATCGATGCGACCCACCGCATCTACGATTCCGGTAAACATAGCCGTCGATCCAAGACCAATAATGTATCAGAGCCCAACGCGCGCCGCTCCACGACCGTCCAGCGCGGCGCCTCCGTGAGCGGAAACGCCGGAATTCCGGCAAAAGCGGGCACCGCGCCGTCACCGAGCCACACGGGCGACTGCACCCAGTACAGACGGTCCACGAGCCCCTCGGCGAGGAGCTTGGTGCCCAGCGCACCGCCGCCCTCGCACAACAACGACTGGATCCCCGCGAGCCGGAGCTGTGCGAACGCCTGTGGCAATGTCTGCGGGCGGAGCACGCGCACGCCGTTGCCTTCGAGCACCGACACATTCGCCGCGGGCGCCTCGGGGGACGCGACAACCCACGTCGGCACCTCCCGCGCCGTCTGCACGAGCGAGACGCCCAGGTTCAGCATGGCGCGCCGGTCGAACACGATGCGCACCGGTGGCTTGCGTGGCGTGACGCCGCCGCGCGCGGTGAGCTGCGGATTGTCGGTGAGGGCCGTCGTCCCGCCGACGGCGATGGCATCAAAGCCGGCGCGCAGCCAGTGCACATGATCGCGCGCTTCGGTCCCCGAGATCCACTGCGAGCGCCCGCCTGCATCGGCAATGCGTCCGTCGATCGATGTGGCGAGCTTCAGGGCGACAAATGGTCGATCGGTTTGCTGGCGCGTAAAGAGGAAAGGCGCGTTCTGCGCGGCTGCTTCCTCGGCGAGCAGGCCAACCTGCGTCTCGATCCCGGCGCGCTTCAGGACATCGAAGCCGCCGCGGGCGTCGGGATCGGGGTCGCGCACGGCCGCCACGACGCGCCGCACCCCCGCCGCCCGGACCGCATCGGTGCACGGCGGTGTCTTGCCGTGGTGCGCGCAGGGCTCGAGGGTGACGACGAGCGTCGCGCCGCGCGCCTTGTCACCAGCCGCGTGCAGCGCGGCCAGCTCCGCATGCGGTCCGCCGAACTCGGCGTGCCATCCTTCGGCAATCGTCTCGTCGCCGCGGAGGACGACCGCACCCACGAGTGGATTGGGGGAGACACGACCCCAGCCGCGCCAGGCGATCTCGAGGGCGCGGCGCATCGCGTCGCGCTCCCTATCTTTCTTCAAACCGAACCGCCCCTCCCCGAGACCCTGCGGAGGATTTCTTCGTGGGGCGTATGTCGCCGACGATCCAGGCGGGCACGTGCGCCCGCTCCGCGGACCTGACGACGGTCTCCACGTCATCGCGTGACACCACCGCGATCATTCCGACGCCCAGATTGAAGACGCGCCGCATCTCGTCACGGCTGACCCGCCCTGCACGCATCAAGACGCGGAACAGCGGCGGCCAAGGCCAACTGCCCGCATCGATGACGGCCTCGACTCCTGCCGGCAGGACTCGGACGAGGTTGCCCGCGATCCCGCCTCCCGTGATGTGCGCGAGCGCATGCACCAGGTTCAGCACCGGGCGCACCGCCGCGGCGTAACTGCGGTGGATGGCCAGGAGAACCTCCCGCACGGTCTGCGTCGTCTCGGGAAACGGGTCATCGATGCTCAGCTTCATCCACTCGAACACGATCTTGCGCGCCAGCGTGTAGCCGTTGGTGTGCAGGCCGGTGGACGCAAATCCAATCAGCTGATCGCCCGCAGCGACCTGGTCGCCGTGCAGGGCCTTGTCTTCTTCGACCACGCCGACAATCGATCCGGCCAGATCGTAATGGCCGGGCTGATAGAGATCGGGCATCTGCGCCGTCTCGCCACCCGCCAGCGTCATGTCGTGCGCGCGGCAGCCGCGGGCAACACCGGTGACGATCTGCTCGGCGATTTCGGGCACGAGATTCCCGGCCGCGATGTAGTCGAGAAAGGCGAGCGGCGTGGCCCCGTGCACCAAAATGTCGTTGACCGAATGATTCACGAGGTCTTCGCCGACGGTGTCGTGAATTCCGGCCGCCGCCGCGACCAGGACTTTCGATCCGACGCCGTCGGTGGACATCACCAGCACCGGCTTGCTGTAACCCTCGGGTACGCGGACCATCCCGCCGAACCCGCCAACCGCCCCTCGCGCAAGCGGCGTGCGCGTGCCGCGCACGAGCTCGGCGATGCGTCGCTTCGCCTCCTCGGCAGTGTCGAGCTTGACGCCGACGGCGGCGTAGCGATCAGCCTTGGGGGCGGGTGACTTGGTCATTCCTCCCCATCCAGCGAGAAGTGGACGAGATCGCGGAATGCCTTCACGCGGCTACGCACTTCCTGGAGCGTGATCTGCTCGAGCCGTTGCACGCCGAACGCTTCGACCGCGAGCGACCCCATGGCCGAGCCGTAAATCATGGCCCGACGGAGATTGGGAAACGCGAGATCGCCGGTGCGCGCGAGGTGCGCCATGAACCCGCCGGCGAACGCATCACCCGCGCCCGTCGGATCGAAGACTTCCTGCAACGGATAGGCCGGCGCCTTGAATGTCGTCTCGGGATCGACCAGCAGCGCACCGTGCTCCCCTTGCTTGATCACCACCATCTTGGGCCCGCGTCCCAGGATCCAGTGCGCCGCGCGGTAGATGTTCCAGTCGCCCGAGAGCTCCCGCGCTTCGGAGTCGTTGACCATCAGGATGTCGATGTGCCGCAGCAGCTCGAGGAGGAGGTCTCTCTTTCCCTGAATCCAGTAGTTCATCGTGTCGCAGGCGACGAGCTTGGGCTGCTTCACCTGGTCGAGCACGTTGAGCTGAAGCTCCGGATCGATGTTGCCGAGAAACACGTAGCGCGCGTCGCGGAACTTCTCGGGAATGCGCGGCTGGAATTGCGCGAAGACGCCGAGGCGCGTTTCGAGCGTCTCGCGATTGTTCAGGTCGTAGGAGTAGCGCGCCTTCCAGCGGAACGACTCGCCTTGCTGCCGCTCGACACCATCCAGGTCCACGCCGCGCGCGGCGAGTTTTCTGAGATGCTCTTCGGGAAAATCGTTGCCGACCACGCCCACTACTTGGACCTGGCACAGCACCGCGCCCGCCATCGAGAAAAACACGGCGGCGCCACCCAGCGTGTCGGCGGTTTCGCCGAAGGGGGTAATGACCGAGTCGAGCGCGATCGATCCGACGACAAGCAGGCTACCGGGCACCGCTCACATCCGTTCCGGGGCGCTGATCCCCAAGAGTGAAAGACCGTTCGCGAGCACCTGTTTCACGGCGCGCGCGAGGACGAGCCGGGCCGCCTCCTCCGGCTCTCCCAGGACGCGGTACTTGTGATACCACGCATGGGCGAGCCGGGCCAGTCCCTCCAGATAACCGGTCATGCGGTGCGGCTCGCGCGCTGCCGCGGCGCCGGCGACCATGGCGGGGAAGTCCGCCAGCTCCTTGATCAAGTCCGCTTCCTCCGGCTGGGTGAGGACGCTCAGATCGACGCCTTCGGTCTTCACACTCGCGGGATCGCGGCCGGCCACGCGGAAGATTCCGACCATGCGCGCGTGCGCCATCTGGACATAGAACACCGGGTTCTCGTCGGTCTGACTCTTCGCGAGATCCACGTCGAACACGAAGTGCGTCTCACCGCGCCGCATCAGATAGAAGTAGCGCACGGCATCGCGGCCGACTTCTTCGACGAGGTCCCGCACCGTCATGTAGCTGCCGGCGCGCTTGGAGAGCTTCACTTCGTCGCCGCCGCGCATGACCGTCACCATCTGGTGGAGCACGTATTCCGGATACCCGTCCGGGATGCCCATCTCGAGCGCCTGCAGTCCGATGCGCACGCGCGCGACGGTGCCATGGTGATCGGCGCCCTGCACATTGATCGCGCGCTTGAATCCCCGTTCCCACTTGGTCACATGGTAGGCGACATCGGGAAGAAAGTAGGTGAACTCGCTGCCCTTCTCCGCGCTCTTGCGCATCACGCGGTCTTTGTCGTCACCAAAATCGGTGGTGCGCAGCCACAAGGCGCCGTCCTTCTCGTATGTGTGTCCGGCGCCTATGAGCCGGCGCGTCGTCTCTTCCACCTTGCCGTCGGTATAGAGCGACGACTCGAGGAAATACACGTCGAACTTCACGCCGAACGCCTGCAGGTCGCGATCCTGTTCCGCGCGTAGCTCGCGTACGGCGTAACGACGCACGGCCTCGAGATCGGCGCCTTCCGAATCGTTGGGGTGCTCCGCCACGTAGCGCTCGGCGATCTCGCGGATGTAGTCGCCCTGATAGCCCTGTTCCGGAATGTCCGCCTTCAACCCACGCGCCTGACGGATGCGCGCCTGCACGCTGCGCGCCAGGTTCATGATCTGACTGCCGGCGTCGTTGTAGTAGAACTCGCGGGTCACCTTCCAGCCGGTCCACTCGAGCAGCGCGGCGATCGCATCACCGAGCGCGGCCTGGCGGCCGTGCCCGACGTGCAACGGACCGGTCGGATTGGCGGAGACGAACTCGACGTTAATGGCAGCGCCGCGCCCCACGTCGGTCCTTCCGTATGCGGCGCCGGCCGCGAGAATCGCGGGCAGCGCGCTGACGACCTGGGCATCCGCGAGAAAGAAGTTGATGAAGCCCGGCCCGGCGATCTCGGTTTTGCGGACGAGTCCCGCGGGCAGCGCGAGCCCCTTCACGAGCTGCTCGGCAACGGCACGCGGTTTCTGGCCGATGTTTTTGGCGAGGGCCAGGGCGAGGTTCGTGGCGATGTCGCCGTGTGTGGGATCGCGTGGGCGCTCGAGCACGACGTCCGCGCCGGGCGCACCCAGACGCGCCGCCGCTTCAGCCAGCGCCGCGCGAATCGTGTCGTGTGCGGTCACTTGTCGGAGCTGGTGTCTTTTTTCTTCGGCTTGGACTCGGCAGGCTTGTCGGACTTCTCGGTCTTCTCCGACGGCTCGGGCTTCTGCTTGTAATCCGTGTGATAGAAGCCCGACCCTTTGAACACGATCCCCGCCCCGCCCGAAATCTGCCGCTCCGCGCGTTTGCCGCACTTGGGACACTTGGCGAAACGCTGGCTGCTGATCCGGGGGAATGTCTTTTCGAAGAGGTGCCCGTTCGGGCACTTGTATTCGTAGGTCGGCATCCGGCCTCAGTCCGTCGTAGGCTTGCGCACAAACTGCAGCGCGCCCGACGGACAACGCATCACCTGCGCCGCGACGACCTCGGCCGG
>DATBFV010000031.1:0-3133 GCA_036558345.1 Gemmatimonadales bacterium | reverse complement strand
CATCCTCGCCGCCGAGGGCGTGCGGCAGTCGGAGATCAACACGGCCGAGGGCGACAAGCAGGCGAAGATCCTGCACGCCGAGGCGGAAGCGGCGGCGCGGCTCAAAGTCGCCGAGGCGGAAGCGCAGGCGATCGAGCGCATCACCAGCGCGATCAAGGGCACGGGCGGCGATCCCGCGCAGTACTTGATCGCGATCCGCTACATCGAGACGCTGAAGGAGATGGTCTCAGGACAGAACAATAAGGTCATCTACATGCCCTACGAGGCCACCGGCGTCCTCGGGTCGCTGGGCGGCATTCGCGAGATGCTGGCGTTGGGTCCGTCCGACAAGAAGGGCTGAGGCTGAACCCACTCACCCAGCTTTCCGAAGAAGAGCGGATGTTCCAGGGCGCGGTGCGCGACTTCGCCGAGACCGAGGTGCGCCCCCGCGTGCAAGCGATGGAGAAGGCCGCGCAGCTCGATCCAACCCTGATCCCGAAGTTCTTCGAGCTTGGCCTCATGGGGATTGAGATCCCCGAGGCGCACGGCGGGGCCGGCGGCAGCCTGTTCATGACGGTGCTCGCGGTCGAAGAGCTGTCTGCCGTCGACGCGTCGGCGGCGATCTTCGTCGATGTGCAGAACACGCTGGTCAACGCCCTGCTCCTCAAGTGGGCCTCTGATGATATCAAGCAGCGCTACCTGCCACGACTCGCGAGCGAGATCGTCGGCGCCTACGCGCTCTCCGAGGCGGGCTCCGGGTCCGATGCCTTCGGTCTCGCGACCAAAGCGACGCAGCAGGGTGACAAGTGGATCCTGGACGGCCGGAAGCTCTGGATCACGAACGGCGCCGAGGCGGGATTCTTCGTGATCTTCACCAACACCGATTTCAACAAAGGGTACAAGGGCATCACGGCGTTCGCGGTCGAGAAAGGATTCAAGGGTTTCAGCGTCGGCAAAAAAGAAGACAAGCTCGGCATTCGCGCCTCTTCTACGGCCGAACTGATTCTGGATCACTGCGAAGTTCCCGCGGCGAATCTCATTGGCGAGGTCGGTAACGGCTACAAGGTCGCGATCGAGACGCTGAACACGGGCCGCATCGGCATTGGCGCGCAGATGATCGGCGTCGCGCGCGGGGCCCTCGACGCGTCGCTCAAGTACGTGAAAGAGCGGCAGCAGTTCAACAAGCCGATCGCCGAGTTCCAGGGTGTACAGTTCCAGCTCGCGCAGGCCGCGACCGAGCTCGAGGCGGCACGCCTGATGGTCTACAACGCCGCTCGGCTCGAGGATGCGGGCGAGTCGTACACGAAAGAGGCAGCGATGGCGAAGCTGCTCAGCTCACAGGTCGCCGAGCGCGTGACGTCGCTCGCGGTGGAGCTATTCGGCGGGTACGGCTATACCAAGGAGTACCCGGTCGAGAAGTTCTACCGCGATGCGAAGATCGGCACGATCTACGAAGGCACGAGCAACATGCAGCTGAATACGATCGCGAAGCTGCTCCTCAAGTAGGCTATCTTTGGACCTTATGCGCACCGCACGCCGCACACACGGGTTCACCGAGTCCGTGATCAGAGGGATGACCCGCCTCGCCACCGAACACGGCGCGATCAACCTCGCGCAGGGATTCCCGAACTTCCCCTGCCCCGATGTACTGAAGGAAGCTGCCGCCCGCGCGATCCGCGACGACCTCAATCAGTACGCCGTCACCTGGGGCGCCGCGCGCCTGCGCAACGCGCTGGCCGCGAAGTACCAGGAGTGGTACAACCTCCCGGTCAATCCGAATACCCAGGTGACCGTCTGCTGCGGTGCGACCGAAGCGATGGCGTCCGCGCTGCTCGGGATCGTGAATCCGGGTGACGAGGTCGTCGTGTTCGAGCCGTTCTACGAGAACTACGGCCCGGACGCGGTGCTCTGCGATGCGCGTCCCGTGTTCGTGCCGATGGCTCAAGGCCAGTCGCTCGACACGGGCCGCCTGGCCGCCGCCTTTGGACCGAAAACCAAAGCGATCATCGTCTGCACGCCCAACAATCCCACCGGCCACGTGTTTTCACGCGCGGAGCTCGAGACCATCGCCGAGCTGTGCCGGCGCCATGACGCATTCGCCGTCACGGACGAGATCTACGAGCACATCTATTACGAAGGGGAGCACATCCCGATCGCGACGCTGCCCGGGATGGCGGACCGCACGATCACGATCAGCGGCGCGTCGAAGACGTTCAGCGTCACCGGGTGGCGCATCGGCACTATCGTCTCGCCGCCCGATGTCACCGACGCGATTCGAAAGGTGCACGACTTCCTGACCGTGGGCGCGCCGGCGCCGCTGCAGGAGGCGATCGCGGTCGGGATGGAAACGCTGGGCGACGACTACTACGAAGGACTGGCGCGCGATTACAAGCGCCGCCGGGACATTCTGTGCCGGGGCCTGGTGAAGGCCGGGTTCAAGTGCACACCGCCCGAGGGCGCGTACTACGTCATGGCGGATTTCTCGGCGCTGTCCGATCTCCCCGACGATGAGTTCGCCAAGTGGTTGACGGCGGAGCACGGCGTGGCGCCGGTGCCAGGCTCGAGCTTTTACTCGCGTCCCGAGCTCGGCCGAAAGTACGTGCGCTTCGCGTTCTGTAAGACTGAGGATATGCTGCAGCAGGCAGTCGAGCGGCTGCAGCGCGTGCGCGACTAGAGCGACTCCTCCACTTCCCTCCAGCCCTCCACGTGCCGGCCGATGTCGCGCGCCATCTCGCGCGCCAGGCCGAGGTCGGTCGTGAGACTCTTCACGGTCGTGGTCCCGGCATGGAGCCGCAACAGATTCAGCCGGATCGTCTCGAGCGCCGCGACGGCGTCCTTGAGCCGCTGTTGAACGAGATCGCGCTCGGCGCTGAGATCGGTCACGATGCGATCGTGCCGTGCGGCGATCGCCGGCTCCGGCTTCCCACGCTGTGCCACACCCGCTAAGGCCTCCTGAAGCTCCTCGAGCCGGGCTCGCATCCGCTGCGCGTCCTGCTCCAGGCGATGGACTACATCGGGAAGATCGCGCAGCTGATTGCGGCTTTCCTTTGGTAGCGACTCGAACAGCTGCTCGGCCGCCATGCCGAGCGCGAGCTCCGTGGGGCGATGCGTCAGCGATGCCGGCAGCGCTTTCTTGCCGGTGAACAGGCGTGCG
>DATBFV010000030.1:0-4135 GCA_036558345.1 Gemmatimonadales bacterium | reverse complement strand
CGATTGCGATGCTCGCGCGCGCGTTGCGCTAGTCTCACCCCTGACCCTCTCCCGCTCCCGATTGTGGTACTACTCGGGCCGATACCATGAACGCTCTTGATCGCCTCACACCACGACACCCTGGCCCGAGCCGTGCATTGAGACGCTGCTCCCCCCCCGGTCTCGCCGCGCTGATCCTTGCTACGAACCCGATGTCGGCACCGGCTCAGGAGCCGATCGACTCCGCCCTCGCGCACTACATCGCCACGATTCCCGCGATCGACAACCACGCGCATCCGATGCGACCGCTACGCCCCGGCGGGGGGGCACCGCCCGACACCGAGTTCGACGCGCTGCCCCTCGACGGCGTTCCGCCCTTTCCCATCCCGTGGCGCCTCACGACCGACGCTCCCGTCTGGGGACGAGCGGCGCGCGCGCTGTACGGGAAGGAGGCTCCCGCAGCGGCACGGGCGCGCGCCATTGCAGCGCGCGGCAACCAATTCCCCGCCTGGGCGCTCGACCGGGCCGGGATCGAGATCATGTTCGCCAACCGCATCGCCAACGGCCCTGGCCTCGAGCCACCGCGGTTTCGCTGGGTACCGTTCGACGATCCGCTGCTCTTTCCGCTGGACACGAAGGGGGAGGCGGCTCGGACACCGGATACGCGCTCGCTCTATCCGCGGGAGGCGGCGCTGCTGCGGCGCTACCTGCGCGATCTCGGTCTCGCGGCGGTGCCCCCCCCGGCGACGCTCTCGGCGTACGTCGCGAGCGTCGTGATCCCAACGTTGCAACGGCAACGACAGGCTGGCGCGGTCGCGATCAAGTTCGAGCTCGCCTACCTGCGCCCGCTCGATCTCGGCAGTGTCGATTCGGCGGACGCGAGCGCCATCTACACGCGCTATGCGGCTGCGGGAACACCCACGCACGCGGAGTACAAGACCCTCACCGACTACCTGTTTCGCATCGTCGCGCGGGAGGCCGGTCGTCTCGGGCTTGCCGTCCACCTGCACGTGCTCGAGACGTTCGGGGGATTTTACGAGGCTCGCGGGGCGACTCCGGGACAGCTCGAGCCGGTCTTCAACGACTCCACGCTCAGGGCCACGAATTTCGTACTGATCCACGGTGGGTGGCCGGCGGTGGGTGAAACGGAAGCGATGCTCGGCAAGCCGAACGTGTACGCCGATATCTCGATGATCGACCAGATGCTCGGCGCCGCCGAGCTGGCGCCGGTGCTGCGCGCCTGGCTCACACGCTGGCCGGACAAGGTGCTCTTCGGCAGCGACGCGTTCGAGGGCGGCCCGGATCAGGGGTGGGAGCAGGGCGCGCTCGTCGCCGCGACGACCGCGCGGCGCGCGCTCGGGATCGCGCTCACCGCGATGATGCGCGATGGGGAGATCGACCTGGTGCGCGCCCGGGTGCTCGCGCGCATGGTGCTACGCGATAACGCGGTGATTTTATATCACCTCAACCAACCCTAGTTACGGCAGGCTGGGGAAGCGTCCACGTTCTAGTGAACATTCCGAACCCGGCGTCGATGTGCTACGAATCCCAACAACGGGCTCGCGTTTGTGCCAATGAAATAGGGGGTGAGGCCCGGAACGGAGAGGGGGCAGGGGGTGAGAGCTAGAGCGTCTCCGCCAACAATCTCACCAACGTCTCCCAATGCCGCTCCCGCGCCTTCGCATCGGACGCCAGCGTATCGCGCAGCACGAACCCATGCTTCGCCTGATACGTCTCGATCAGATGCTCCACACCTGCATCCGTCAACGCCTGTTCAAACCGCGCCTTCATCTCGTCCGGAAACGACGCATCCTCCATCGCGCCCGCCACGTACACCCGCGCCTTGATCCTCGGCGCCAGGCGATGCGGACTCTCCGGCGCGTCCGTCGCCAGCCGGCCCGGATGATATGCCGCGGCGGCCACGATCCGGTCGGGATACGTGCCAGCCGCCGACAACGACGCCGCACCACCCATGCAGTAACCCGTCGTGCCCACGCCGCCCTTTCGCGCGTCCGGATGTCTCGCTAAAAAATCGAGAAAGTACGCCGTGTCGGACATGAGATTCGGCAGCGTCGCCTTCGACATGAACTGCTCGCGCAGCACTGTGCGCTGCTCGGGATCCGAAAACACCGTCTTGGCATTCATCGGCGCGTACGGGCCCGAGCGGTAATACAGATCCGGCAGGAGCACGAGATAACCGTGCGTCGCGAGCTGCTCGCCAATCTCGAGCATCGCGGGCCGGATCCCGATCCCATCCATGAACACGAGCACCGGCGGCCACGGGCCCTCGCCTTCCGGGCGGAACAGATAACTCGGACACCGGCCGTCGCGGGTGTCGATTTCAATCCGTCTCATGGCTTCACAACGCGACTTTGATATCGACGACCTGCGTGCCGTCGATCGCCTCGTCCGCGCGCGAACGTGGGGTCGAGCTCGAGCCACGCGTCCGGCGCGCCTTCCGAGCCCTGGCGCCCGCATCCTCGAGGCGCACCAACGCAGAACGAATTCGGCCAATCTGTTTCAGTTCCATTGGGTCCTCACCCCCTGACCCCCTCTCTCTTCGGGAGAGGGGGAACTAGGGGGAACCAACGGTTGCGGCCTCGCAGAAGCCCCAACTCGTGCTGCTTGAGACTCCCGTCACAGCGGCCAGGGAGGGCGTTAACTAGGCTCCTAAGATTACTCGGCGAGCGACCTCATGGCCGTCTGGCAGGACTCTTGGACGTTCCGGATCGTGGATCAGGACACTGGGGCGGCAGTCCCCGGTGTCCCCGTGAGCGTGCTCGAGAGTGGCGGCCAGGCCGGCGGTTACTGGGTGAGCGACCGCGACGGGCTCGTGCGGATCCCGAAGAACGACCGGCCACGGCTGCGGATCCGCGTCGGGCTTCGCAACGAGGAGGCGATCGAGCTCGATGCCCGTTCGCTGCCCGACGATCCCATTCCCCTCACCGCTCCTCGCGACGTCTCCGTTCCTGGGACTGCGACGGCTTCGCCCGCGGCTGTTGCGTCGCCGCCGCTTCCGTCCCCACCCGCAACCCCACCCCCACCCCCACCCCCGTCCCTCGCTATCGCGCCGGCGGCGCGCCCTGAGCCAGGGCACCTGATGCGGTTCGCGCGCATCGGCGTGCTCCCGCAAGACCGCGACATCACCGACGCGCAGAGTGCCGACCCCACATCCATGCGCTACGGCGTCCTGCTCGAGATCGAGCTCGTCTGGCAGTCGCTCGGCGCGCAGGCCGGCGCCACGCTCTATAGCATCTCGCTCGGCCCGGGCGAAGAAGTGAAGCTTGCGGTGTCGGACGGGCGGTGGCGCAAGTCGGCCGACGCGCGCGAGCGGCCGCTCCAGATCGTGGCGAAGATGGTCGGCGCGCGCCAGATCGGCGACGGGATGGACGCGGTGCCGCTCGACGCGTGCGTCGCGTCCGACCTGCCGAGCGCCGCGGCCGACACCGTCAGCCTCCTCGCTGAGCGCACGGCGCGGACCTGTGAGGCGTTGCGCCGCCGGGCGCTTGGTGTCACAGAGCTCGACGGCGAGAAACCCGCGGGTGCGTCGCTGCGCACGTTGCGCAACATGCGGTCGGAAGGGGTCCTCACCTATCATTTCGTCGAGCCGATCGAACGCCACCGCGTCGTCGTGCGGACGCCGCGCTTCCGGCCGGCGCTGCTCGTGCCCTTCCGCTTGCCGAACCTCGCCACGCGCGAGGTGGTGCAACGCTTCGGGCACGTCCTGCGGCGCAACCTGCTGGACCGCACCCTGGGTGCCGACATCGATCAGGTGCTCGGCGCGGACGCGCCCCCGGCTGCCGTGGAACGCCGGCTGTACGCGCACATCGCCGCTCATCTCCCCTACTACTCGGCGACGATCATGGCCAGCGACGCGGTGGAACGGTTCCTTGCACTCGCCAAGCTGCGCGATCCAGGCGGCCGCCCGCTGACCGACGTGATCGAGAACATCGTGGTGGATCGCGTGGGCAATTACGTCGCGTTTCCGCTTCGCGCCGGCTTCACGACGCCCGAATGGCGCGAAGCCCTGGCCTCGAGCGCCGCGCAACTGGCCCGCGCCTCGCGGGAGTTCAGCGTCGCCCTGCCGATCCCCGGACTGTGGCTTCGCTCGGAGTTGTTGCCAGCCCAACTCGCTACCGACGGTGACGTCGGTGCC
>DATBFV010000029.1:0-29480 GCA_036558345.1 Gemmatimonadales bacterium | reverse complement strand
CGACCGGCTCGCCGACTCGCTCACCGTCGGGGTGTTGCGTGAGCTTGGCCGGACGCGCGCCATTGGACTGGTCCGCTCTGCGTCCCTCGGCTCGCATTCGTTGCCGGCGTTGAAGGCATTCCTGCAAGGCGAGCAGTTTCTGAGACGGTCGGAATGGGACTCGGCGATGGCCTACCATCAGCGCGCGATCGGTCTGGACAGCGGATTCGCGTTGGCATGGAGTCACGCCGGACAGGCCGCCGGCTGGCAGCACTCGGCGCAGGATTCCCTGTCGCGCACCTACAAGCTGCGCGCGGGTGCACTCAACCACGGGCTGGCACCGCGCGAGAGCCTGATCGTGCAGTCCGATTCGCTATCCGCGGTTGTCTATGGAAGCGCTGCCCAGCTCGGCGGGGCGTGGTGGACGTACGGTAAACGGCTCACGGCGACGCTGGACGACGCCGTGCGCCGGTATCCGAATGATCCGGAGCTGTGGTTCATGTTAGGCGACGCGCGATTTCACGCCGGCGCGCTCGCAGGCCTGTCGCTGCGCTCGAGTCTGGAAGCCTTCGATCGCGCGATCGCACTCGATTCGGACTTCACGCCGTCATACGTGCACGCCGTGCCGTTGGGGTTCGCGTACGGCGGCACGGAAGCCGGCCGGCGCTACGCCCGTGCGTTTCTCGCCGCGGGTGCGATGGGGAGTTACGCGCAAAGCACCGGTCTCGTGCTGCGATTGCTCGACCCGGCAACGCGTGGCGCCGCGATCAGCTATCTCGCCGACACTGCGGACACGCATCTGTTTCAGACGGTCTGGCTCGCGATCGGACGCTGGACCGATTCGGCGGAGACCGTGGTGACGCTGTTGCGCGCGCGTGGGGACGCGGAGAAGAAGTCGGGCAACAAGTCGAACATCAGTGTGTTCGCGCTCCCGACCTCGCTCGCGGCGCGCGGCCACATCCACGAAGCCATGTCGTTGACGACGTTCCCTTCCCTGCTGTCGCAGTACGCGATGACGGGAGCGGTACCGCCCGACAGCGCGGCACGGGTAGCGCGCACCTGGCTGACCACAGCCAGTGACGGATTGCTGTTTGCGATGCCACTGCTATCGAGCGCGCGCGACACGGCCGCGATCGCCGGCGCACTACGCCGAACCGACTCTATTCGCCTCCATCCGCCGCGGAATCTGCCGCCCATCGCGAAGGACTTTCTCGGCTATGCGCTCGCGTCGCAGCGGGCCCACCTTGCCCTCGCGCGCGGTGATACTACAGAGGCGCTGCGGCTCTTCGCGGCGCGGCCGGACACCGCGGCCTTCGGCGGATCCAGCCTCGACGATCTCGTGTACGCGCAACTGCTGGTCGCGCGGAAACGCTTCAACGAGGCGGCCGCCGTGCTCGAACGGCCGCCGGTCGGGATCAACCCCGCCCCGACGCCGGTGGAGATCATGCGCGCGCTCCAGCGCGGCCGCGTCTACGAACAGCTCGGCAAAAAGGACCTGGCCGTCGATGGATACAGCTTTGTGGCACGAGCGTGGCGGGACCCCGATCCCGAGCTCGAGCCGTATGTCACGGAGGCACGCGCGGCGCTGGTACGGCTCGCGGGCGAAAAGCGCTAGATTTCGCACCGCACGCGCGACCGTGGCGGAACTGGCAGACGCGCCAGCCTTAGGAGCTGGTGGGGCAACCCGTGGGGGTTCGAGTCCCTCCGGTCGCACTCAAATCAAAGCGCGGACATGCAAAGACTAGGCAACAGACGCACCGCGGGCCACGGTCTGTAGTCAACGGGACAACCCGCCCCCCTACTGCCACTGGTTAGATTATTTCCTCACATGCCCGACATCCTGGTAAAGAAGACCAAAGTCGAACCGGGCGAAGCTTCGCTCGAAGTCACCATTCCCCCCGATAACGTGAAGGCGGCGGAGCAGCGCGCGACGAAGTTCTATCAGGAGCGCGCGCGCCTGCCGGGCTTCCGCCAGGGGAAGGTCCCCGCGGCGGTGGTCCGCAAGAAATTCGCCGACGGTATCCGCGAGGAAACGCTGCGCGAGCTCGTGCAGGAGAGCTGGCGTGTCGCGCAGAAGCAGGAAGAGCTGAAGCCCATCGCCGACCCGCACATCCACAATCTCAAATGGGAAGATGGCGCTCCCATCACCTTCGAATTCCACGTCGAGCTGAAACCCGAGCTGAAACTCGAGCGGCTCGGCAAATTCAAGCTCGCACGGAAGGTCGCCGCGGTCAGCGCGGCGCAGGTGGATGCACAGCTCAACGCAATGCGCGAGCAGCGCGCGCCGTGGACGCCGATTGCGGGCGAGAAGCCGAAACCCAAGGACCTCGTCGACGTGACGATCGCGACGCGCGAGAACGGTGAAACCAAGGATCCGCAGCCGTATCAGTTCGTCCTCGGTGAGGGTCGCGCGATTCCCGACGTGGAAGAGCGGATCATGAAGCTGTTGCCCGGCGAGGCGGTGGACGCGACCGTCCGGTTCCCCGATGACTTTGCCGAGGAAGCCAAGCGCGGCCAGACGCGCGACATCCGGCTCACGCTGCGCGAAGTGAAGCGCCAGGAGCTGCCAGCCCTGGACGATGCGTTCGCGCGCGAGATGGGCGACTTCGAATCGCTCGACGCGCTGCGCGCGGCGGTCACGACCGATCTCACGAAGGAAGCCGAGCGGGAAGCCGACGCACGGGTGCGGGCCGAGCTGATCGAGCAGATCGTGCAGGCCAACAACGTCGTGGCGCCGCGGCCGCTGGTCGAACGTGCGCTCGCGCTCTACGCGCAGGCCTATGAAGTGCCGCAGGAGCGCTGGGAGCAGTTCTCGAAGGAGTTCCACACGATCGCCGAGTCGCAAGTCCGGCGCGATCTGGTGATGGATTACGTGGTGGAATCGCAGAATCTGCGTGCGACGGAAGCGGACCTGGACCAGAAGATCCAGGAGCTCGCCGACCGGCGCGGGATGAAGCCGGCAGAGCTGTACGCGTCTCTGGAAAAAGCCAAGCGGCTCCGCGATGTCGCGCGGGGCATCACCGAGGAGAAGGTGTTCACCTATCTCCTGTCGCAGTCCACCGTGGAGCAAGCGTGACGACGAGCGAAAGCCACATCTATCCGCCGTACATCATCGAGCGCTCGAGCCGTGGCGAGCGCACCTACGACATCTTCAGCCGGCTGCTGATGGATCGCATCGTGTTCCTCGGCAGCGCGATCAATGACGACGTCGCGAACATCATCATCGCGCAGCTGCTGTTTCTGGATGCCGACAATCCGGAGCGCGACATCTATCTGTACATCAACTCCCCGGGCGGGATCGTCTCGTCCGGCATGGCGATCTACGACACCGTGCAGTTCCTGCGCGCGCCGGTGAACACGATCTGCATGGGCATGGCGGCCTCGATGGGCTCGTTCCTGCTCGCAGCGGGCCGCAAGGGAAAGCGGTCAGCATTACCCCACGCGCGCATCATGATGCACCAACCCTCGGGCGGCACTCAGGGCACCGCGGCCGACATCGAGATTCAGGCCAAGGAGATCCTGTTCCTGCGCCGCAAGCTCAACGAGCTGTACGCGAAGCACACCGGCAAGACGGTGGACACGATCGAGAAGGATATGGATCGCGACCGCTTCATGTCGGCCGAAGAGGCGAAGGAGTATGGACTGATCGATCACGTCATTTCGAACTACGAGGAAATAAAGGAAGACGGGAAAGGCAAGAAGTGACGCACTTGCGCCGCTAGGGACCCTTTCCCATACTAGGAAGACGATGTCGCACGATAAACACCTCCGCTGCTCGTTCTGCGGCAAATCCAAGGACTCGGTCCGGAAATTCATCTCCGGGCCGTCGGTCTACATTTGCAATGAGTGTATCGCGCTCTGCAATGAGATCCTGGCGGAGGATGAAGAGCGGGAAGTCGCCGAAGCCATCACGCAGGTCCCCACCCCGGCCGAAATCAAGGATGTGCTGGACCAGTACGTGATCGGGCAGGACCGTGCCAAGAAGACCCTCGCCGTCGCCGTCTACAACCACTACAAGCGCATCAATTCGCACTCGGGCCGGGACAACGAGGTGGAGCTCGACAAGAGCAACATCCTCCTGATCGGCCCGACGGGAGTCGGCAAGACACTCCTCGCGCAGACCTTGGCGCGCATCCTGGACGTGCCGTTCACGATTGCCGACGCAACCACGCTCACCGAAGCCGGCTATGTCGGTGAGGACGTAGAAAACATCCTCGTGCGCCTGCTGCAGGCTGCCGACTTCAACGTATCCGAGGCCGAGCGGGGCATCGTCTATATCGACGAGATCGATAAGATCGCGCGGAAGTCCGAGAACCCCAGCATTACGCGCGACGTCTCGGGCGAAGGCGTACAGCAGGCGCTGCTGAAGATCCTGGAGGGCACGGTCGCCAGCGTGCCCCCTCAGGGCGGCCGCAAGCATCCGCAGCAGGAATACATTCAGGTCAACACCAAGGACATCCTGTTCATCTGCGGCGGCGCATTCGACGGGCTCGAGAAGATCATCGAGTCGCGCACCGGCCGCCGGCAGATCGGTTTCACCAAGGAAGAGGTGGCCGAGGGCGTGGCGGCGAAGGTCAAGAAGAATCCGTTCGTGGACGTCGAGCCCGACGATCTGTTGCGCTACGGGCTGATCCCCGAGCTGGTGGGCCGCTTGCCGGTCACGGTGCCGCTCGATGCGCTCGACGAAGACGCGCTGATCAAGATCCTCACCGAGCCGAAGAACGCGCTCGCCAAGCAATATCAGAAGCTGTTCGACCTCGAGGACGTGCGGCTGACGCTCGAGAAGGACGCGCTCAAGGCCATCGCGCAGAAAGCGATGAAGCGCGGCACGGGGGCGAGAGGACTGCGCGCCATTCTCGAAGAGATGATGACCGAGATCATGTTCGAGCTGCCGAGCCGCGATGACGTGCGCGAAGTCGCGATCACCGCGGAATGCGTCACATCCGGCCGCGCCCCGCTGCTCGTCACCGAGCGCCCACGGCAGAAGAAAGAAGCCTGATCGACCCGAAGTTCATCGGCTCATTTCCCCGGGCCGATACGCAGCTCGATCCCCCGCTCCCCGAAATCGCATTCCTCGGCCGATCCAACGTCGGGAAGTCGTCGTTGCTGAATGCGCTGGTGGGGCGGCGGATCGCCAAGACTTCCGCCACACCCGGCAAGACCCGCGCCCTGAATGTGTTCTTGATCGCCCAACCCGGGGCTGCCTACTTCCTCGACCTCCCCGGCTACGGCTACGCCCGCGCGAGCAAGTCGGAGCGCACCGCGTTTCGCGGCCTGCTCAAGCACGCGCTGCGGCGTGAGCGCCTTCGTGGGGTGGTCTGGCTTCTCGATATCCGGCACCCACCGTCCGTTGACGACCGGGCCATGCAGGACGTACTGGTAGAAGGGGAAACGCACGTACTCGCCGCGCTCACGAAGAGCGACAAGCTCTCGACACGCCAGCGCCATGCCCGCGAGCACGAGCTGCGCGACGAACTGGGATTGCCCGAGGATCAGATGATCGTGACGAGCGCGAAGACCGGGGAAGGGATCGCGGACTTGCGGGAGTCGATTGCGGCGCTGATACGAGAGGCGGCAGAATGACGGAAGGTCGGAAGGACGGAATGTTGGAGCGCGTTGTCGCAGTATTCGTGCTATTACATTCCGTCCTTCCGTCCTTGCGTCCTTCGATCGCCGCCCAGGATACCATTCCCGCCAACTACGGCACCCTCCGCCGCGACGATATCACCGTGCGGTTCAGCAACGAGACCGTCGAGATCCAGGTCCTCCCGCTCGAGGAGCAGGTCATCCGTCTGCTCGCCCCCGATACGTACCGCTCCCTCAGCCAGCTCCTGTCGAGTCGCGCGGCGGAGATCGCCGACGCCGCCCGGCGCGGCGGCACCGAGCATCCGACACTCGTGATGGTCACATTCCTCGGCGTCGTGCCGCAGGCGCGATTCACTCCCGAAGAGCTGAACATCACGAGCCGCGGCCGGCTGTTCCGGCCGATCGGTATCGTGCCGCTGTCACCCACGTGGAGCTCGTTTCAGCTGGATGCCCGCCAGCAGGCCGCGGCGATCTACTTGTTCGAGCCTGGCATCAGCGTGCGCGAGCAGCTGACCGTCACCTATGACGGACTCTCGAGTGATGCGTGGAGCCGGTCGCTGCGGCTGCTCGACCAGGAGCGCGCCCGCGTCAGGGCGCGCGCGCAGTCGGAAGTGAAACGCGATTCTGGAGTCCGGTAGCCCACCGCACGCCGGTCGAATCCGCGCACAGCGCATGCATCCCCTGCGCGAGCGCCAGCGCGCGATCGCATCCTAGCGCGAGAAACGCCGCGGCCCACGCGTTCGCGGTCAAGCCATCGTCCGCGAGCACAGTGACGGAGCGCGCGGCACCGTGCGGCGCGTTGCGCTGCGACTGCGTGCGCACCGACCCGCCTTGCAGGTCGACTACCGCGATGGTGCGCAAGGTGTTGTCGGGATCCGGAACGCCGACGGCGCGATGTGTGACGCGCCCCCCTCCCCCTCCCCCTCCCGCTGGTCCGCGCCACGAGTACTGGCCGCCAAGGTCGAGCAGCACGCTGTCCACGTCGTGACCGAGCGCGAGCATCGCGCGATCGAGCGCATAGCCCGGGGCGAGGCTGTCGGAAACGAGCGTGATTCCGGTGCGGCGGCGAATTTCACGCCGGACGGAATCGATTGCGCGAATTGCCACGTGCCGCTGGATCAGCGAATCGACGCGGTCGACCGAGTCGTACGCCGCTTGCAGCGCACGCGCCACGCGCGTGCTGTCCGGCCCCCAGCCCACGGCGGACATCATCGTCCCCAGTGCGGGCCAGACGCGCGCGACGCCGGGACGCGCCTCGGTGTCGCAGGCTCCCACCGCGCCGGCCACGCTCCCCGTGAGCGCCAGACAGAGGAAAAGATTGATTCTCAAGATGGAGAGGTGAATATAGATGGCCATGGATTTGCTGTTGCGCCAACGTGCGCTCGTGTACGCCACCGCCGGTGTCACGCTGATCCTGGTGATCGTCGGCGTGGCACTGTGGCGCCTGCGGCAACGATTGGTGAGCTCCGAGCAGGCACGGCGCCGCGCCGCAGAGGAATTGAACCGGAGGCTGTCCGAGCTGTTCTCGCTCCAGGAGCTGTCGTACGTCCTCTCCGACTCGCTGGAGCTCGGCCACATCGTCACGCAGGTGGTGCGCTATGCCGTGCGATTCCTCGACGCGCAGGGCGCGCTGCTCGCGCTTCTCGGCGAGGCGCCGCGGGATCCGCTGCAGGTGGCTGCGGCCGAGGGTACGCTGGCGCCACTCGGCGGGCAGAGGATTCAGCGGGATGATTCGGGTCTGATCGCGCGGTCCACCGGGCACGAGCATCTCGAGCTCGTGCGCAACTCGGGTGCGGCTCCCACCGTCATCGCGCAAGGGTTCGAAGCGGATGCCGCTGCGGCTGTGCCGCTGCGCTCACATGGCAGCGTGATCGGCACGCTGATCATCACCGACCCCCGAGAAGGTGTGTTTGTCCCTGAAGACATTCGCCTGCTCTCGACCCTCGCGACCCACGCGGCCGTCGTCATCGCGAACGCGCGGTTCTTCGAGATGGTCCGCCGGGCCAAGGAGCAATGGGAGACCGCGTTCGATGCGCTGAGCGAAGGCATTGCCGTGGTTGATGACGAAGGCCACGTGCGACGGTTGAATCGCGCGCTGGCGAGCCTCCTCGGCGCGCCGGTCCAGACCGTGATCGGGATGCGACTCGGCGAGGCGCTGCTGGGGAAACCCGGCGTGCTGCGGGACCTGCTGGCGGCAACACGCCGCGGCGAGCGCCCCGCTCCGCTGGTGGCGCGCTCGGAGCGCCTGCGGCGCACGGTCCGTGTGAACGCCGCCCGCATTCCAGGGGCCGAGACCGAGAACAGCATCGTCGTGATGGTGGAAGACGTGACAGAGCAGCAGGCACTCGAGACCCAGCTCGTCCAGACCGAGAAGCTGGCCGCGGTCGGCCAGCTCGTTTCGGGCGTCGCGCACGAGCTCAACAACCCGCTCACGTCGATTGCCGGTCTCTCGGAGTTCCTGCTCGAGCAAAAGGAGCTGGGAAAGAAGGACCGCGGTCATCTTCAGGTGATTCACGAGCAGGCGGAGCGCGCCGGCCGCATTGTGCGCAATCTGCTCACGTTCGCGCGCAAGGGATCGACCGAGCGCGTGCCTGTAGATCTCAACGACGTGATCCGCCGCACGCTGCAGCTCACCGCCTACGAGCTGAAGATGAAAGACGTCACCGTCGAACGAGAGCTCAGCGGCGCGTTGCCCGAGGTGCTCGGCGACCGGCACGGCTTACAGCAGGTCGTGCTCAATCTCGTGACCAACGCGGCACAGGCGGTCGCGGAAAATCCCCGCGAGCGCCGGCGCGAGATCACGATCACGACCTGGTTTGACGGGCACGTGCACCTGCGCGTCGCGGATACAGGACCCGGCATTCCGGACGAACTCGCCGCGAGCGTGTTCACGCCGTTCTTCACGACCAAGGAGCCCGGCAAGGGGACGGGACTCGGCCTCTCGATCACCTATTCGATCGTCGCGAGCCACGGCGGGCAGATCACGCTCGAGCCGCGCAATCCCCGTGGTGGCGCGGCATTCCGGGTCGATTTTCCTCCCGCGCCCGCCGATGCGGTGCGCCCGGAGCTGACCCCTGTCCACGGCACGCCGGTGCCGAACGCGTCGTCCGGCGTGAAGCGCACCATCTTGCTCGTCGACGCGGATCCCGCGGTGCAGCGCACCATCAAGGCGCTGTTCTCGGGCGATGGACACGACGTCGAAATCGCCGGCGATCCGAAGCACGCGCTCGACCTCGCGCTGCGCGGTGGGTTTGATCTCGTGATTACCGACGCGCGGGCGATGGCGCCGGGAAAACGTGGAACGCTGTTGGCGGAGGAGCTGGTGGCGCGAATGCCGGCGTTGCGCGAGCGCATCATCGTCGCCACGGGCGACGTGCGGCCGGCCACCGAAGAGACGCTCGCGCGTCTCGGCGTGCGTTACGTGCGCAAGCCTTTCAACTTGCGGGACCTGCGCGTGGCCGCGGCGCGCTTGTGGGAAGCCACCGCGCTATCGTAGGCCTCGGACGGCCACCCAAACGTCGACAGATTGACCGCACCGCCGGGCGCGAAGCGCACGCCTTCGCGCAGTAACAGCGCGCGCTGCAACACCGCGCTGTGATCCTGTCCCGAAAAGGAAATGCGACCAGCGGCGTTGATGACGCGCCACCACGGCACGTCGTTGTCTTCGGGAAGTGCCGAGAGCGCCCAGCCGACGGTGCGCGCCGCGCCCGGCCGTCCCGCGAGCCGCGCCACGATCCCGTACGTCGCCACCCGCCCCCGAGGGATGTGACGGACCACGCGGTAGATCCGATGATAGAATGGATTCACAAGGGAGCCTGCTACTAGCTTACGCGCAGGACGTCTTCCAGCAAGCCTGCGTCTCCACCCCCCACTATTGACAAAATGTCGTCCACCGCTCTCCGCTCGCGCGGCCAGGCAAACCGCTTCCCCGCTTCCACAGGGCTCAGCCACTCGGCGCGATCGTGCTCGTCCGACAAGCGGACGGTGGCCGTGAGCGGCACGAACGCGGCGAACACCGGAATCATCACCAGCTCGTTCGTACGATGCTGATAGAACGCTTCCGTGCGACTGAGATTGTAGAACTTTTCCGGCAGGAGTCCCGTCTCTTCGCGTAGTTCACGCAACGACGCCTGCTCCGGTCGCTCGCCGGCCTCGATGGTGCCGTGGATGGTTTCCCACGAGCCGATGTTCCGGCCTCTCATGCGACGGAGTGTCAGGATCTGCAGGCGCTCGCCCGCACCGCGTAATGCGTAGGTGTCTACGAACGCGACGCGGACAGTGGTCAGCGGCGCCGGCCGAGAACCGCTTCGAGTCGCGCAGACAACGCGCGCGCGCGGAATGGCTTCGTGAGAAAGTCGTCGGCGCCGAGCTCGAAGACGCGGACCTCGTTGTCCTCATCGCCCTTGGCCGTCAGGACAATCACCGGAATGCTCGCCGTCGCCGGCCGGGAGCGCAGGTGTGACAAGACGCCATAGCCATCGAGACCCGGAAGATTCAAGTCGAGCACGATGATATCGGGACCGACACGATCCACCTGATCGAGTGCCTGGACACCGTCGCGGGCTTCGGTGACGACATAGCCGTCGCGCTCGAGCAGGTCGCGCATCACTTTGCGCAGGCTGTCCTCGTCGTCTACGAGCAACACCTTGGACGCCGGCTGGCCATGCGCACCGGAGCCGCGCGCGGGCGGAGCGTGCTCCTCCAGCAGTTCGAAATGCGTTGAAACCGTCGCGGGAACGGCCGCCTCGGGCGGGATCGTCGCGGTGCCCGAGCCGGGGGTAAACCGCATCGCGTCGGACACCCCTGAGACCCGCGCGGGACCGGAGTTCCGCTTCGTGGTTGGAGACGGACTGAGCCGCTCGCCAGGTCCAGGTGCCGCCGATTCGTCGGCTGGAATGTCCACGACCCGCGTCAGCTCGTCGAGCGTGGATTCACCGCGGGTGACGTGCGCGAGCCCGGAGTCCCAGAGCGATTTCATGCCGCCGCGCCGCGCCGCTTCCGCGATCTTGTCCGCCGCCTCGCCGGCCGCGATGCGGCGCTCGAGCTCGGGCGTCATCGTCAGGATCTCGAGAATCGAGAACCGCCCGCGGTAGCCGGTCATCGCGCAGTCCGGACATCCGGACGCGCGGTACAGCGGCGTCCCCTGCGGAATCCAGCGTCGCAGACGATCCGGGGGGGCTTCCATCCACACTTCCTTGCACGTCGGGCACAGCTTGCGCATCAGGCGTTGCGCGACGACGCCGCGCAACGACGCGGCGATCTTGTACGACTCGACCCCTATGTCCACCAGCCGTGTGACGGCATTGGCGGCGTCGTTGGTGTGCAGCGTGGACAACACGAGGTGGCCCGTCAGAGATGCCTGCACCGCGATCTGCGCCGTCTCCTTGTCGCGGATCTCGCCGACGAGGACGACGTTGGGGTCCTGTCGCAGGATCGACCGCAACGCCGCCGCGAAGGTGAGGCCCGCCTTTTCCTGCACCTGCACCTGCACGATGCCCTGCATCCGGTATTCGACCGGGTCTTCAACGGTGACGATGTTGACGCCCTCGCTCTTGATCTGATTGATACAGGAATAGAGCGTCGTCGTTTTGCCGGAGCCGGTGGGGCCGGTCACGAGAAGGATGCCCTCGTGGTTCTCGAGCAGCCGTTTGATCGCCTCGGCCTCGCCGGCATTGAGCCCCAGCGAGTCGAGCGATTTGACCGTCGCGCGCGAATCGAGAATGCGGATCACGACTTTTTCGCCGAGCTGCGCCGGCAGCGTCGACACGCGCAGGTCGATCGGCTGGCCGTTCACCGCGACGCGCGCGCGCCCGTCCTGCGGCCGCAGGCGGTCGGCGATGTCGAGCGACGACATGATCTTGATGCGCGAGATGAGCGGCAGCCCGGCCTGGCGCGGGATCTTCATGACCTGCCGCAGCACGCCGTCGATGCGGTATCGGACCGCCACGCCACCTTCTTCGGGCTCGACGTGGATGTCCGACGCGCGCGACAGGATGCCCTCGGAAATGATCATGTCCACGAGTCTGACGACCGGCTTCTGCTGAGCATCAGCCTCGGTGATCTCTTCGATCGGCGCCGCGTCGGGGAGCGTTTGCAGGATGTCCGACTCGCCCATACCCTCCAGCAGCTTGTCGATCGCTTTTTCGGGCTTGTACATCTCGTCCAGCTTCTCGCTGATCTTGGATGGCGCCAGCAGGAAGAGTCGGATCTCCCGCGCGGTCGCGAACGCAAACGCCTTCTCAGCATCGAGATCGAGCGGGTTCGCGGTCCCCAGCTCGAGGTAGGAGTCGGTCAGGCGCAACGGCAGGACATGGTGGCGGCGCGCGAGCTGCTCGGGCACCCCGTCGCGCGCGGATAGATCGATCTTCTTGACGTCAGCAACCTTCAGGCGGAAGCGATGGGCCAGCTTGTCGATGATCTCGGCGTCGGTCGCCAGCTTCTCGGCGACCACGTATTCCCATAGGGTACGGCCGGGCTCCGCCTTCCCGCGCAGCTCGTCGAGCCGCTCGGGGGTCAGGCCCTCCACGGACTGGGCCAACCATTCGTCGGGGAACTGGTTCACCGGCATGAGGCTGCCTCCAAGCTAGTCCCGCGCGCCGATCATGCCAGTATCACAAATCACAGAATGTCCCAAAAATCACGCGTGAAGTCGAAGGTGACGTTGATTCGGCGGCTCTGGACGCCATAGCCAGCGTCGAGCCGGAACACGCCCAGCCACTCCGCTCCCAGGCCCAGCGTCACGCGGGTCCCGGGGGTGGCCTGCCATGGTGAGGGCGTGAACGGCTCCGCCGCCCATCCCGTCGCGACATAGGGTGCGAGCGTGATGGTGCCCGGTGTGCGGGCCGGTCCAGCGCTGAGACTGAAGAAGGGTACGGGCACCCGCCACTCGACATGCACCAGGGCAGCGCGCTTGCCTCCCCATTCGCGGAATTCGTCGCCGAGGAGTGTGCCGCGGCCGCCCAGCACGAAGACGCGGTGCTCCGGCAGCTTCCCGGTCCCCAGCCCAAACTCGACGCGACTCAGCAGCCGCGTGGATCCGAGCGGGACCAGCCAATGCCCGTTGCCGCTGAAGCGCACGTACTGCTCGCCCACCTCGAGCGTCGTTTCGCCGGCGACATCGCGCCGCACGGCAAACCCCTCACTGCGGCGGCGTAGCGTCACCGCCCCGGTCACATAGTGACCGCCGGCCATCACGTTGTTCTGCCGGTACTCACCGTTGGCCGGCGTTGCCTGAGTGAAAACCGAGCGGAGTTCCTCGTATGTCGCGCTCACTCGCCATTCGTCCCGCGCGCCGATTCCTCTGCGCACGCCCAACTCGCCGCCGTTGGCAAGGTAGTAGTCGCCATAATCGTCGCCGAATTCCTGCGCCGTGATGGAATTCGTCAGCGGCGCAATGACGCGCACGTCACCAATGTCCCGCACCTGGCGATAGATGGAGACTTCGAAACCATCCGCGGACGTCAGCTCCACAATCCCCTTCCCCTGGTGATCGCTGAAGCCGTAGCTGCCCAACAGGCGCAGCTCAAAGGCATCGTTCGCCGTTCGCTTCACGAACCCGGCGCCGACCGCCAGGCCCTCGACGCGATTGACGTGGATCAAATCGCTCAACGAGCGGGCACCAAGTCGTTCGCGCCTGAGTCCGTTGAGCGCGCGCCGTCCCGCGATCTCGCTCACCTCCGCGCGCACGTGCTGTAGGTCATTTTCACGAACCGGCTCGGCGATGTCCTGGATGGCGGCGCTGAGCGGGACTTTCCAGGGAAACGTGTCGCGCACGGCCTTGGGAAGCGCGACGATCTCTTCACCGAGGAACCAGGTTTCGGGCAGGCCGACGTTGAACTGATAGCCGTCGATCTCCCAGCGGCCGCGGATGATGCCGCGCGCCGGGATATCGAGCCACGTGGCGCGCCGGCGGATCTCCACTTCCTGACGGTACGGCAGCCAGAACCGGTTTTCGAGCAAAGCGTTATCGAGGACGATGCTGACGTCTTCCAGCGACGCATCCAAATACGCTTTGGGCGTAAAGTTGAACGCCATGCGCACGAGATCTGCTGACGCGACATCCACGTACAGCATTCCGACGATTGCCGCCGCCGCGAAATCCTTGGGACGCACCCGTAGCGCGACGACGCGCACTTCGCGCTGCGGCAGAACGATCACCGACGTATCGCCGAGCGCAAAGTCGTACAGCTCAGGCCCGCGCGGACTGAGCGGGTGCGGCACGTCGCGGACCTCATCCCCTTCGCCGAGACGGATGGCGCTGCCGAAATTGTTCTGGACAATCCCCAGGTGGTCGCGGTGATAGTTGATGTCGGTGGGAAGCTCGGCACGGTCGCGCCAGCCGATGATCCGCTGCTTGCTGAGGCGCGGCGCCTTCCAGTACACTTCCAGCTCCAGCTGATCGGCCTTCACGAGCCGCGGCGGCTCGGTGAGTCCTTCACCGAACTGGCCGAGGAAGAAGAGAAACCCGTGAGCTCGAGCCTTGTAATCGCGCAGCGCGGTATCGGCCGCGGCGTGCGCGCGGCGGTCGATTGCGCGCCGCGCCAACGCCAGGGCGGAATCGCTGTTCCAATCCTGGGCGGAAGCACGGGTTGCAACAAGGAGCAGGAGCGCAGCAGACCAGCGCATCGCCGCCAAATTTAGGACATGGACCCACGCGACGCATTCCTCGAGCGCGCCACCGCTTCCGGCGGCGGCATCGTACCGGTGATGCGGGAGATCGTCACGGACGCCGACACCCCTGTGGCGGCCTTCGCGAAGATCGCGCGGCCCCCGTTTTCGTTCCTCCTCGAATCACTCGTGGGTGGGGAGCGGTGGGCGCGCTACACCTTCCTCGGCACCGAGCCGCGCGAGGCCTGGCGCTATCGCGGAACCCAGATCGAGCGGTGGACGCCGGCGGTAGGCTGGGAGCACGCCGGCAGCACGCACGATCCCCTCACCCATCTCGCCGACCGCATGCGTGCGCTGCGGAGCGTGGCGTTGCCGGGAGGGGGACTGCCCCGCTTCACGGGCGGGGCCGTGGGCTACCTCGGCTACGACCTCGTGCGGACCATCGAACGGCTGCCTCCCGGTCCTCCCGATACGCTGGGTGTCCCGGACGCGGTCGTCATGATCGCCGACTCGCTCGTCATTCTCGACAACGTGTTCGGGCGCGCCATCCTCGTGGCGAACGTGGAGGTGCCCGCGAACGCGTCGTCGGCGCAGCGGCTGCGCCTGTACGACAGCGCGCAGGAGCGGCTCGACGCGCTCGTCGCGCGCCTGGGTGCGAACCACCACCTGGGGCCGCTATCGCTCGTGGGCGATGTGAAGCTCAAACCGCAGTCGCAGTATCCGAAGGGGGCGTTCGAGCGCGACGTCGAGAAGATTCGTGACTACATCGCGGCGGGTGATGTCTTTCAGGCCGTACTGTCGCGCCGGCAAGTGGTGCCGGGAGCAGTCGATCCGCTGCGCCTGTACCGCTATCTGCGCGCGCTGAACCCCGCGCCGTACCTGTTTTATCTCGCGCTCGACGACGTGACCTTCGTCGGGAGCTCGCCCGAAGTCCTCGTGCGCGTCGAGGGCGACGAAGTGACGGTCCGTCCAATCGCCGGCACCAGGCCGCGCGGCGCGACGACCGCCGAAGACCAGGAACTGGCGACGTCGCTGCGATCAGATGCCAAGGAGCTGGCGGAACATCGGATGCTCGTGGACCTGGGACGGAACGATGTAGGCCGCGTCGCGCAGTATGGCACCGTGCGCGTGACGGAATCGTTGCAGATCGAGCGCTACTCCCACGTGCAGCATCTCGTGAGCGAGGTGCGTGGGCAGCTCAAGGATGGCTACGACGCGCTCGACGTCTTTCGCGCGTGCTTCCCCGCCGGCACCGTGAGCGGCGCGCCGAAAGTGCGCGCGATGGAAATCATCGACGAGTTGGAGCCGGAGCGCCGCGGGCCGTACGCCGGCGCCGTCGGCTACGTGGGCTGGGGCGCGACCACCATGGACACCTGCATCGCGATTCGCGCTGCGCTCGCGCTGAAAGACCAAGTCGTCGTGCAAGCGGGCGCGGGGATCGTCGCGGACTCCGAGCCGGCACGTGAGTTCGCGGAGACCGAAGCGAAGGCACAAGCGGTGCTGCGGGCGCTCGCGTTGGCCAAAGCAGGCGATTAGTTTCGGGGCCTGTGTTCAAGCTGCTGAGCACGTCCGGCGAGCAGGCGATCGATCTCCAGCTGGGGCGAAAACTGGTGGTGGGACGCGCCGTTACCAGTGACGTCCCGATCTACGACCCTACCATCTCACGCCGTCACGCCGAAATCGTCCTCACCGAAAGCGGCGTCCGCGTCACCGATCTGGGCTCCTCCAACGGGACGTTCCTGAACGGGGCCAAGATCACGGAGGCCGAGGCGGGTGAGAACGACGTCGTGACTTTCGGCAAGGTCGCCTTCCGGGTCAAGGCGGTCACGGTCCCCGCGCCGCGCCCCCAGGTCGTGCCGCCCCCGGCCGAGTTCAAGTCGAGCAAGGGTGGTGGCGTCGCCGGAGGCACGATCGTCCGGCAGCTGCCCGTCGTCGTGTCGGGCGGCGTGCCGGCGATCGTCATGGACCAGCCGCAGGGCTCCTCGCACCTCAAAGTCAAAGCCGACAATCAGGAAGAGCGCCGCGAGAAGAAGCTGTCGCTGCTGCTCGAGGTGTCCAAGGAGCTGTCGAAGCAGCAGGAGCTCGACCGCCTGCTCGACAAGGTGGTGGATTTCACGTTCCAGATCATGAACGTGGACCGCGTGTCGATCCTGCTGCTCGACGGGAAGTCCAATGAGCTGGTCCCACGGATCTCGAAGAGCCGCACCGGGGATACGAGCGCCGCCAAGCATGTGCCGCAGTCGATCGCACGGAAGGCCGTCGAGGAACGCGTCGCGATCCTGTCGGACAACGCGGCGGCCGATGAGCGCTTCAAGGGTAAGTCGATCCTCATCCAGAGCGTGCGCAGCGCCATGTGCACGCCGCTCATGGGCTCGGATTCCAAGGTCCTGGGAATCCTCTACGTCGACAACCTCACGGCCACGCATTCGTTCGCGGACGAAGACCTGGAGTTTCTGATCGCGTTCGGCGGTCTCACCGCCGTGGCCATCGAGAATTCGCAGCTCTCGGAGCGGATTCGCAGTGAGGCGCTCGTCCGGTCGAACTTCGAGCGCTACTTCTCGCCGAACATCGCGCAGGTCATTGCACAGCAGCGGGAAGCGGGACGCTTGCCGAGCGAGAAGCGCCCGGTGGTGGTGTTCTTCTCGGACATTCGCGGTTTTACGCCGATGTCGGAGACGATGAGTCCCGACGAGATCGCCCGACTGCTGACCGAATATTTCACGGAGATGGTGGACAAGGTGTTCGAACACGGCGGCACGCTCGACAAGTTCATGGGCGACGCAATCATGGCGCTGTGGGGCGCTCCAATCGCCCACGAAGACGACGCCGACCGCGCAATGCGGTGCGCCATTGCGCAGCTCACGGAGCTCGAAAAGCTCAATGCGAAGTGGAAGCAGGAAGGCCGCACAGAGGTCCAGATCGGCATCGCCATCAACTTCGGCGAAGTGTTCGCCGGAAACATCGGCTCCGATCGGCGGCTCGAGTACACTGTCATCGGTGACGCCGTGAACACTGCCTATCGCCTCTGCGGCAAGGCGGGAGCGAACGAGATCCTGATCTCCGAGCCGTTCTACGAGCAGTTGAAGAAGAAGCCCCCCGTCGAAGCCTTGGAACCGATCCAGGTCAAAGGCAAGTCGAAGAAGATTCCGGTCTACCGTGTGAAGCGATAAGGCCGGCCGAACTTCGCGAGCAGGTCCAGCGCGAGCCGCAGCGGCAATCCCATTACACCGAAGAAGTCGCCTTCGACGCGCTCGATGAGCGGCGCGCCGAGTCCCTGGATCGCGTACGCGCCGGCCTTGTCGAGCGGCTCGCCGGTGGCCACGTAGGCTTCCAGCGTGCGGCGGTCGTTGGGCCGGAAAGTCACGCGCGAGACGTCCAGCGCCTGCTCCATCCGGCCGTTTGTCGCGACGGCAACCGCCGTGAGCACCTCGTGCGTTCTTCCCTGGAGCTGCTCGAGCATCTCGACCGCGTGCGCGGGCGACGTGGGCTTCTCGAAGATCTTGCCGTCCAGCACGACGGTCGTGTCGGCCGCCAGCACGACCTCGCCGGGCGCGCGTGTCACGACCGCCTGAGCCTTGGCGCGCGAGAGTCGGGTGACATAGGCGTCGGGTTTCTCGCCGGGGAGCACGTGCTCGTCCACATCGGGCGAGATGACCCGAAATGGGATCCTCAACATTTCGAGGAGCTGCTTGCGACGCGGGGAGCCGGAGGCCAGGACGATCGGATTCACGCGAAAAAAGATAGCGCGGAGTAACTTTGAGCGTGCTCTGGACCCTGCTGTTCACGCTGCAGGCGAATGCTCCTCCCCCGCCCGCGACGGATATCTACGTCGCCGATCTGCGCGTCGCGGATCGCAAGATCAGCGTCAGTACGCCCGTCAACGTGACCGCCAGACCGGGCTACGACAACCAGCCGTTCTTTTTGCCGAGTGGCCACGCTTTCCTCTATACGTCCATCCATGAGGACGGTCAGGCCGACATTTACCGTTACGATCTCGACCGGAAGACAAGCAGTCGGATAACTCAGACGCGCGAAAGCGAATACTCTGCGACGCCGCTGCCGCAGGGCGCGGCGTTTTCGGTCGTTCGCGTCGAAGCGGACTCCACGCAGCGGCTCTGGGCTTTCGATGCCGATGGCACGCATCCCCGCCTCGTGCTCGACTCGATCAAGCCGGTCGGCTATCACGCCTGGGGCGACGACCACACGCTCGTCCTCTTTGTCCTCGGCACGCCATCGACCTTGCAGATTGCCGACGCCCGTTCGCCCGGCGCGCACGGTGAGGTGCTCGCGCGCGATATCGGCCGCTCGCTGCAGCGGATTCCGGGGCGCGCAGCAGTCAGCTTTGTGCAACGTGACTCAGTGGCGGGCAACTGGCTCGAGGAAGTCGACATTCACACGCATCTGGTGACACAGCTGGTAAAGGTCCCGGCCGGCGCGGATTTCTTCGTGTGGACGCGGGAGCGGATCGTGCTGACCGCCAGTGGGACGACGTTGCTTCAGTGGGATCCCGAGCGCGGCACCGGTTGGGATACCGTGGCGGATTTCAGCGCGGCGGGCCTGTCCAGCATCAGTCGCCTCGCGATCAGTCCAAGAGGCAATCGACTTGCGATCGTGGCGGTGCCGAAAGCGCCCTAACGGTCGAGAATCAGCGTCACCGGCCCGTCGTTCACGAGCTCCACGTCCATCATCGCGCCGAACTCGCCCGTCTCCACGGGAATCTTGCCGCCCGATTTCTCCCTGAGTAACGCCACGAACTTTTCATAGAGTGGGATCGCGATGTTCGGTGGGGCCGCATCGATGAAGCTGGGCCGGCGTCCCTTGCTGGCATCGCCGTACAAGGTGAACTGCGAGACCACCAGAACGCCGCCACCCACCTCTGAGAGGTCGCGGTTCATCTTCCCCTCGGCATCACCGAACACGCGCAGGCCCAGGATCTTCTCGGCCATCCATGCGAGCTGCGTTTCCGTGTCCGTGGGCGCGAAACCGGCCAAAATGAGAAAGCCGGGACCGGTCCTTCCGGTAGCCCGGCCTTCGACTCGAACCTCCGCGCGCGAAACCCGCTGAAGAACTACCCTCACTCCACCGTCACTGACTTGGCGAGGTTTCTCGGCTGATCCACATTGCAACCCCGTCGCACGGCAATGTAGTAGGCCAAGAGTTGGAGCGGCACCACGCTGAGCACCGGCGTCAGCAGATCCAGAGTCTCGGGAATCTCGATGCGATAATCGGCCAGCTTGTCGAGCGCCGTATCGCCTTCGGTCACGATCGCGATCACGCGCCCGCCTCGGGCCTTCACCTCTTCGATGTTGCTCACCACTTTCTGATGGACGCCGTCTTTCGGGGCGATGAAGACGACGGGCATCAGATCGTCGATCAAGGCAATCGGTCCGTGCTTCATCTCCGCCGCCGGATAGCCTTCGGCGTGGATGTAGGAGATTTCCTTGAGCTTGAGCGCGCCTTCCAACGCCACCGGGAAATTGTAGCCGCGCCCCAGGTACAGCACGTTCTGCGCGCGCACCAGCCGGTCGGCGATCTGTTCCACTTGCGACGCCTTGCTCAGCACCCTGGTCACGAGCTCCGGCAGCTTGGCCAGCCCCCGCACCACTTCGCGGCCCTGCAAAATCGAAAGCGCGCGCAGACGGCCCATCTTCAGCGTCAGGAGGGCCAGCGCGATGATCTGGCTCGTGAATGCCTTCGTGCTCGCCACACCGATTTCGGGGCCGGCGTGCAGGTAGATGCCGCCGTCCACTTCGCGCGCGATCGTGCTGCCGACGACGTTGACCAGACCGAGCGTGCGCGCGCCCCGCCGCTTCGCCTCCCGCAATGCCGCCAGCGTGTCCGCCGTCTCGCCCGACTGAGAGATCCCGATCACGAGCGTACGCTCGTCCACGATTGGGTTACGATAGCGGAACTCCGAGGCGTATTCGACTTCGGTGGGGATCCGCGCCAGCTCCTCCATCATGTATTCGCCGATCAGCCCGGAATGCCACGAGGTGCCGCACGCGGTGATGACGATGCGCTGCACCTTGAGCAGCTCGTCGTCGGTGATATTCAAGCCGCCGAACCGGACGGTTCCTTCTTCTTCGAGCAGACGCCCGCGCATCGTGTTGCGCACGCCTTCGGGCTGCTCCATGATCTCCTTGAGCATGAAGTGGGCATAGCCGCCGCGCTCGATCGTCGCGAGGTCCCACTCCACCTGCGTGATCTCCTTCTCTTTCTCCGCCGCCTCGAGATCCAGGATCCGATAATCGTTCGGCTTCACTTCGGCGATTTCGCCGTCGTCCAGGTAGACGACCGAGCGGGTGTGGGCGAGCACCGCCGACGCATCGGAGGCGACAAAGTTTTCGCCGTTGCCGATCGCCACGAGCAAGGGCGAGCCGCGCCGCGCCGCAACGACCGTATCGGGCTCGCGGCTCGAGATCACCGCGATGCCGTACGTCCCCTCCACCTGACGCAGCGCTTCGGCGGTAGCGTCAACGAGTGGCGTGCCTTTGGTGTGCGTCTCTTCAATGAGGTGTGAGAGGACTTCGGTATCGGTCTGAGAGCGGAAGACGTGGCCGCGTTTGCTCAGTGCCTGGCGCAGCGCGCCCGCATTCTCGATGATGCCGTTGTGCACGAGCGCGAGGGTGCCGCCACAGTCGGCATGTGGATGCGCATTGACCGTATTGGGCACGCCGTGCGTGGCCCAGCGCGTGTGCGCGATGGCGGTCGTGCCTTCGGGAAGCTGGCTGCCGAGCTCGCGTTCCAACACGGCGATCTTGCCGGGCGCGCGAAACACCTCGAGGCCGCCGTTCACCACCGCGAGCCCTGCCGAGTCGTAACCGCGGTACTCGAGCCGCTTCAGTCCCTCGAGTACCACCGGCGCCGCCTTCCGTTTTCCCGTGTAGCCTACGATGCCGCACATAACCGCCGCCCCTCTTCAATCAACCGTTCCGCGTCGGCGCCTGACGGCGCCTCTGCAATCAAGCGAATGATCGGCTCCGTGCCCGAAGGCCGCACATGCAACCAGCGATCGGGCCATGCGAGCCGCAAACCGTCCTGCGTATCGACCGTCGCGTCGGAGAAGTGGGAACGCATCGCTGTATAAACTGGACCCATTGATTCCGCATTCCGCATTCCACGTTCCAACTTGGCCTTCACGATGGTGTACTGTGGCGCGCGCGCGACTAGCTCACTGACGGTTACTCGCTCGCGCGCCAGCAGTGTCAGCACCAGCGCCCCAGCCACCGGCGCATCACGACCGACGTGCAGCGCCGGGTACATGACCCCACCATTTCCCTCACCACCGATCACCGCCTTCAGCTCGATGATCTGTCGCGCGACGTGCGCTTCGCCCACCGGCGCCCTCACGACCTTCGCGCCGAATGCGGTTGCTGCATCTTCAACGACGAGCGACGTCGAGAGATTGCAGACGACGGTCTGACGGCGCGACGGCCGGACGGCCCGGACGGCGAACGCGAGCGTGTAGTCTTCTCCAATCGCTCGCCCCTTCTCGTCGACAATCGCGAGTCGATCCACGTCAGGATCGACGGCGATTCCAATATCCGCCTGCTTCCGTCGTACCAGCGCGCCGAGGGCTTTCAGATTCTCTGGGATCGGCTCCGGCGGCCGCGGGAACAAGCCATCGGTTTCCAGATTGATCGCCGTCACGCGGCAACCCAGCCGTTCCAGCAGCTCCGGCATCAGCGCGCCGCCCGCACCTCGCACGGTATCGAGCGCGACCCGGAATTTCCGGCGGCGGATCGCGCGCACATCGACTCCGCGAAGCGCGAGCACGGCGGCGAGATGGCGAGCAATCGCAGCGGAATCTGCCTCTACACCGCCGATCGCATTGTAGTTGGCTCGTGGCAGGGACGACGCCCCCCCCGCCGCCAATTCGCGGACCCGCGTCCCCGCCACGGTATCAAGAAAGATGCCATCGGGACCGACGAACTTGAGGGCATTCCATTCGATGGGATTATGGCTTGCCGTGAGGATGATGCCGCCGGCCGCCCTATGGTGCTCCACCGCGAGTTGTACCGTAGGTGTTGCAACTAATCCCACATCGATTACATCGCAGCCGACCGAGTTGAGGCCTGCTGCGGCTGCCTGGGCGAACATGGGGCCTGACGTGCGGGCATCACGGCCCAGGACCACCCGCGCGCGTTTCCGGCTCCCGGGTCCCCGCTCTCGACTCCAGATGCCGAACGCCGCGGCCCAGCGGGCCACCATTTCGGGAGTGAGGTCCTTGCCCACCAGACCTCGAATTCCCGACACGCTCACCATCAGAGTGTCGGAGGTCATGGCCGTCAATTTAATGGATCGGTCAGGCGCGACGCGCCTCCATGATCCGCGTCGGCAAGCGCAGCGGCTGCAGTTGAGGCGTGGGGATGGGCAGCGATGAGCCTTCGTGGTATGCGCGCAGGAACGCCGCAACCATGTCGGGATCGAATTGGACGCCCTTGCCTTCCTCGAGCTCCCGCATCGCGTGTTGGACCGATAATGACGGACGGTAGGGACGCACGCTCGTCATCGCGTCGAATGCGTCCGCTACGCTGACGAGGCGCGCCTCGAACGGAATCTGGTTCCCCTTCAAGCCGTCCGGGAATCCCGTGCCGTCGAGCCGCTCGTGATGGGACCGCACGATCGCGAGCGCGCCCGGCGCGTCACGCATCAGCGGCCCGAGGATCCGCGCGCCGATCACCGTGTGCTCCATGATGTGGCGGTACTCGGCGTCGCTGAGCTTGCCGGCCTTGTGCAACACGCTCTCACTCACGCCGATCTTGCCGACGTCATGCAGCTCCGAGCCGAGGGCAATCAGGTCGATGAGATCGGAATCCAGACTGAGCGCGCGTGCGATTTCGACGGAGTAGTTGGCGACGCGCATCGAGTGACCGCGCGTGTAGGCATCCTTCGCTTCGAGGGCGTACACCAGCGCGTGCACGCCTTCGAGAAACAGCTCCTCGATGCGACGCGCCTGCGCCTCCACCCGCTCCTCGAGTCCGTGCTGGTAACTGCGGTTTTCGATGATGAGCCGGCGTTTGTCGAGCGCCTGGGACACGCGGGCGCGCACTTCGTCGAGGTGGAACGGCTTCGCGACGTAATCGAGCGCCCCCATCTGCAAGCAGGCGACCGCGCTCTCCACTTCCGCGACCGCCGTCACGACGATCACCGCCGTCTCGGGCCAGCGCGTGACGATCTCGCGCAGCAACGTGACGCCGTCCATTTCGGGCATGCGGAGATCGGAAATGACCAGCGGGGCTGGTGCCTGCTCCAACTCGCGGAGTGCTTCGACGCCGGAGCCGGCTTCGGCGCACGCGAACCCTTCCGCTTCCAGCACCCGGACCAGCACGCGGCGCAGCCGCGGCTCGTCGTCCACTACCAGACAGCGCATTCCAGAGAAGGGCGGCACGCCGCCAAACTACAGGTCGCTTGCCCACCGGGGAAGGCGCCCTTACGTTCCGGCCATGACGCGAGTCGCCGAACAGGACCTCACGCGGCGCATTGCGACACGCGCCGTCCACGCCGGTTACCTGGCGGATCCCCTCAGCGGCGCCGTCATGAGTCCCATTTACCAGACCTCCACGTACATCCAGGAGGGGCTGGGCAAGAATAAAGGCTACGAATACGCGCGCACCCGCAATCCCACGCGCGAAGCGCTCGAGCGCAATGTCGCGGCGCTGGAAAGCGGTGTTCACGGTTTTGCATTCGGTTCGGGATTGGCGGCGCTCGATGCGGTGATGAAGCTGCTGTCCGCCGGCGATCACGTCGTGAGCGGCGAGAATGTCTACGGCGGCTCGCACCGGCAGATGACGCACATCTGGTCACGCCTCGGCCTGACCTTCACATTCGTCGACGGCGGCGATACCCGCGCGGTGGCCCAAGCCGTGACGCCGCAGACGAAAATCGTGTACGCCGAGACGCCGACGAATCCGATGATGCGCCTGTGCGACCTCGCGGCGACGGGAGAGATCGCCCGCAAGGCCAAGGCGCTGTTCGTCGTCGATAACACCTTTGCGACGCCGGTCTTCCAGCAGCCCCTGCAATTCGGCGCCGACATCGTTCTCCATTCAACTACCAAGTATCTCAACGGCCACTCCGACATGGTCGGTGGGATGCTGGTCACGACCCGCGACGACCTCGCCGAGCGGATCGGCTTCATCCAGAATTCGTCGGGAGCGGTACCGGGACCGTTCGACTGCTGGCTCGCGCTGCGGGGCACCAAGACGTTGGCGCTGCGCATGCGCCAGCACGACCTGAGCGGCCGTCGCATTGCGGAGTGGCTCGAGAATCACCCGCGCGTGGAGCGCGTCTACTATCCGGGCCTGAAGTCCCATTCGCAGCATGAGCTCGCCGCCCGACAGATGAAGGGGTTTGGCGGCATGCTCAGCATCGAGCTCGGGGACACCGCCTTCGCGCGCCGCTTTCTCGAGCGCACGCGGATCTTCGCGCTGGCCGAATCACTCGGCGGCGTAGAGAGCTTGATCGGCCATCCGGCCTCGATGACGCACGCCAGTGTCCCGGCCGAGATGCGGCGTCGCATGGGCCTCACGGACAGCCTGGTGCGGCTGTCAGTGGGGATCGAGGATGTCGAGGACCTGATAGGGGATCTGGACCAAGCGCTGGCTGACGACTAGCGCGCGAAACATGGGGGTTTCCGCGCCGTAAGTGTGGAAATCCAATAAGGAGATAGGCATGACCCAGCCAACGAATAACCTTCCCGCGGCGCGGCCGCGGAAGACATTGACCCAGATTGCCGCCGTCACGTGGGAGCATCCCGCCGACCGCGCGGCGCTGCAGTCGCTCCGCTCGATTCCCGGATTTGATCTCGTCGTGAAGAAGATCTCCGGTTTCATCGGTGAGCGCGGCATTCGGCTGCTCTTCCAAGCGGACGCCGTGCGCGTCGGCCCAAAGCAGTTCCCGCGCCTCAACGAGCTCTACACCGACGTGTTGACGACGATGGACTGGGATCCGCGGCCGGAGCTGTTCGTGTCGCAGACGCCGTTCGTGAACGCGGGCGCCTTCGGGATGGAGCGGCCGTTCATCGTCATCAACTCGGGCGCTCTGAAGCTGCTCGATGACGACGAGATGCGGACGCTGCTCGGCCACGAGCTCGGACACGTGATGAGTGGTCACGCGTTGTATCACACCATTCTCGTGTTGATCCTGAACTTCAGCTTTGCGACCTTGCCTTTCCTCGCGGGGATCGCCCTGCTGCCAATCCGGATCGCGCTCCTCGAGTGGTTCCGCAAGAGCGAGCTGTCGTCCGACCGGGCCGGCCTGCTCGCGACGCAGGACCCGCATGCCGCGATGCGCATGTACCTCAAGATGGCCGGCGGCGGCGACATGAAGCAGATGGATGTCAACGAATTCCTGATCCAAGCCAAGGAGTACGAGGAGACGGGGGGCGCGCTCGATCGGATCTTCCAGATCCTGAACACGCTCGACCGGACGCACCCGTTCAACACGCTGCGCGCCGCCGAGCTGCAGCGCTGGGTCGAAGCGGGGCACTACGAGCGGATCCTGAACGGCGAATACATCCGTCGCGGCAAGGACGCGGACGAGCGGCCCATCGACAAGGACATCGATGAAGCGCGCGAGCACTATATGAAGGAAGCCAAAGCCGTCGTAAACGATGTGGTGGATTCCGCCAAGCGGGCCGCCCAGGCGTTTTCGGACGCATTCAAGAAGAGGTGAAAGTACTGGTCGTCGGAGGGGGTGGTCGCGAACACGCCCTCGTATGGGCGTTTCGACGCGACGCACCCTCCGACACCATCTTCGCCGCTCCAGGTAATCCCGGGACCGCGGCGCTCGCCACGAATCTCGCAATCCCTCCCACCGCCGTCGATCAGATCGTCGGCGCCGTCCTGCGGCACGACATCGACGTCACCATCGTCGGTCCCGAAGCGCCGCTCGCCGCTGGGCTCGCCGACCGCCTCCGCGAGCAGGGCCGCGCCGTGTTCGGCCCGTCCGCGGCGGCGGCGCAGCTCGAGTCCTCGAAGGCGTATGCCAAGGAAGTCATGCGTCGGGCCGGCGTGCCGACCGCGGCCCACGCGACGTTCGCCGACCTGACGCCCGCACTCGCCTACATCCACGATCACGCCGAGCCCCTGGTCGTCAAGGCGTCGGGACTCGCCGCGGGCAAGGGCGCGGTGGTGTGCGCGACGCGGGCCGACGCGGCCGAAATCGCGCGCGCGATGCTGGGAGGCTCGCTCGGCGAGGCCGGCAGGGAGATCGTGATCGAGCAATTTCTGCAGGGCGAGGAGCTGTCGGTGCTGGCCCTAACTGACGGAGAACGTCTCGTCATTCTCCCACCCGCCCAGGATCACAAGCGACTCGGCGAGCGCGATACGGGGCCCAACACCGGCGGCATGGGCGCGTACTGCCCAGTCGGCATCGCGACCAACGAGTTGGTCGCGCGCGTGCGCACGGAAGTCTTCGAGCCCGTGCTGCGTGAAGTCGCGGCACAAGGATCGCCCTACGAAGGCGTCCTCTATGCCGGCTTGATGATTCTCCCCGACGGCACGCCGGCGGTACTCGAGTTCAACGCGCGCTTTGGCGACCCGGAGGCGCAGGCCTTGCTCCCTGCCCTGTTACCCGGGTTCAGCGCGCATCTGGTGGCCATCGCACAGCGCAACTGGAATCCGGTGGCCAGCCAGCAGGTGCTGACCGTCGAGCGCGCCGCGGTCACTACCGTGCTCGCCGCGCGCGGCTATCCCGAGAATCCCGAGAAAGGTGTCGCGATTCGGCTGCCTGACTCTCGCGACCTCGGCGACGACGTGATCGTCTTTCATGCCGGCACGTATCGCGACAACGAGGGCCGGCTGAGGACGTCGGGCGGCCGGGTGCTCAGCGTAACGGGATTGGGGCCGAGCGTCGCGGTGGCCGCGGCAGCGAGCCGCCGCGGCGCCGAGCAGATTGCGTTCGAGGGCAAGACGTGGCGGCGCGACATCGCGTGGCGCGAGATCCAGCGTGCCGGAGCTGCCTGAAGTCGAGACGATGGTGCGCGATCTCGCCCCTCGTCTCGAGGGGTCGCAGATCGCGCGCGTGCAGCTCAGGAAGACTGACGTACTGCGGGAAGTGACCAAGGCCCGCCTCACCAAGACGCTCACCGGCAATACCATCGAGCAGGTCTATCGCCGGGCGAAGCACGCCGTGTTTCGCCTCGCGAGCGGGCATCGGATGATCATCCAGCCGCGGATGACGGGATCCTTCTTGATCCACGACAAGCCGTTGACGCGTGCCGAGCTCAAGTACGCGGTGCTGCTGTGCACGCTGAGCGACGAGCGCATCTTTGTCTACCGTGACGTGCGGCGTCTCGGCACGATCTGGCTGCTGGATGAAGAAGGCTGGATCGCCTATACGGCACGCCTCGGGCCGGAGCCGCTGGAAGAGACGTTCACGCCGTTCGTATTCGCGGAACGCCTGAAAGGCACCCGCACGGCCGTCAAGAAAGCAATCATGGATCAGCGGCGGCTCGCCGGCGTCGGCAACATCTATGCGAATGAAGCGTTGTTCGACGCTCGGCTCAATCCAGCAAAATCCACCAGCAAATTGTCGTTCGAAGAATTCGCACGACTGCACGCGGCGATCGTGGACGTGCTGCGACGCGCGCTCCAGTCAGCGGGCACGACGTTACGCGACTACCGAAGAGGCACCGGCGAGCCGGGACGCTTTCAGTTCGAATTGCGCGTGTACGGCCGGGGCGGAGAAAAATGTGTGCGTTGCGGCACACGGCTGACCGCAACGCACAAAATCGACTTGCGCGCGACGACGTTCTGTGCGCGCTGCCAGCGGTGAGCCCTACTGCTTGAACACCGCGACCGGTCGCGACCGATCGATGGTCGTCGCATCACCAACTTGACCGGCTTGGTTCTTTCCCCAGCAATACAGGAAGCCCCCGACTACGCACGACTGCCCGCTGCCGGCAGCGATCGCGTCAACGCCGTACAGGAAGGTGAACGCGACCGCCGCCGGCTGATCGATGTCGGCGGGCGGCGTGCCCGAGCCCAGCTCGCCGTTGGCATTGCTGCCCCAACAGAGCGCGGTTGTGCCGCCATGCGCTCCACACGTGTGATCGCCGCCCGCCACGAGCAGCGTGCCAATCCCGCCGAAACTGGTCACGAAGACCGCGGTATCGCTGTTCACTCCGAGCAGGTGATCTCCCAACTGGCCGTGGTTGTTACGACCCCAGCAGAGCGGTGCTCCGAACTTGTCGAAGGCGCACGTGTGGTTGTCGCCGGCCGTGATCATCGCCCTGAACTTGTGGCCGCGCGAGACCAATACGGCCGTGTCGCTCGTACCAGTCGCCACGCTGTCGCCGAGCTGGCCGAAGCTGTCGTCGCCCCAACAGTAGGCGCTCGAGTCCGCGCCGATGGCGCAGGTATGGCTCGCGCCCGCCGCGATGGCGACGTATTTGCGCCCGCCGTACGTCGCTACCGGCACCCCTGTGGTGACCTCGCGGCCGCTATCGCCCAACTGTCCCGAGAAGTTGCTGCCCCAGCAATACGCGGTGCTGTCCGCGGCCAGCGCGCAGGTATGCTTGCCCCCGCCCGCGATGGCGCGGAACACGTGCCCGCCCCCCACCGCCTGCGCGGAGTCGCTCTCGGATCCTCCCGTGATGCTCCCGAGCTCGCCTACCGTATTGTCGCCCCAGCAATACGCGGCGCCCGCCGCGGTGATCGCACACGTGTGTCCCGCTCCCAGCGCCAGCGTCACAAACGCGCGCCCGCCGGCCGAGATGAAGGCGGGCACGGAGTCGCCTGCGCTGGCCGGGCGGCCGAGCTGCCCGATGCCGTTGGCGCCCCAGCACAAGGCGTTTTCGCCTCCCGTAGTCCCGTAGGAGAGTGCGCACGAGTGCGTGCCACCGGCGGCCACAGTGTAGACCAGTGGGATAACCATGGTGACTGTCGTGGACGTTTCCGGCGCGAACCCTGGCGCGCTCGCGACCACGCCGTAGTCGCCCACCCTATCGATCGAGACTTGCCCGAACGTCACCAACCCCGTACCGAACTCCGTCGTCGAGCCGTGCAGCGTGGCGCCCCAGGGATTCGGTCCGAGGCTCAAGGTCACGCTGGAGAGCGTGTCGGCCTGGTTACCGAATGCGTCCTGGAATTGGACGGCGGTTCCGTCGAGCACTTGCCCCAGGGTCAGAAGGGTGTCCAGGTGCGTGAACACCATGTTCGTCGCGGCCGCCGGACGCACCGTGAACGCGGGCGAGAATGCCGAGTCGAGGCCCGCGGCGCCGCCGGAGCCGCTGGCGACCATTCGGTAGCCTGGACCCGCCTTTTGGATCGACAGCTGGGAGAGCGTGCCCACGCCATTTGTGA
>DATBFV010000028.1:0-5751 GCA_036558345.1 Gemmatimonadales bacterium | reverse complement strand
GTGCTGCTCATCGCGTCCGTGAACGTCGCCAATCTGATGCTCGCCCATGGGGAACGCCGCCGCCCGGACGTGAGCCTTCACGTGGCGCTCGGCGCGTCGCGACGTCGGCTCATTCGTCAGTTGCTGGCAGAGAGCCTCGTGCTGTCGGTGTTGGGCGCCGTGGCCGGTCTCCTGATGTCGATCTGGGCCGGCGGGTGGCTGGTGGCACAGCTTCCCGCAGTCAACGGAGCGCCTTATGTTGATCTGTCGATCGACTGGCGCGTCCTCGGTTTCACGGGAGGCGTGGCCATCGCCGTGGCCCTGCTCTTCGGGACGGTACCGGCCTTTCGCGCGACGAGGGTTGATCCAATTCAGGCGCTGAAACACGGTCGAGGATCTGCCGGTCATGGCCCCCGCGCGCTGGGCAACGCGCTGGTGGCGTTCCAACTTTCGTTGTGTCTCGTGCTCGTGGTGGCTGCTGGTCTCTTCGTGCGCACGTTCACCGCGCTGAACGGGCAGGACACAGGTGTCGATCGCGAACGCGTCATCGTGGTGGCCGTCGACGCCCGGCACAGCGCAAATGCGTCAGACAATCGGAAGGCCGTCTACGACCGCGACCGCATCCTGGTTGCGATCCGTGCACTGCCGGGCGTAGCGGACGCGGCGTACTCGTCCAACGCACCGATGAGCAACAATGCGTGGGATACGGTCCTTGAGCCAGTCGGTCCCGCGGCGAGTCCAATTCAGAATCGAACGGTCCTCAAGAACGAGGTCAGTCCGCAGTGGTTTTCTACGTATGGCATTCCCGTCATCGCTGGCCGCGACTTCTCTGTTTTCGATCAGCGGAGTCCGCAAGCGGTGGTCATCGTGAACGAGACGTTGGCCAGACGGTACTTCGATGGGGATCCCATAGGCCGATCCATTCGAGAGGTTGGAGGCCCCGATGATCGACAGCCGGACCTGACCATTGTCGGAGTCGTGCGGGACGCCGTCTACACATCGCTCCGTGAAGGCTCGCCTGCGACGATGTACCTGCCGTCGGCACATGCATTCGGTCCGATCAGTGTCAGAGCCGGGAGTGAGTCGCCGGCGTATCTGATTCAGGCGGTCATAACCGCGATCACCGATATTGATCGGGATCTGGAACTCAGAGCCCACCTCCTGGCGGACGATTTCTCCGCGGCGGTGGCGCGCGAGCGAATGCTCGCCGTGCTCGCCGCGTTGTTCGGGGGCCTCGCACTGATATTGGCGGGCGTCGGACTCTACGGTGTCGTGTCATACGGCGTCGGAGCACGGCGAACGGAAATCGGCATCCGCATCTCCTTAGGTGCGAGCCGGGCCGGCGTGGTCGGCCTTATCGTGCGGCGAGTCGCTGCCCTGATGTGCGTCGGCGTCGCTGTCGGAGTCCCGATCAGTCTCTTGGGCGCGCAGTACGTCTCGGGCCTGCTGTTCGGGGTATCAGCTCACGACCCGGCGACGCTCGGAGTGGCGATGCTCGCGCTCGCGTCTGTGGGCCTGGCGGCAGCCTGGATTCCAGCGCAACGGGCCGCGAGTATCAGTCCGACCATGGCGCTCCGGGCTGACTGATCCCACTTGCCCGTCGGAGTTGAGCAGGTGGTCGGTCCTGTGTGACGCCGCAGTGTTCAGCAACCGGCGCACCCGAAACCGACCGCAGCCAGATGGACTATGCGGCTCGGCCGAGCCCTTGGATTTGGCGCAGCCAGCTCACCAGCTGGTTCCAACTCGCGAAAATGCGGCTCACCGGTTGCCACGTGCTGACTCCCCGGCCTTGACCTTGACACCAATGTATATGCGTGGTACATGCAAATATATGCGTGATACATATATCTGCCAGACCTCAACCAATGGCTGGCGGGGACATCATGGGAATGGATAAGGATCGGAGCCGGCTCAGTGGTTCGCAGCTGCCGCTGCGGTCGGTGGAGTTTCACATCCTGCTCAGCCTCGCCGCGGGCGAGCGTCATGGCTACGGCATCATCCAGGATATTCAGGCGCGTGACGAGACGGCAGTGCCGGACGTTGGAAACATGTACCGGGCGTTGGCGCGTATGGTCGAGAACCGCCTGATCGAGGCGGCGGCCCGCCGACCGGCGCCCGAGGCGAATGACGAGCGTCGCAACTATTACCGCATCACCACTCTCGGGCTCCGCGTCGCTCGGGCCGAGGCGCGGCGGCTGGAAACCTTGATGCGGGCGGTGCGGGTCGGGGGTCTGCTCGTGAAAGGGACAAAATGAAGACCGATCGCCTGATCAACGTGTCGGAGCGCTGGTTCAGACTCCTGCTGCGGCTCTATCCCGCTGACTTCCGGGACGAGATGGGCGACGCCGTGGTGGAGGCCTACCGCGATCGCGCGCGTGACGCCGTGAACCGCGGCGGTGTCGTCCGGCTCGCGGGCGTGTGGGTGCGCGCGTGTGCGGATTCGCTGCGCAATGGTCCAGGCGAGCGGGCGCGTCCCGCGGTGTCGTGGCGTCGTGGCGGCAACTGGGGCCGCGATGTCGAGCTGGCCACCCGGCGACTCATGCGATCGCCGGGCATGGTGGCGTCCATGGTGGCCACCCTTACGGTTGGCCTCGGCACGTTCGCGGTCGTGTTCACGGTCGTCCAGAAGATTTTGATCGATCCAATGCCCTACAAGGACCCGGACGACCTGTACTTCGTCTGGCGCGACTACGGCCCCATTCTCGACATGAAGCGCGGATGGCTCAGCGGCACCAACGTCGCGGAACTGCAGAAGGCAGGTGGCGTCATCGATGATGCGGCCGCGTTACAGCGGCAGCTCACCACGTTCTCGATCCGAGAGGGCGCCGAGCCCACCGAAATCTCCGTGATGGCCACGTCGCCCAATCTGTTCGACCTGCTCGGGGTGCCGCCTGTGCTCGGTCGTAGCTTTGTCCCACATGAAGGCGGTCCCGCTGGCCCACCCGTGATTGTACTGACGTACGAGCTGTGGAATCGTGTGGGCAGCGATCCGGGCATCCTAGGAACGGTCGTGCGGCTGAACGGACAGCCGTATACGGTCATCGGCGTCATGCCGCGGGACTTCACCTTCATGCGAAACGCGAGCCTTGGACCGCCGCAGCGTGCCGATGCGTACACCACACTGAACGTGAATCTCGCGGAGACGGATCCGCGCGGGGGATCATTCGGGGGCCTGGTTCGCGCGCGCCGCGGCACGTCGCCGCAGGCCGTCGCCTCCGCGGTCGACGCAATCGGAAGAGGCATTGACGTGCGCGACTTCCAGGGACGCGGCCTCAGGCTGTATCCCGTGGGACTCAAGCCCGATCTGGTCTCACGCGTCCGACCGGCGCTTCTCGTTCTCGGTTTCGCCGGCGCATTCATGGTGCTCGTGTTGATGGTCAATCTCGGCTCGGTACTGCTCGCACGCGCAGCGCAGCGTGAACATGAGTTCGCGGTGTCGCGCGCCTTGGGAGCGAACACCGTCGCCATCATGCGAGCGACGCTGTTCGAAGGCGCCGTGCTCGGTCTTCTGGGCGGCGCGATCGGATCGATCGCGGCCGCCTGGGGCACGCGCGCGCTGGTGGCGTTGGCTCCGCTGGATCTGCCGCGCCGTAGCGCGGTCGCGGTCGACTGGCGCATTGCCGCAATAGTCATCGGCGTCGGGGTGCTACTCGGTGTTCTTGCAGCGATCGCGCCGGCGGTATGGGCCACACGGACGAATCTCGCATCCCTGCTCGCCGGCAGCGCCGTTCGCGGCGGGGGCGCTCGCGGGCGCATGCGCCGCGGCATGGTCGTGACGCAGGTGGCCCTGTCGCTGGTTCTGCTCAGCACCGCTGGACTCGTCGTGCGCAGCTTCGAGCGCCTGCTGCGCGCAGACCTCGGGTTCAGGCCGGAGGGCATCCTCACGATGCGCGTGCCGACGCCTGGCCAGCTTTTCCCGAAAACCGTTGACGTCCTCATGTTTCAGGACCGCGTCGACCAGGCGCTGGCGGCCATACCCAGCGTCAGGGGAGTGAGCGGCGCGTCGGCGTTGCCGCTCAGGGCTTCCGCCAATCAGGAAACCCTTGCGATCCCCGGAGCGCCCGGCAATACCGGGGATCCCGCTCGGGACAACCCGCTCGTCGACATGATCGGTGCGCGCGCAAACTATATCGACGTCATGGGAATGCGAGTGCTGGCGGGCCGTGCGTTCACCAGCGTTCGCCAGGAAGGTGTCCGCGAAGCGTTGATCGATCGCCATCTCGCGGAACAGTTTTTCCCCACCGGTAACCCCCTCGGCGCCAAGTTTTCGTCGGACGATCAATTGCTGACGATCGTCGGCGTCGTCGAGCAGGCTCGGCTCTATGACGTCCATCAAGACGGCCGCCCGCAGTTCTTCGTGCGAGCCGAGGACACGGAGTACCGAAATCTGTCATTCGTGCTGCGCACCGACCGAGACCCGGCCAGCCTGATTCCTGAAGCCCGGCAGGCGATCCGGCGCATCGATTCGCGCGTCGCGCTCGCGGATGTGAAGACCATGGAAGAGATCGTCGGCGATGCGCTCCGTCAGCAGCGGCTCAGCGCGGTGCTCGTCGCCGGGTTCGCGCTCGGCGCGCTGTTGCTCGCGGCTGTCGGACTGTTCGGCGTCGTGTCAGGATCCGTCACAAGGCGCCGTCACGAGCTCGCCGTTCGGCTGGCGCTCGGCGCCGATCCGGGCCGCGTCGTTCGTCTCGTGGTCGGCGAGGGTGCACAGCTTATCGTCCTCGGCGTGTTGATCGGCGCACCGGGCATTTATATCGCGAGCGGGCTGATTCGCGGCGTCCTGGTCGGCGTGTCGCCGTTGGATCCTCTGACGCTTGCAGCGGTGAGCGCTGGTCTCGGACTGGTCGCGCTGACGGCGTGCTACGTCCCCGCTCGGCGAGTGTTGGGGATCGACCCCGCGCGATCGCTACGCCAGGAGTAGACCTGATCGCGCTCAAATCAACCATAACGGCGCAGCGTGTCAGGATGGCTGACATCTATGCGGCTCGTCGCAGCACGTCGATGCGCCGCAGGAACCGACTGATGAGGTTCCAACTGGTGAAAATCAGAGTCATCTCCTCTCGCTTCGCGGTGGAGTCCTCCGTATCCTCCACCGCTTGGCCCTGGTGCGAGGCCAGCCCAACGAGCGTAGGCCGATGTCTCAGCAACCCAGCGGCAACGCCGTGCAGCGGTCACGGCAAACTTTCTCCCGCACTCTTCCGTCTCATTTGACAGTCTAATGCGGCAGATGATATTCCATTGGCGTGTCTAATAGAGCGCGACCAAAGGCTGACGTCCTGCAGGGGACGCTCGACCTGATGGTCCTGCAGACGCTGGATTCGCTCGGGCCACGACACGGCTACGCCATTGCCGCTCGTCTTGAGCAGATGTCGAGCGGCGCGCTGCAGCTCAATATGGGCACGCTGTATCCCGCATTGATGCGGCTGGAGCAGCGTGGCCTGCTTCGCGGGAAGTGGGGCACCACGGAGACCAATCGCAAGGCGAGGTTTTACAGCGTCACGTCGGCAGGCCGGCGTCAGCTCGCCAGTGAAAAAGACGCCTGGGACCGGATGGCGGGCATCATCCACACGCTGCTGCGCGGCGAGGCATGACGCAGGAAGATCGCAGGCGCTTCCTTCGCGAATGGATTCACCGTCTCCGGGGAACGCTGCTTCCAAGCCGGCGCGACGCTGACCTGGAAGAGGAGCTCCGGCTGCACCTGGCGCTGGCTGCAGAAGAAGCGCGACGTCGTGGTCTCGAGCCCGCGGATGCCGTGCGCGCCGCGCGGATTGA
>DATBFV010000027.1:0-36475 GCA_036558345.1 Gemmatimonadales bacterium | reverse complement strand
CCAGCCGCTTGGCGATGGTCTTCCGGATCTGGGTGAGGGGGACGTCTTCATACGGGGCGCCGGCAGCCGGCAGCCGTACGCTCCCAGGAACGGAGGCCGCGGCCGACACGGAACGGACGGCTCCCGGCTGACGGCCGCCTTCCACGTCTTTCTTGATCACCCGCCCACCCGGCCCTGACCCGACCACCGAGCGCAGATCGACTCCAGAGTCCTGAGCGATCTTCCGCGCGAGGGGTGACGCTTTGATGCGATCGGTAACCGTCGGGCCGGCGGCCGGGAGCCGTTCCACCGCTTCTGATGGGGCTTTTGGAGCTGGAGCGGGAGCCGACGGTGCAGCAGGCGCCACGTTTCCCGTTTCCCGCTTCCCGCTTCCCGCTCCCGTTCCCGTTCCCGTTCCCGCCCCGTCGACTTTCTCCCCCGCCGCGCCGATATAGCCGACCACATTGCCCACGGGGACCGTCTGCCCCTCGGGGACGACGATCTTGATCAGCGAGCCGTCCGCGCGGGCCACCAGCTCCATCACCGCCTTGTCGGTCTCGACCTCGGCGAGCGTGTCACCGGATTTGACCTGGTCACCCTCGTGCTTGGTCCACTTCACGAGGCGGCCCTCTTCCATCGTGGGCGAGAGCGCCTCCATGTGAACTTTCGTGGCCATGGCGGGATCTACTCGAGGTAGAGCACGTGGCGCGCGGCTTGGGCGACCTTCTCGGGCGACGCTTTGGCGGCGCGCTCGAGATGCTTGTTGTACGGCATCGGGACGTCGGCTTGGTTCACGCGCTGCACCGGTGCATCGAGGTCATCGAACGCTTCGCGCTGGATCAGATCGACCACCTGGGCTCCGATCCCAGCGTGCGGCCAGCCTTCCTCGACAACGACTGCCCGGTTCGTCTTCCGCACGGACTGGAGGATCGCCGCCTCATCGAACGGGCGCAGCGAGCGCAGATCGAGCACCTCTGCCTTCACGTCCTGCTCGGCGAGCTGCTCGGCGGCCTTGAGTGCGACAGACAGCGTCTTGGAGTGGCAGACGAGCGTGACGTCCGTTCCCTCGCGCTTCACCTCGGCTTTCCCGATCGGGACGATGTGCTCCCCATCCGGGACGTCGCCCTTGAGGTTGTACAGCATCTCGCCTTCAAGGAAGATGACCGGATTGTTGTCGCGAATCGCCGACTTCAGGAGGCCTTTGGCATCGGCCGGGGTTGCAGGGGCGACGACCTTGAGGCCGGGGATGTGCGACAGCCAGCTCTCCCAGGCCTGAGAGTGCTGCGATCCCAGCTGGAGCGCAGCGCCATTCGGACCGCGGAAGACGATCGGCATCGGGATCTGGCCGCCGGACGTGTACAGCATCTTCGCCGCCGAATTGACGATCTGGTCCATCGCCAGCACCGCGAAGTTCCAGGTCATGAACTCGATCACGGGCCGGAGCCCACCCATTGCGGCTCCGACCCCGATTCCCGCGAAGCCCAACTCTGCGATCGGTGTATCGACGATGCGTTTTGGCCCAAACTCCTCGAGCAGACCGCGGCTCACCTTGTAGGCGCCCTGATAGACCCCCACTTCCTCGCCCATCAAAAAGACGTTCGGATCGCGCTGCATCTCTTCACGCAGCGCCTGATTGAGGGCGTCCCGGTACGTGAGCGTGGCCATCAGTCGACCAGCACGTCGGTATAGAGCTCGCCCGGATCGGGATCGGGACTTTCGTCCGCGAACTTCACGGCGTCTTCGACCTCCGCGTGAACCTCTGCGTCCATCGCGTCCAGTCCCGCCTGGTCGATCACCCGATCGTCCTTGAGTTTGCCGGCCAGCTGCGTGATGGGGTCGCGCGCCTTTTGTTCTTCGACCTCGTCCTTGGTCCGATATACGCCATGCAATGGGTCAGACATCGAGTGGCCCATGTACCGGTAGGTCCGCACCTCGAGCAGCGTCGGCTGACTCTGTTTGCGCGCGCGCTCGACGGCGCGGCGGGTCGCCTCATAAACGGTCAACACGTTCATGCCATCCACGAGCTCGGCCGCCATGTCGTAGCTACACGCGTGCTCGACGATGTCGGTGACCGCCGCGACGCGCTCGAACGCGGTGCCCATGCCGTAACGGTTGTTCTCGCAGAGGAAGATGACCGGAAGCTTCCAGACGGACGACATGTTCAGCGTCTCGTGGAACGAGCCGATGTTGACTGCCGCCTCGCCGAAGAAACAGACGCTCACCTGGTCGCTGCCCTGATACTTGCTGGCGAACGCGAGTCCGGCGCCGAGCGGAATGTGGCCGCCCACGATGCCGTGCCCGCCCATGAATCCCTTCTTGGCATCGAACAGGTGCATCGAGCCGCCTTTGCCCTTCGAACATCCCGTCGCTTTGCCGAACAACTCCGCCATCACCGCTCGCGATGAGATGCCCTTGATCAGGGCCTGGCCATGCTCACGATACGAGCAGATGACGTAGTCGTCTTGCTTGAGTGCCGCCAGCGCTCCAACGGCTACCGCTTCCTGGCCGATGTAGAGATGGCAGAAGCCGCCAATCTTGCCGAGCGCATACGCTTCGGCTGCCTTTTCCTCGAACCTGCGAATCAACAGCATCTGTCGCAGCATGGTGAGCTGCAGCTCGTGAGGGGCGGCGGACTGTGTTGCCGCGGGTTTCGTGGACCTGGCGGTTGCGGTCATCGCGTAGCGGCCTCCACTTGCTCCCAGGCGTGATAGCTCGACCGCACCAGCGGACCCGACTCGACATGCCGAAAGCCGAGCGCCAAGCCGTAGCGCTTGAGCTCGGCGAATTCGTCCGGCGTGTACCAGCGCGCGATGGGTAGGTGCTGGTCGGAGGGCCGCAGGTACTGGCCAATGGTGAGAATGTCGACGCGCGCCGCCCGCAAATCGCGCATGGCGGCGAGCAGCTCGTCCCAATCTTCGCCTAGTCCGCAGATGATGCCGGACTTGGTGAGCAGCTCGGGATTCATATCCTTGGCACGATCCAGCAACTCGAGCGCACGCGGGTAGCGGCCACCGGGGCGCGCAATGCGATAGAGCCGTGCGATCGTTTCGAGATTGTGATTGAGGATGTCTGGTTTGGCATCGACGATGAGGCGCAGCGCTGCGGGATTGCCTTTGAAATCGGGGATCAGAACCTCGATCGACGTCTGCGGCAGTCGCAGCCGAATCTCCGTAATACAGTCCGCGAAAACCTCCGCGCCGCCGTTTGGCAAATCGTCGCGATCGACGCTGGTGATGACGACGTGCTTGAGCCCCATCTGCGCGACCGCATCGGCCAGGCGCTTGGGCTCGCCCGCATCGAGCGGAGCGGGCGTTCCATGCGCGACGGCGCAATAGGCGCAATTGCGCGTGCACACGTCCCCCAGAATCATGAAGGTGGCCGCTTTATGCTCCCAGCATTCGCCGATGTTGGGGCAGTGCGCCTCCTCGCAGACGGTGTGCAGCCGGAGGTCGCGCATCATATGCTTGAGGCTGACGTAGTTGGGGCCCCCCGGCGCTTTCACCTTCAGCCAAGCGGGCTTACGAGGCTCGGTAGCGGTGGAAGGCAGAATCTGAACGAGGGGGGCAGCCATGGACGTCGAAGATAGTCATTGCTGAGGGGGTGGGGTAGCCCATTTTTCAACCAGACGGTTGATCTCCTCTCTCGTTCTTGAGTCTGCGTAACTCGTTCTCGACCTCCGTCGACGTGCCAAGCGTCCCGTCGGCGATATCGGCGATCTCCTCGGCCTCCTTCCACTGGCGCTCGAGCTCCTCCACCTCTGCTCGCTCATCGATCGCCATCTCGAACGCGAGCCCGCGTTCGGGACGCAACGAGCGCAGGGTGAGCTCGCGGCGCGCGATGTCGCGCACAAGATGATCGGCACCGCCCACATAATCGACTTCGCGAGCAGCGTCTTCCGCGCGGCGGCGGCCGCCACGGTCGAGGTTCAGGAACGTGAGCCCCTGACGCAGGACTTGGACGGCATCCTGTCCCGTCAGCTGAGCGGCCTCCTGGCGACAGTTAGGGCAGCTCAATAGCACTGCCATGTCGGCGTGCCGGTCGGGCACAACGCGCGCGTACTGCACATGCTTGGCGCGGAGCACCATGACGCTCCCGCAATGCGCGCAAATCGGCGGCTCTGTTAGCGTCACGCGCCGGCGACCCACGAGCCCAACGTAGATCCTGTCGACGATGCGGTGAACATTCCAGACGATGACGCCGAATCCGCCGCCCGCCGCGACGTTCGCGGCGATGCCGAGGCCAATGGCGGCGACGGTGAGCGGAACGACCACCTTCATGCGCTCGCGCTGCCGGTTGCGCAGTCGCTCGCCGTAGCGCCAGGTTGCCAACTCGATGCGCGGCGGCTTGCCGACGCGCACAAAGTCGTAGCGCTCCCAGCGGATCAGCGAGACCTGAAGGGTGGATGCCGCGACGCGTCCCTGGCTGGCGGCGCGTGCCACGGCTTCGATGCGTTCCAGACGGTCGTCAAACGGGGTGAGATTCCAGCGGCTACAGCGGGGGCAGACGACCCAGAGCCGTCCCTTCCATTCATCGAATGCGATGCGGCGACCGACACCGAGGCCCGAAGGTCCGCCATCTCCGTCAAATGCGGCATTACAAAACGCACAACTGCTGAACATCCTAGGAAGTAAAGCGCTCCGGGGCTAGCGAGGCAATCTCCACCTCCGATTCACCCGTCGCGACGAGGCTGGCGATGATTTCTCCCGTGAGACCGGCGAGGAGCACGCCGTTACGACCATGGCCGGTTGCATACCACAGGCCGCGTACGTCCGGATCGGGTCCCACGATGGGACGCCCGTCCGGTGTCAGCGGTCTCAGGCCGGCCCAGGTACGTGTGGGTTCGGGCGGCAGCTGAGGAATCATGCGCCTTGCAGAAGCCGTGATTTCCGCGATGCCCGCCTGTGTGACGCTGCCATCGAATCCCACTCTCTCCATTGTGCTGCCGAAAATCGCTTCGCCGCTGCGCGCCAGCACATAGCCGTGGTCGTAGTACAGTACTGTCCGCGGCATGTTGTCGGGCCACGGCGCGGCCGCCATCTGCCCACGCACGGGTTCGACCGGAAGGTGCCGCGGCAGATGATCGATTTGCGTCGACCACGCGCCGGCAGCGATAACCACGTGTTCCGCCTTGATCTTTCCGGCAGGAATCTCGACGCCAGTCACGCGACCCAGAATCGTGTTGATGCGATTGACGCGTGTGACGAAGGTCCGTGTGCCCAACCGTTGTGCGTCCGCCCGCAGCGCGCGGGTCAGGGCAGGGGCGTCGACCGCGCCATCCTCAGGTGCGAACATCGCGCCGAGACAAGGCGCGGCCGCGGGGAAACGTTCGGCTACGTCGGCGGCTTCGAGCCAGTCGCAGCGCAGGCCGGCCTGCCGTTGATCCGCCACGGCCTCGCGCAGACGCTCCGCTTCCGCTTCGTCGAAAGCGAGTGACGCGATCCCTTCGCGCCAGAGGCCGATGTCGATGCCGGTCGAGTCGGCGAGCGCAACGCCGAGGGTGTCGTAGAGGTCACGGGCGCGCAGGCCCAGGGCACGCAGCGCTTCGTCGGTGCGCTCGATTTGCGGCCCCAGAATTCCGGCTGATGCTGCCGACGCCGCGGCGGGATCCGGCCCCGGCTCGCAGACCGCGACCTTCAGGCCGCGTTGGGCCAGCGCTCGTGCACAAGCGGCGCCGATGATGCCGCCGCCCGCGACCAGTACTTCACAGGACGAAACTTTGTGCGACATTTAGCCGTACGCTGCACACGCACCGGACACCAGGGAGGAAATCATGTTCCGGAGCATTCTGGGGTTCGCAATTCTCGCCGTCCTTGCCTGGCTCGGTCTCAAGCTGGCGTTCGGCATTCTGGGTAGTTTGGTCGGCCTCGCGATGACGATTCTCTGGCTCGCATTTCTCGGCTTCGTGGTCTATATGGTGTTGCGGCTCGTCAGCCCGAGCACCGCGGACCGCGTTCGCGACATGATCAAGGGTCGTTCGTCCTCCTAAGGCTCCCACGGCAACGGCTGGCTGGAATGTGCATGCACGATTTTCCAGCCGCCGTTACCCCGTCTTTCCAGAATGATCGTCGCCCGGCCGGCTTCAGCCCGCCGCTCCACCGAATTCGTCCAGCGATAATCCACTAAGACCCACGCCACACGGCCCTCGACCGTCGCGTTCGCCACCGTCGCGGTCACACGGCCCGGACCGACCGAGATTCCCGCAAACCGCGGCGCCGCGAGGCGAACGCGCGCATTGCCGATTATCAGCGCGTCCGGTTCGTACAAGGTATCCGCTTGCGTGTTCCCCGCAGCGTCGAGGTCGAGCGCGAGTCGGACGATCGACTGCACGTCGTCGGTTCCGCCGCTCGCGCCAACCGCGGTGACTTCCCCCGGCGTGACGGTTTGCGTCCGTGACACACACGCGGTGCTTGCGAACACCAACGCGATGTTAAGGCAGGAACGCAGCACGGCTGCGCCCTATCGCCCTTCCAGCCGCTCGAGAACCGCCCACGCAATCATGGGAAACAGGATTTCATGGTGCCCCGTCAACTGAATGCCGCGTCCTCCGGCCAGCGTCGGGCGTTCGACCACGTTCACCCGCGGCCGATAATGGCGCTGCATGTCACAATCGCATGCCGTAAAGTTCTTGGGACGGCCGCCGTTCAGGTTGCGCGCGACGGTCAGCGCCTTGAGGAAGACTTCGGGCATCAGGACGGCGCTGCCCAGGTTCAATACCACGCCGCCGCCGTCGAGATCCGGCAGGATGCCGGCGAGGCGCTTGAAATCCCGATGACTCGTTGCCCCAATCGCCGCGCCATCGGCCGTGGGATGCTGGTGAATGATCTCGGCGCCGAGTGCGGCGTGAACCGTGACCGGAACGCCGTTGGCCCGACTCGCGAGCAGCACCGAAACGTCTCGGCCGGGCAGCTCGTTGCGGGCGCTCAGGTACTCGGATAGCGCCTCGCCGGCGCCCTGTTGGGCTTTGGCGCCGCGCGCCAACGCCGCGTTCATCTCACGACCGGTCTCTTCCGCCATGCCGAACGTGCCGTCGCCGAGACCGGCGGCGACGTCCTCGCTCGTGCCTCCATAGGCGGCAAGCTCGAAGTCGTGGATCGCAGCGCTGCCGTTCATGGCGATCGCGGTGACGGCGCGCCGCTCCATCATGGCGATCAACAGGGGCCCGAGTCCCACTTTGATCACATGCCCGCCCAGCATCGCGACGATGGCGCGCTTTCCTGTTGCCGCAACGATCTGGTCTACGACGTAACGCAGATCCTGCGCGGCGAGAATCGTGGGAAGCGCCTCGATGAAGGCGGAGAAGGAGCGGTCGGAGGATCGAGGGGGGTGGGCGAGGAGTGAGGCATCGACTTTGTTCCGGCGTTTGGCAACGGGGACTGTCTTGAGACGCGAGAAATCGGCTTCGCGGTACTCAGTCATGGCTGAGTCACTCCTGGGACCTTGTAGTCCTTGAGCTTCAGCGTCACCTGACCGAACGAGAAATTGGACTGGATTGCGAGCACGATGCGCTGCGCGTCATCCGACAGCCAGATCCTGGTCTCCGACTTCTCGGCAAAGATCCCACGTCCCTGCGGAATTCTCGGGCGCACGACGAGGGCGCGCCACTTCTTACCCGCCACGCTCACCTTGTCACGCCCCAGGACTTCGATGATGACGGGATTGCGGTCGGGACGAAAATAGCGCGCGTACTCGTACCGCTTTCCGATCTCGAGCCGCACCGTCCGGATCCAATAGAGGAAGGCGGCATCGTCGAGCGGCTCGAGCACCGTTGCGAAGGTCGTGTCCTTGCCTTCTTCTCTATAGAAGCCCGAGTCTGGATAGATATCGTAGCGATGCTCGCGATGCTTGTCGCGCTCGTCCTGCACGGACGAGTAGCGCCGCGACTGAAAGTCGTAACGTCCCACCCACGATTCGATCGTTTGGTCGAGATGGTACCAGAGTGCGCCGCCGGAGATGCGAAACCGGATATGCACCGTCTCCACGCCGCGCACGGTATCGATCCCCATGACCTCCATCGCCGCGTTCCCGACGCTGAACACTCCATACTTGGCGCTGTACGAGAAGCGCTCTCCGACGGGGAAGGTCACGGCTGGTATCGGATGCACAATGGTTTGCGGTGGTACCGGCGAAACCGAGTCTTGCGCCCGCGCGCGGCTTGCCAGCCCGAGCAGCGGGAGGACCAGCACGGCCATGCCGGCGCCTTTGCGGACCGCGCTGATCAGGCCCCGCGAGCGCCAGGCGGCGAGCAGTTGCTGCCAGGGACTGGACCGCGACGGACGTTGCTTGAGATCGTAGCGCGCATCGCTCGAAACCAACTCGATCCGTCGCGCGTGCGCGCCCAGCCGGGCGAGCAGCTCGGCGTTCGCTGCCCAGCCTTCGGTGGTCAGCAACGGCGCATCGGCCGCTCCGCCGCGCGTCGCCTGGCGCAGCACGATGAGGCGGAGCGCGACAAACCCGGAGATCGAGTCCTTCACCCCGCCGCCGACTCGCAGCAGGCGAGGCGCCCAGTGCCGCGCCCAGCGCTCCGGCCAGGCCCGCATCCCCTTCTCACGATGTTGTTCGGCGACGACCAGATCAGACCCGGATTCGAGCCGCTTCACCATCTCTTCCATTGTTTCCGGCGCGTGCACGAAATCGGCGTGCAGCGTGATCGCACAGTCGCGCTTGGGACGGTCGGTGCGCTGCAGCGCCAGCCGCAGCAACTCCTCGAGACTCCGGGCATAGCCCTGCCGGCTTTTGTGCTTGATGACCGTGAGGGGCAACACGCGCGCATACGAGGCCAGGACGTCGGCGGTGCTGTCCGTGGAGGCGTCGTCACAAGCAACGATCTGGTATTCGCGTTCGAAGGCGGTGAAGACCTGCCGGACTTTCCACAGCACGAGTCCGACGGTGGTGGCCTCATTATGGACGGGAACGCATACGTAGATCATGGCCCTGCAATCTAGAGAAGGCCCCTATAGACGTCCAAGACTCCCTGTCCCATGGCGTGTGCCGTGAAGCGCGGCGGCAACGGGATCGTGGCGGGATGGTCGAGCACCTCTATGACCCTTTGCGCCAACGCCTCTGGTGCCTCGACAGGAACCAGGGCCTCGGGCGGCAGAATCTCCGGAACGCCGCCGGCCGCCGTCGCCACGACAGGTCGTTCCAGTGCCAAGGCGTTCAAGATCACGCTGCCCAGGCCTTCGCTGCGCGAACAGAGCACGAACACCGTCGCGGCGGCGATTAGCGCGTCCACGCGGTCGACGTGTCCGATGAGGTGCACACGATCGCTCAGACCACGGCGGCTGATCTCACCGGTGAGCGACTCGCGGAGCCTGCCCTCGCCTGCGATCACCCAATGCAGGTCCGGGCGTGTGGCACGCGCGTGGGCGGCGGCACGGATCAACGTGCGGTGATCCTTCTCCCCCGTCAGCGCCGCCGCGTTCACGGCAAGCGGAGCGGACGCGGGGATATGAAGCTCGCCGCGGACGTCGAGCGGCGGCTGGGCGGCCTGGCGCACCGCGGCCACATCGATGCCGTCGGGAATCACGACCACTGCGTCTTGGGCGATACCGTCGGCGATCAAGACACGTTTCACCGCTTCCGAGACGGCGATGATCCGATCGGGTCGGCGCCAGGCACCAAAGCGACCGATCCGGAATTCGACACGTCGTGTCGCCACCATGGTACGCCCGCTTGCCACCGTGGCGGCGAGAGCCAACGAGTGACTGTCGTGGACATGGATGATGTCCGGCCGGAAGGCCGCGATGGTGCGGCGCAGCCGCCACCAGGCCCGCGGGTCGAGCCCGATGTCCCAGGTTGTACCGAGCACTTCGATCCCGGCGGCCGTGGCGCGTTGGGCGAGCTCACTTCCTTGTTTTGTGACGAGTGCCTGCGCGACATCGCCGTGGCGCGCCAACTCGCGGCACAGCAGCCAGACCTGATGCTGGCCACCGCGCCAGTCACGGCCCGAATCGACCTGCAGGACGCGCATCAGCGCCGGTTAGGCGGGGACCTTCACGACTCCGGCGAGTACGCGGCGCAGGGCATCGAGCTTGAAGGGCTTTTGCAGGAAGGGACGGCCCAGCTGTTCGAGGAATTGCAGCGTGTCGCCGCGGACCGTGTCGCCCGTGGCAAAGATGATCCGATCGGCCACGGTGGGGTGCATGCGTGCGAGAGTCTGGAACATCTCGCGGCCGCCGAGGCGTGGCATTCGCAGATCGCAGATGATCAGGTCGAATGGCTGCATCAAGGCACGCTTCAGCGCCTGGCTACCGTCGTTTGCGACTGCGACTTCATGGCCCCAGCTCTCGAGTGTGGCCTGCATGTAATGCAGAATGTGCGGCTCATCATCCACCACGAGTACCCGCAGGTGCTCGGCCCGTTCTGGGCTCCCGCCGCGTGATGGGCTCTCGGAGTCGTTGGCTCCCGCCAACTGGCCTAGGTCCGCGCGGACTCCTGTAGGCAATTCCACCGCGAATGTAGCGCCTCGACCGGCGCCGCCTGGATCGACCCTGATGTCGCCGCCGTGTTCCTTGACGATGCCGAGGCAGATCGACAGGCCGAGGCCGGTGCCTTCGCCTTCGGACTTGGTGCTGAAGAACGGCTCGAACACGCGGTGCGCGACGGCCTCGGGAATTCCCGGTCCGTTGTCGGAGATGTTCACGGACAGGCCGTCCGGCTCGCACCTGGTCACGATGTCGATGCGGCCGCCGCCGCTCTTGAAGCGGGTGGTCGCGATGGCCTGGGCGGCGTTGTTGATGATGTTGACGAAGACCTGCTTGATCTGGTTCGCGTGCACTTCGACTTCCGGCAAGCCGGGCTCGAACGTGAGCGTCAGCTCGATACGCGCGGCGAGCAGCTGGTTCTTCAGGAGTTGATGCGTCGACTCGAGAATGGGGCGGATCGACTGCAGTTGACGCTCGCCCTCCTGGCGGCGCGCGAACGAGAGCAGGTTGCGCACGATCGCGGACGCGCGCTCGGCTTCCTGGCGAATCACGGCTAGCGGCTCCGCCAGTCGTGGCGGCACGTCGGGGGCTTCGCCGAGCAGGTCACTGAATCCCACCACCGACGCGAGCGGGTTGTTGAGATCGTGTGCGACGCCCGCAATGAGCTGGCCAATCGCCGACATCTTTTCGGACTGGAGCAACTGGTCCTGCAGCCGGCGCTTCTCGGTCTGGTCCTCGAACAGGAGCACCGTCGCGCCCGGTTCTCCGGCGGGAATCGCGGTGGCGAGCAGGGTACGCTCGCCGGCGCGGAGCTCCACGGATCCACTCGTCCCCTCGGGCGCGAGCAACCGCGAGATGGAATCGCCCCAGGCCGGCGGCAGCAGCGTGAGCCAGGGACGGCCGGCAAGAGCTGTGACGGGGAGGCGGATCAGCTCCGCAAACATCCGATTGGCGCGTCGCACGGTGCCATGCGGGTCGATGTAACAGATCGCCTGGTTGAACGCATCGACGGTCTGCTCCCATTCCCGCTTGCCGCTCGAGAGCAGCTCGACCAGACGCGCATTCTCGAGGGCGATGCCGGCCTGCGCCAACACGGCGCGCGTGAACACCAGCGCGCCGTCGTCCATGGGATTCTGTTTGTCGCCCTCCATCGCGACGGCGCCGATGGTGCGCGAGACTGCCGCGATCGGCACGCCCAACCAGCTCGTGGGCACGGGCTTCTCCACCGTCACCTCCAACTCGGCCGCGCGCGCGGCGACCTTGTCGGGGAAGACCAGCGGACCGCGTCGCAGCGCGAGCTGAAGCAGCGGATCATCGGTGGTCGCAGGGCGCGGGCCATTGTGGTAGGTCACGGCGAGATGGTTGGTATCCACGTCGAGCAGCATGACCGACAAGCGGTCGGGTACCAGCTGCTCGGTCAGGACCCGCGCGACGATCTCGACGATGGTGGTTGGACGAAATGCGCCCGCGAGCTCCTGGGACAGCGCGGTCAGCCGCGACAGAATGTCCGCAACTGAGCCCTTCACGCGCCCTCGTCCAGAAAGCGCGTCGGCACGCGGGTCGCTGCGTCCACCAACGCTTCGGCGGACTTTATGAAGCGCACCACAATCGGCAACGAACCCTGCAGTGCGACTTTGCGCTGCATGATTCCGGCGATGGGGCCGAGCTCCTTCTTGATGATCTGCTTCCAATATTGGTATTCCGCCGTGAGAATGAACGGCGCCTGCTGCGCATCCTGTCGTTTCACGAGACGGGCGGTGCGGCACAGTCCGCGATCCAGATCGAGCCAGATCGCGATGTCGTCCGGTATGCCGAGCGCAGGTGCCGCCGGGAGGACAAGCGCGACGGAGCCATGGGTCCACTCCGTGGACGCCGAACGGTACTCATCACTCGCGTTGATCGCCGCTTCGTATGCGGAAACCCATTCGTGGGAGGGGAAGGCGTGGAGAACGGCCGTCAAGCGACCGCCCGCGCGAATCCCTCGAACAACGCACGTTCCGTCATGTCTTCCGGATGCCACTGCACCGCAACGATCCATGGGGCGGCGGCGTCGGCGGGCTCCGCAGCCTCGATCACGCCGTCCTCGGCCCAGGCCACTGCCTTGAGGCCCGGCGCAAGATCGCGAATCGCCTGGTGGTGCCGGCTGTTCACACTTGCCGAGCGCGTCCGAAGCGTGCGCTCGAGCAGCGAGCCGGGTTCGACGCGCACTGCATGGCGGCTCGTCTCGTCACTGTGGGCAACCGGTCCCGGCCGCTCGCTGTCCAGGTCCTGATAGAGCGTGCCGCCGAGGGCGACGTTCAGGATCTGAATGCCGCGGCAGATCGCAAGGACGGGGAGTCGCCGGGTGCGTGCGGCTGCGATGAGGGCGAGCTCGGCGGCGTCGCGTATCGGATCTACGTCGCCGAGCCGCGGGTGCGGCGTCGCGCCGTAACGATCGGGCGCAACATCTTCGCCGCCCGTGAGCACGAGTCCTCGTACGGCGGCGAGGGCAGCGGCGGCGCGGTCAGCGGCCAACATGGTGGGAACGGCGAGCGGCACGAGACCCGCGCTCTCGAGCGCCCGGACGTATGCGGTGTTCAACGTGACGCGCTCGCGGCCATCGACCTGTCGGCGGGGCGCGGTCACTGCAACGGCAGGAGCCGCGCTCACGACGTCTGGGTCGCGGGACCGCCGAAGAGAGGGCAGCGAGAATTGTTGACGCTGGCCCAATCGACGCGAACGGCGTACAGGTTCAGCGCGGCGCTCCCGCCGATCACGGTGCCGATGGCCGGGTGGCCGGCCGGATCCTCTTGGTCGAGGATCAGAACGCCCATAGCACGCTGGGAGGTGTCGTCCACGACGAGCAATCCGTAGCCGCGCGCTGGAAACGCCGGTCCCCGGAACTGCATGGAGATCTTCCCCGCCGCGTCGCGCCCGACGATGACCGCACCGCGATCGTTCTTTTGCTGAATCACGAGCGCGGGAAGCGAGTCGGGAAGGCCGCGGGGCGGATCGGTCACCACGGCGCGCGCGTTGGCGAGTTGCGACGTAATCATCGAAGGACCGGCGAGCAGCGCGATGCCGCACGTCGGAGAGCCGCCCGTCCCCCGATTGCAGGCGGCAGTGAGCAGAAGAATTCCCAACACCGTGCTTTTCATACGCGCAAATGTAATCTAATGGGACCAGACCGCCGTCACTGTAACCGTCCGCACAGGCGCGAGGGTTTCGGGCACGAGGTTGTAGACGTAATTGAGCACGTTGGTTGCAAGCAGCCGTAGCTCGACGGGCCCGCGCGTCCAGGACGCCCGGAGGTCGAGCACGTTCACGGGAACGCGTCGCGAATCGACGAACGCTTCGAGCTCGATGCTTTCGGGCCGGCTCGCGAACCGGAAGTCCGCGCCGACGCTCGCTACCCCAAATGCGTAATCCGCACTCAGCGTGAGTTGGTGCGGGGGCCGGAACGCGAGCGGTCCAGTGGTGGTGTCGCCGGCCAGTTGGCGACGCGTGGACAGATAGGTGTAGCCCAGTGTCGTGGTGAGATGCCCCGGGATCGGCGCGGCGATCACGTTGGCGTCGATCCCCGCGATCCGAGCGCGCACGACGTTCTGCAGTTGGATCTCTATGTGCGGCGTGCCAGTGCTGTCCACTACCTGGATGATCTGCGGCTCGATCAACTCGCGCGCCTCCGTCCAGAACAAGGCGGCGTCGAGGCGCAGCTTGTGAAACAACGGCGCGCTCGTGTGACCGATCTCGAATGACCACGCCGTTTCAGGCCTCAGCGTCGGATTCGGAATGACTTCGAATCCCAGCGCGAACGTGTGCACGAAGCGCTCTGCCATGCTCGGTGCCCGGAACCCGCGGCCGACCGAGGCGCGCAGCATCCCGCCATCGCGCGCTCGGGTGTCCGTGGGAATCGTCAACCCGATCCGCGGGCTGACGACGGCGGTGAGCGATCCACCGTCGACGGCCAGAAAGTCCACGCGCGCTCCGCCGCTCACGCGCAGCGCGCCAGCACGCTGCTCGCTCTGCCCATAAGCCGCGAACTCGGACTGTGAATGCTTCCCAAAGATGTCGCTGGTCACGTCGGAGAACGTTCCTTCGAGGCCAACGACGACTGCACGCGTACTGTCGGGACGCGCTTCGATCTGTCCCGCCAGCCCGAAGCGATTGCCGATGCCGTACTCGCTCATGGTATGCCGCACATCGGTGAAGTCGGTGTGGAACCAGGACCCGCGCGCGCTCCAGGCAAATCGCGGCGAGAGCGTCGTTCGGGCCTGCGCGGCCACATAACTCTTCTTCGAGTCGGTCCGCGCGCCGTACTCGCTCGTGTCCATCCTGAATGGCTGATACACCTGGCCTGAATCGGCACATTCGCCGCGATTGCACCAGGCGAGCGGCACATCGTAGCGGTCATCCGCCCAGGCGCCCGAGACATCAACGCGCGTATTGGCGGTGTTCCACCGAGCCTTCGCCGCGAAGTGCAAGTGATCTTCCTGATCCTGCTCGCGATACCCGTCGGAGTGGCGGTAGCCTCCCGAGATACGGCCGCCGATTACGTCATCCCCATACGACGCCGCGAGATCGCCGCTGCCGATCACTCCTTGCTGGTCGCGAAAGCGCCAGATGTCGTGGGGCGGGTTACCGTAGCCGCCGCCGCTCAATCGTAGCCGGGTATGCAGACCATTCGGGACGTCTCGCGTCGTCACATTGATCACGCCGCCGAACGCGGCGGATCCGTACAGCGAAGAGCCGGCGCCCTTCAGGACCTGGGCGCTCTCGATCTCATCCACGCCGAGGAGGTCCCAGTTGATCCCGCCGCGGTCACCCTGGTTCATGGGAATGCCGTCAACCGTCATCAGCACCCGCGAGTTCAGGCCCTGCACGTAGCCGGTCGAGCCGCGGATGTTCGTCTGCCCATTGATCATCTGCACGCCGGAGACATGCTCGATCGCCTCGTCAACCGTGTTGAGCGCGCGGCGGTCGATATCCTGGGTCGTGACGTCAGCGACGCTGGTCGAGGGCCGCTCCCCGAAATGCGGCACGCGGCTGCTGATCACGTCCACCGGCGGCAGGGCGAGCGGCTCGGCGGCAAGCACGAGGTCCACAATCGTGGAGTCGCCACCGGTGAGTGAGATGACGGTGTCAGCCACCGCATGTCCGATTGCGGCGGCGTAGAGATGAACGCGCCCCGCCGGGACCAGGGTTATGCGGAAGCGGCCGGCGGGGTCCGTACGGGCAGCCAGCGTCGTGCCGCGGACGGAGACGCTCGCGCTCGCGATCGGGCTACCGTCCTTGTCGCGTACCGTGCCGCGCACGATGCCCTGCGCGTCTGCCTGGCTTGGAGCCAGGATGAGCAGGAGTGCGGCTACTGTGCGGTGCATGTGACGAAGTCGGTCGCGGGACGCAGGTTGTCGAAGTCGACGACGAAATTGATATCGCCCGGGGCGGGTCCGTTCGGGACGGTGACCGCGCCGCGCTGTGTCGTATCAGCGGGATCGCGATAATAGCCGGCAACCCTGAGCAGTGCGGTGTCGGCGGGCGTGAGGGTCAGGCTGCCTAGCTTCTTCCATACTGCCACCACCCAGTGATAAGTGTCCGGTGCGAGCTCGACGCTGTAATCGGCCACCGAGTCGGTGTAGGGTACCGAGCCGGGGATCAGGGGGCGGCGATTGGCGATGAGATCGTTGCAGGTTTGGGGGACGGTGGCGTACGCGGCGATGAAGACATTGTCGGTGCTGTCGGGAATCGCGCCTTGAAATCGCAACGTTCCGCACAAGCCGACGAGCGAGGGTGCGCAAATCGGTTCGGGCTGGAGGCCACCGCCACAACCGGCAATCACCAGAGCCAGCAGGACGATTTTGCGCATCCGCCAATTTGGGGCAGGCTGCTGATGCGTCAACTTGACCGTCGTTTTGCAGCGGAATAACGTTGCTCCATGCCACTATACGAGTACCGCTGCACAGCCTGCGACGCCCATTTCTCGCGCACCGAGACGATGGCGCAGCACGCGACCCATCAGCGGCCGGCGTGTCCGGAATGCAAGTCGCGCGCTGTGGAGCCGGTGTTCTCCGACTTCTTCGCGAAGACCATCCGCAAGAGCTGATCCCTGTTCGAGCGCCTGCGGGACGCGTTCCGAGCCGCTCTGGATGCGGCTGCCACGCCCGATCTGCGCTCGCTCACGCGCCAGATGCGCGAGGCCGTGGTGGACGCCAAGGTGGCCGTCGCGGAAATCCAAGAGGCGCTGGCGCGAACCGAGCGCGAGGTCGCGGCCGAGCGTCAACGCCTCGCGGATGCAGAGCGCCGCGGCCGCCTCGCCGGCGAAATCCAGGACCAGGAGACCGTTGCCGTGGCCGACCGCTTCGCGGCCAAACATCGGGAGCGCCTGGGCGTGCTCGAGCGCAAGTTGGTCGCCCAGCAAGAGGAGATGGGACTCGCGCAGCGCGAGCTCGACGACATGCAGGCGCAGCTCAAGAAGGCGGCCACCGCCGAGCCGAGTACAGAGCGCGCCTGGCGCGATATCGAGGAAGCCGGCGGCGCGCGCGAGGGGACAGATCTCCGTGACGAGCTGCTCAGGTCGGACATGGACCGAGCGGCGCGCGAGGCGGCCGCGCAGCGGCAGCTCGAAGAGCTGAAAAAGAAGATGAGAAAGGACTGACTCCTGTGCTCCTGCTCGCCCTCCTCCAGAACCTGCACCAACCTCCGCAACCTCCACCACCAGATTTTCTAAAACGCGCCCACACGTACAGCATCGTCGCCTACGACTCGGCGACTGGCGACCTTGGCATCGCGGTGCAGTCGAAGTTCCCGAATGTCGGTGGGCTCGTGCCGTGGGCAAAGGCGGGAGTGGGCGCGGTCGCGACGCAGGCGCTGAGTAATACCGATTACGGTGAGAAGGGCCTCGAGCTGATGGCACGCGGTGCAACCGCTGCTGAGGCAATGCGGATCATCATGCGCACCGATCCGCAACCCTCACAGCGGCAGGTGGGCATGGTGGATGCTCAGGGAAACTCGGCGAGCTGGACCGGCGATTCGACGTTCGATTGGGCGGGAGGCCGGGCGGGTGGCGGCGCGGTTGGCGCGAAGAATCAGCTGATCACCGGCCACGGCTACGCCGCGCAAGCGAACATCATGGTGTCCGACGCCACGGTGCGAAACATGGCCGAGACGTTCGAGCGGACCACCGGGTCGCTCGCGGACCGGCTGATTGCGGCGCTCGTGGCGGGGCAGGCGGGCGGCGGGGACAAGCGCGGGATGCAATCGGCGGCGCTCCTCGTCGTGCGTGCGAAGGGCGGATACCTCGGCGGCACCGACCGCTACATCGACATCCGCGTCTATGACGCGCCCGATCCCATCAAAGAGCTGCAGCGGCTGTACGCACTCCACAAGCTGTACTTCTTCACGAGCGATTCGGTCGATCTGATTCCGATCACGCCGGCACTGCAGAAGGAGCTGGAGGCGATTCTCCTGCGCGAGCCGGTGAATCAGCAGCAAAAGTGGCTGGACGCGCCGCAAGCGTCGCTGAACCAGAAGTTTCTCACGGCGCTCGCCAATTTCATGTACTGGGAGAACTACGACGTGCGGGTGCGGATGGACGGCAAGATCGATCGCGTGGCGCTCGAGGATATCCGGCGGAACAGAAGGGCCGGTCGATAATCACATCACGGTGTTTCGCTACACTGTCCCGCGAGCCGCTCGTGGTCGGGGGAGCTGGTCGACGGGTCCGCGGCAAGCGCCTGTTGCAGCAGGGGGCACCCCTCTCCTTGGATCGGACCGATGGTCGCGGCTGCCGCGAACATCCGTAACGCCCGCTCGGGAGCGCCGTTTGCGAGGTAGGTCCGCGGCTCGTAGAACGCGAGCCACACAAAGACCCGCGCGAGTTGCCGGCGCGCGCTCGATGCCTCGAGGCTGTCGCCGCGGGCGACTGTTTTCTGCAGGTCCGCGATGTGGAGCTCGCTGGTGAGCTTCTCGAGCGCGGATGACCTGGGGCCGGCTCGTTCGTGCTCGAGCGTCCGTTGAAGTTCGAACGCCTGGCGCTTCTCGCGTTCCGCAATGCGATGGGCCTCCGAGTCGTAACGCGCGACGGCCGGATCGTGCCGAAGCATCGCGGCTCGGTCCAGGGCAGGTCGCGCTTCGGGCCACCGCGCGTAATCGAGCGCAATCGCCTCGTTCAGACGCAACGCCTCCGCACGGCGGCCTTCCGACTCCAGTTCCGTCGCCCGGGCCAACTCGGCAGTCAGCTGTGTCCGCACGAAGCCGGAATCGAGTCGTCGCAGGCCACCGAGCATCGCGCGCAGCTCGAGCCACGCGAGCGCGTCGCCGCACTGCGGCGCGGGGGGCCAGCTGTGCGGACCCACGAAGACCACGGTGCGATGCGGCACGCGCAGGACCTCGAGTCGGTCGCCCATCTCGAAGACTTCCTGGTAGTTGAAGTCGCGGGTCCCGGCGGCGCCAAATACGGCGAATGTCGAATCGCCCGCGAACGCCATATCCGGACCTCCGAACCCGAACCCGAGCGCTCCGCCGACCGCGATGACCCCGGCCACGCGGCCACGCAGCAGCGTCGCAAATCGCAGCGCCGCGCGCGCGGTGCCGGAGAATCCCGCCAGATACAAGCGGCTGGTATCGATCGCGAGATTTTGGGCCGAGGCGAGCATCGCGTTCATCGCCGTGACATTGGCCTCGGGCGGACCGTCGCTGAGGCTGTTATATGAGCTCATCACGATCCAGCCGAGGCGCGCGGCCGCGTCTTCGAACAGTCTCTCGGCGAGGAGCGCCCGGCCGCGTGGGTCGAGGACGAAGAGGATGGGCCAAGTCCGAGCACTCGAGTAGCCTGGTGGCAGGTACAGCACGTAGCGCTGCGACGTGTCCGTTGTAGCCACTGCGCGCTCCTGGAGCTGCCCCGCAGGGAGTTGGGCGGCGATCACCAGGCTCGCGATACTCAATGGAATTGCCATACGTTTTGAGAATGACGATTTCGATGTGCGCGTGGGGCGGCACAACTGCCAGAGTTTCGTTAGAAGGCTGGAGGGGGGGGCGTCATGGACGTGAAGCGCGGCCGGATGGTTTTTCTCGGTTATGGCAAGTACTGGCGCTCGGATCGCATTCTCGGTCTGACCCCCATTGAACAGGGACGCGGCCCCGGCCAGCGCACCAACGTGTTCATCGAGGGGCAGGCGGAGCCGATCGTCGCCTCCCGCACCGAGCAGGCGATTCTCGAGGACATGGGCGCGTCCGACGACAGCTTCCAGCAGGAGGCGCTGCGCCAGGCGACGCGCGAGTTGCTCGAGGCGTTTCACGAGTTCTCGCCGGTGCTGCGCCGCGCGCTGCAGAACGAGCATCACTTCGATGTCGAGAAGTGGGAAGCCCGGCTCGGCAGCCTGCTGCGGCCCACCGCGCAGCCGGACCTCGCCGAACAAGACGACCTGTTCACCCGGTGAACGGCGACAATAGTTTCTTCGGTCATCCGCGCGGCCTCGCCACGCTCTTCTTCACCGAGATGTGGGAGCGCTTCAGCTACTATGGCATGCGCGCCTTCCTCATTCTGTACATGGTCCACGCGCTGGGATTCGACGACCAGCATGCGGGCCGCGTGTACGGGAACTACACAGCCGGCGTCTGGGCGGCAGCGATTCTCGGCGGCATCATCGCCGACTGGTGGCTGGGACAGTATCGCAGCGTGCTGATTGGCGGGATCATCATCGCGCTCGGGCACTTCACCCTGGCGTTTCACCCGCTGCCGTTCTTCTACACCGGCCTGTCGCTGATTGTGGTCGGCACCGGCCTGCTCAAGCCCAACGTTTCGGGCATCGTCGGTGCGCTGTACGACCCGGCGGACGCGCGACGCGACGCGGGCTTCTCGATTTTCTACATGGGCATCAACCTGGGCGCGTTCATCGGGCCGCTCATCGCCGGATGGCTGGCGCAAAGGGTCGATTGGCACCTGGGCTTCGCCTGCGCGGGCGTGGGAATGTCGCTGGGACTCCTGCAGTACGTGCTCGGGCGACGGAGCTTGCAGCCGGCCGTTGAGCGGTTGGCTCCCGCCCGTCGGCCGACGCCCGTCGCTACCGCAGCGAGTGCGTCGCCGTCAGGAGGGTTCTTGGGATTCACCGGGGCGGAGTGGAAGCGCATCGCGGCGATGGGGGTGTTCTTCGTGTTCGCCGCGATCTTCTGGGGCGCGTACGAGCAGGCGGGATCGAGCCTCAATCTGTTCGGCGACCGTTACACCACGCTGCGCATTCTGGGGTTCAGCTTCCCGTCGAGCTGGTACGTCTCCATCCAGGCCATCTTCGTGATTCTCCTCGCACCCGGGTTCGCATGGTTGTGGATCCGCCTTGGCAAGTACGAGCCCACGACGCCCACGAAGTTCGCCTTCGGCCTGTTCTTCGTCGGCCTGTCGTTCCTGTTTCTCCTGATTCCGGCGGCCGCGATTCAGGGGACGCCCGGGCTCCGCGTCTCCCCATTCTGGCTCGTCGGCTGCTACTTCATCCAGGAGCTCGGCGAGCTGTGTATTTCGCCGGTGGGCTTGTCGGTGTTCACCAAGCTCGCCCCCGTGAAGATCGTCGGCATGATGCTCGGTCTCTGGTTCCTCGCCGACTCGGTCGGTAACAAGGTCGCGGGGTACGCCGCTGGATTCATCTCATCCGCACCGCTTCCCCAGCTCTTCGGCGTAGTGGGCGCCGTGTGCGTGGGCGCCTCGCTGATCGCGTTCGCGATCGTGAAGCCCGTGAAGCGATTGATGGGCGGAGTGCACTAGATGGCGCAGCCGGTCGCCGAGCAGCGCGACACCTCGGGATGGTTCGCGCACCCGCGCGGGCTGTCGACGCTGTTCTTCACCGAGATGTGGGAGCGGTTCAGCTTCTACGGTCTCAAAGCGCTGCTCATTCTGTTCATGACGGCGTCGGCGGCGCAGGGTGGTTTGGGGTTCAGCGCGGAAAAGGGCGGCGCGATCATCGGCTGGTACGGGTTCGGTGTGTATGCGACGGCGATCGTCGGCGGCTCGGTGGCCGATCGGTTTTGGGGGCAGTATCGCAGCGTGCTGGTCGGCGGAATCATCATCGCCCTCGGCCACTTCAGTATGGCCATCCCCACGATTCCAACGTTCTACCTCGGCCTTTGTCTCATCGTCGTGGGGACGGGCCTGCTCAAGCCGAACGCGAGTACGATGGTCGGCGCGCTCTACGACGAGACCGACGCGCGGCGCGACGCGGGATTTTCGATCTTTTACGTCGGTATCAACGTCGGCGCGTTCGCTGCGCCACTCATCGTGGGCACGCTGGGGCAGGAAGTGAACTGGCACGCCGGATTCGCGTGCGCCGGCGTCGGCATGATCGTCGGGTTGGTACAATACGTCGCGGGAAAACCGCGCCTGCTCCCGGCGCTCGAGCGATTAGGCCAGACCGAGAAGCATGCCGCTCCGGTGACGGAGCCCTGGTGGCGCTTCACGCGCGCGGAGTGGGGGCGCGTCGCCGCGGTCGTAATCCTGTTCGTGTTCTCATCCGTCTTCTGGGGCGCCTTTGAACAGGCGTCGTCCAGTCTCAACCTGTTCGCCGACCGTCTCACGGAAAACCGGCTCTTCGGGTTCGATTTCCCGTCGACCTGGTATCAGTCGCTCAACTCGATGTACATGATCTTCGGACTTGCGCCGCTCATCGGCTGGATCTGGGTCCGCATGGGCGACCGCCAGCCGTCGAGTCCCGTGAAGTTTGCGCTCGGGTTGATCTTTGTCGGATTGGGGTTCGCGTTGATCGTCCCTGCCGCCCAGATGACGCAGCAGGGCATCAAGGTCAGTCCCTGGTGGCTCATCGGACTCTACTTCCTGCACACGATCGGCGAGTTGTGTCTGAGCCCGGTCGGCCTGTCGATCGTCACGAAGCTCGCGCCCGCACGCATCGTGGGCTTCATGATGGGATGGTGGTTTCTGTCGATTGCCGTGGGAAACAAGATGGCCGGCATGGCGGGCGGATTATTTGAGACGTTACCGCTGCCCAAGCTGTTTAGCGCAGTCGCTGCAGTAACGTTTGTTGCCGCTGTGATACTCCTGGCTATCACCCCTTGGTTGCGGAAGTTGATGGGTGGGGTGCGTTGACCGCCATGGGTTGCTCGGCGTAGTGACATGCTGCGACGTGTCCAGGCGTGATCTCCCGCAGTGGCGGTACCTCAATCCGACACTTTTCGCTCTTCAGCGGATGCGGACACCGGGGATGAAACGGACAGCCCGACGGTGGACGGGCCGGCGACGGCATGTCGCCCGTCAGCACGATTCGCTCCGTCGCCGCCTTGGGATCCGGCTCCGGCACGGCCGAGAGCAAGGCCGTCGTGTAGGGATGGCGCGGCTTCGCATAGATCTCGGCGGCCGGCGCGCGTTCGACGATTTTGCCGAGGTACATGACCGCGACGTCGTCGGCAATATGACGGACGACGGCGAGATCGTGCGCGATGAACAGATAGGTGAGCCGGCGGCTCGCCTGGAGATCGGCGAGCAGATTCAGCACCTGCGCTTGCACCGAGACGTCGAGCGCGCTCACCGGTTCATCGCACACGATGAATTGCGGCTCGACCGAGAGGGCGCGCGCGATCCCGACGCGCTGGCGCTGACCGCCCGACAGCTCGTGCGGGTAGCGTCTGGCGAACGCGGCGTCGAGTCCCACTTCATCCAGTAACGCGGGAACAGCGCCGTTCAGGCCGTGGATCAGCAACGGTTCCCGCAGCGTCTCTTCCACCGTCATGCGTGGATTGAGTGAACTGTACGGATCCTGGAACACGATCTGCATCCGCCGGCGCAGGGCGCGCAGCGCACTGGAATCAAGCCCGAACACGTCCTTGCCGTCGAACAGCATTGTGCCCGCAGTCGGCTCTTGCAGCCGCAACATCGTCCGGCCAACCGTCGTCTTGCCGGAGCCTGACTCTCCGACCAGGCCCAGCGTCTTGCCGGCCGAGATAGTGAACGACACACCATCGACGGCGCGGACCGGCGCCGGGGCGCCGCCCAAGCCGAACCAGCGCCGCTCGCCGGCGTAGTGCTTCACCAGGTCGCGGACTTCGACGAGTGGTCCGCTCATCTCTTCGGCACGCGCTTCTCGGGTTCCGTCACGAGCCAACAGCGCGCCGTGTGACCGGGCGTCCCAGTGTCCAGGAGCGGCGGCTCCTGGGCGACACATTTGTCCCACGCGTAGGGACAGCGGGGATGGAAGCGACATCCGGTGGGCCAGGCGGTGGCCGCGGGAACCTGACCGGGAATCGCATGCAGACGGCTGCGCGGCGCGTCGATCCGCGGCACGGCAGCCAGCAGTCCTTCCGTGTACGGGTGTGTAGGGCGCTCGAAGAGGGCGCCGGTTGCCGCCGTCTCCACGACGCGGCCCGCGTACATCACGACGACGCGATCGGCATGGCCTGCGACGACACCGAGGTCGTGCGTTATCAGGAGTACCGCCATCCCCAGGTCGCTTTGCAGGCGATCGAGCAGCTCGAGGATCTGTGCCTGGATGGTCACGTCGAGCGCTGTGGTCGGCTCATCGGCAATCAGGACTTTGGGATGGCACACCAGTGCCATTGCGATCATGACGCGCTGCCGCATGCCGCCCGACAACTGGTGCGGATAGTGGTCGACGCGCTCTTCGGGATCCGGGATGCCCACGAGGCGCAGCATTTCGATCGCGCGCGCACGCGCGGCGCCGCGCGAGAGGTGCTGATGGATGATCGCGGCTTCGGCGATCTGGTCCCCCACCGTGAAGACCGGATTCAGCGAAGTCATCGGCTCCTGGAAGATCATCGCGATCTGATTGCCGCGGACGGCGCGAAGCTCCGACAACGGCAGAGCCAGCAGATTGCGGCCGTCGAATTCGACCACGCTGCCGGCAAGGATGTGCCCGGGTGGCTCCGGGATGAGGCGCAGAATCGACAACGACGTCACGGTCTTGCCGCATCCCGATTCGCCGACGATGCCGAGCGTCTCACCGGGATAGAGATCGAAGGAGACTTCGTCCACCGCGCGTGCCGTTCCCTTGCCCTGCTCGGTAACGAAGTAGGTCTTGAGGTCGCGCACGCGGAGTAGGACGGGACTGGTCATGCCGGCTCCCGCTCGTGTGGATCGAGCGCGTCCTGCACGCCGTCGGCGACGGCGTTCAACGACATCACCACCAGAGCAATCGCCAATCCGGGCACCACGGTGCACCACGGCGCGGTGTAGATGCTTGGTGCGTTATCGGCGATCATGTTGCCCCAGGTTGGGTCCGGTGGTTTGACGCCGATCCCGAGGAACGAGAGCGACGCTTCGAGCAGCAAGACGTTCCCGACACCCAGGGCCGCGGAGACGATGATCGGAGCCGCGGCGTTCGGCAGAACGTGGCGAAAGATAATCCGTCCCGTCTGCGCGCCGAGCGCACGCGCGGCGACGACAAAATCCTGCTGGCGGAGCGACAGCACCTCGGCCCGCACGAGGCGGCTGGTCCCGAACCACGACGTCAGGCCGATGGCGATGACGAGCGCGGTGAACGGGAGTCCGTCCCACAGCGCCACCGCCATCAGCAGGATGAAGATGCGAGGCAGCGCCAGCCCCACATCCACGCCGCGCATCAAGACCGCATCCACCCAGCGCTGGTAATAGCCCGCCACCGCCCCGACCAGGGTCCCGAGCGAGACGGCCATCAGCGCGCCCAGCGCTCCGATACCGAGCGACACGCGTGCGCCATACACGGCTCGGCTCCACACATCGCGACTCAGCACGTCGGTGCCGAGCAGGAATGTCCACGAGGGCGGCTGGTTCTTGAGGTGAACGATGTCGAGCTGGCGGTTCGGATCGAACGGGGCGATGAGTGGCGCCGCCAACGCCACAATGACCAGAAACGCGAGTATGCCCAGTCCCCAGGAGGTCGTGCGCTGGCGGAAGAACCGCCGCCAGCGTTCTTCACGCCGGCCGCGCTGCCGCAACACCCGCACGCACTCCGCGGCGAGCACGAGCGCGAGAAAGAGCGCGAACCAGGTACCCAGCGTCATGCGGTGACGATGTCGAGGTCGCGAGCGGCGCGCACGCGGAGCCGGGGATCGGCGACACCGAGGAGCAGATCCGCGACCAGATTACCCGCAACCACGATGGCGCTGGCAATCAGCGCGGACGCCGTTACGAGCGGGTAGTCGCGCGTGAGAATCGCCTCGAAGGCGAGCCGCCCCATACCGGGCCAGGCGAAGATGGTTTCGATCAGGACGGCGCCCGTCAGCAGGAACGGCAGGGCCAACCCAAAGCGCGTTATAAAGGAAAGCAAAGCATTCCGGAGCTGGTGCCGCAGGACGACGCGGCGCTCGGAAACACCTTTGGCGCGTGCGGTGCGGATGTAGTCCTGGCTCGCCACTGCGAGCATCGCCGCGCGCTGAAACCGCGCGGTCCCCGCCGCGCCGACCAGACCCAGCGTCATTGCCGGAAGCACGAGATGCCACAGCCGGTCGCCGAAGCAGTAGGCCGAATCGACCAACGGACAGAGCACCGGATTGTTGGGGCCGCCAACCGGGAACCACGCGAGCTTCTCGCCGAACATGAGCAGCAGCAGCAGCGCGAGCCAGAACGTGGGCAGCGAATAGACGAACAGCGTGATGTTGCCGAGGATGACGTCGGGAAGCCGGTTTGCGCGCCGCGCCTGGTAGATCCCTAGCGTGAGCCCGAGCACGAAGTCGAGTACGAGCGCGACGCCGGCCAGCTGCAGGGTGAACGGGATCGTTTCGGCGATGGCGTCGCGTACGGGACGCCGCAGCGAAAAAGAGTAGCCGAGGTTGCCGTGCGCCAACGCCCCCAGGTAGCGCCAGTACTGTTCGACGACTGGACGGTCGAGTCCCAGCTCATGACTCACGCGCTCGCAGATCGCGGGATCGATGATCTCGTTCTGGCCGGCGCACGGCCTGCCGGGCGCGACGTGAATGAGAATGAAGACGAACGTGACGACGGCGATGATGATGGCGACGGACGCGACAAGGCGCCGCAGGAGCCACGTCACCACCGTCACTTAACGCTCCACGCGATCTCGATCGATCAGCCGGTCAGGAGGGATGCGCCAGGTGCGCAGCACCGCCGCCCACGAGTCGGGCCGGAACTGCACGTTCTCGACCCGCTTGTGCACGGCCGCCACATTGTCGAGGGCGTAGAGGAATACCGCCGGCGCGTCGGCGTTGAGCGTCTCGATCGCGCTGCGCCACAGGGGGCGCGCCTGGTCGCGATTGGTGGCGGTGACGGCCCGGTCTACGATCCGCTCGAAGTCGGGGCTGTAGTAGCGGCCGAAGTTCGAGCCGCCGAATCCGGCGCGCGTCCACGTCTGCGCGATCCCCGAGCTCGGCGACGGGTCGTTGCTGCGCGACAAGAGGGCGGTATCGAACTTGCCCGTCAGGACGCGCTGATTGACGACGCTGGGCTCGAGCTCGTCGATCTCGACTCGGACGCCGACCGCGTGGAATTGCTCCTGCAGCAGCCGCGCGTATTGCCGCCGCAGGCCACTGGATGTGGGTACGAGCATGTGGAAAGAGAGCGGTTGCCCGTCCTTGTCGCGCACCCCGTCACCGTCGTGATCCCGCCACCCCAGGGCATTCAAGCGCCGGGCAGCTTGCGCCGTATCGTACGGCAGCTGGCGGATGTCGGTGTCCCAGATCCACAGCAGCTCGGACATCGGCCCCGGCGGGACTTTCCCGAGATCGCCCAACGCGCTCTTGAGCAGGCTAGCGCGATCCACCGCCATGGAGAGGGCACGGCGCAGCTCGCGGTCGTTGAAAAGCGGATGCGGCTTGGTGGAGTCATCCGGCGAGCGCTGGTTGAAGCTCATGAACGTGTAGACGTTGCCACGGTACGAGTACACCGACAGTTGCTTTGCTGCGCGCGCACGTTCCACGTTGTCGGGTGTCACGAGCTGCTCGCGAATGTCAGCCTGGTCGGCGATCACTTGCTGGACCGCCACCTGGAGATTGGGGGTGAATCGCCAGATCAGGCGCCGGATCCCGGGCCGCCCCAGGAAGAAGGTCGAGTCCGCCACCAGCTCGATCGCCTGCGCCGGCTGCCACCGGGCGAACCGATAGGGGCCGTCGCCGACGGGCTGGCGGCCAAACGGCGCGTTCTTCCACTGGTCGCGCGGCACCGGGCGCAAGAGGTGCGCCGGCAGTATGCGCATGTGATAGACCGCGTCGTAAAACATCTCGGGATACCGCTCGTGGAACCGGAATACGGCGGTGAGGGAGTCGCGCTGCGTCACGCTCGTAATCCGCGCCAGCTTGGGGCGGAACGGCGACGCGACGGCCGAGTCGGTATAGGCGTTGAACGTGAACTCGACGTCCGCGGCGGTCACGGGTTGGCCATCGTGCCAGCGCGCGCGTGGATCGAGATGGAAGACGAGCGTCAGCGGGCCATCCCACTCCCACTTTTGTGCGAGCAACGGCTGAAAGTCGTCATCGCCGAGCGTGTTTACCGACATGCCGACGTCGGCGAGCTTCAGGAACAGCTGCTCGTCGATGTCGTTGGCGACGATGTCTTCGGATGAGGGAGGCAGCAGTGTCGCGGGCTCGGCGACGGCGGCATTGACGAGCGTGCCGCAGTTCGCGCCAGTGCATCCGCCGCGGCGCTCGCATCCAGCGAGAATGGTGACGGCAATGACGACGAAGGGAGGAAGGCAGGCGCGCCGTGGCATGGCGCTTAACATTTCACCGCGCGGCCAGAGATGCAACGGCCGGAGCCGTCAGTGGTTCGCCCCAATTCGCGACAATGGCTGTCGTGATTTCCTGAAATGTCGGAACCCGGCCCAATAGCGCAGCCAGCGTGGTTTCCGACGTAACAGTGTCGACGTGCCGCTGTGATCCCGCGAGCAGGATTGACCCGTGCTGCAGGAAGGCATCGCCACGCCGCACCTGCGCCGACCCGACCAGCTTCTTACCGGCGGCGAGGATTTCGCCGCCGACGGGGGCCGAGAAGCAGGACGTCGGACCGTCGGACGGTCGGACAGCCGGACGGAGGGGGGCCAGGCTTGCATCGACACCTAACGATCGCATCGCCTTCGCGAGCCGCGTGTGAATCTGGCAGTACGCATCTCGCAATGAGCCGAACGTCACGATCGGACCGGCGACCGCATACGTGACTTCACGATCATGCCAGACGGCTTTTCCTCCCGTTGGCCGCCGGACGACCGGGACCCGCGGTTGGATCGCCAACCGCTGATTGCGGCCGATCGAAAGCGTGGGAGGATCCCAGCGGTAGAGCCGAAGATAGGCGCGGCCGGACCGCCCGACTTCGTCCAGCAGCGCTTCGTCCGTGACCATGTTGTACTCGCCTGGGCGTCCAACCGGATCGACGAGCAGGACCCACTCAGACCGTTGCATACGCTTCCACCGGCGGGCACGTACAAACCAGGTTGCGGTCACCGAAGGCCGCGTCGATCCGGCTCACCGGCGGCCAGATCTTGTGTTCGCGCGTCGCGGCGGTGGGGAAGCCGGCGCGCTCACGCGCGTACGGCCGGTCCCAGGCGTCGGCGAGCAGGTCGGCCAGCGGATGCGGCGCATTCTTCAAGAGATTGTTGTCGCGGTCGGCCTCGCCGTTCTCGATTTCGCGGATTTCGCCGCGAATCGCGATCAGTGCATCGATGAAGCGATCGAGCTCCACCTTCGGCTCGCTCTCGGTTGGCTCGACCATGAGCGTGCCGGCGACGGGGAAGGAGACCGTCGGTGGGTGGAAGCCGTAGTCGATCAGCCGCTTCGCGATGTCTTCGACATCCACGCCCGCGCTCGCCTTGAAGGGGCGCGTGTCGATGATGCACTCGTGCGCGACCAGACTGTGCTGGCCCGCGTACAACAATTCGTAGCCGCCATCCTGCAGTCGCTTGGCGATGTAGTTCGCGCTCAGGATGGCGACTTTGGTCGCCATCGTCAGTCCGTCGTGGCCCATCATCGCGATGTAGGCCCAGGAAATCGGCAGGATCGACGGGCTGCCCCACGGCCCGGACGAAACGGTACCGCTGCTCTCGGCGAGCGGGATGCCGACGTCCACGACCGGATGCGTCGGCAGATGCGCAGCCAGGTGCTCCGCTACACCAATGGGTCCCATGCCGGGGCCGCCGCCGCCGTGCGGGATGCAGAACGTCTTGTGCAGATTGAGGTGGCAGACGTCCGCGCCGATGTCGCCTGGCCGGCACAGACCCACCTGCGCATTCATGTTCGCACCATCCATGTAGACCTGCCCACCGTGCTCATGCACGATCTTGCAGATCCGCTTGATGGAGGCTTCGAACACACCGTGCGTCGATGGATAGGTGACCATCAACGCGCCGAGCGTGTCGCCGTACTCCTTTGCCTTCGCCTCGAGATCGGCGACGTCGATGTTACCCTGCTCGTCTGTCTTCACGACGACCACCTGCATCCCCGCCATCACCGCACTCGCGGGGTTGGTCCCGTGCGCGGACTGTGGAATGAGGCAGGTCGTGCGATGGGATTCGCCGCGATGCTGATGGTAGGCGCGAATGACGAGCAATCCCGCGAACTCTCCCTGCGAGCCGGCATTCGGCTGCAACGACACTCGTGCGAATCCTGTGATCTCGGCCAGCCACTCCTCCAACTCGCGGAACAGCGTGGCGTATCCTTGCGCCTGTGTGCGCGGCGCGAAGGGATGCAGGCGATTGAAGCCGCGCCAGGTGATGGGAATCATCTCCGTGGTGGCGTTGAGCTTCATGGTACAGGAGCCGAGCGGAATCATCGCCGCCGTCAACGAGAGATCGCGGTCTTCGAGCTTCTTGAGGTAGCGCAGCATCTCCGTTTCGGAGTGGTGCGTGTTGAAGACCGGATGCGTGCAGAACGGTGTGGCGCGCGCAAGGGCGCTGGGGATCGCAGACGCGTCCTGCGGGGGCGCCGCACGTTGCGTTCCTATTTCACGCCCGATCGGACCCGCGAACACTCCCACCACATCCGTCAGATCCGCATCGGTCACGGTCTCATCGAACGCAACGCCGAGTCGCGTCTGCGACAGCGTGCGAAGGTTGATTTGTTTCGAGCGTGCCGCATCGAGAATTCGGGGCAGCACGTCCTGCGGCACCTCGACCGCGATCGTATCGAAGAAATGTCGGTGCACGATCCCGAAGCCGAGCTTCTCGAGCGCGCGTGCGAGTGACACGGTGTACGCGTGCACGCGCCGCGCGATCCGGCGCAGCCCTTCCGGCCCGTGGTAGACCGCATACATCGATGCGGTCACCGCGAGCAGCACCTGCGCGGTGCACACGTTGCTCGTGGCCTTTTCGCGGCGGATGTGCTGCTCGCGCGTTTGCAGCGCCATGCGGAGGCCCAGGCGACCGGCGCGATCTTTGGAGACGCCGATGACGCGGCCGGGGAGATGGCGCTTGTATTCGTCGCGGGTCGCAAAAAAGGCGGCGTGAGGGCCGCCGTAACCGAGTGGGACGCCGAAGCGCTGGGAATTGCCGACGGCGATGTCGGCCCCGCACTCGCCGGGTGGCGCCAGCAGGGTCAGCGCCAGCAGATCGGTCGCGACCGTGACGAGTGCACCGGCGGCATGCGCGGCTTCGCACAACCCGCGAAAATCGCGTACCGCGCCGTCGGTCGCGGGATACTGCACCAGGGCGCCGATGGTACTGCCGGCAAATGCGAAGCTGTCGGGATCGCCGACCACGACCTCGATGCCGCGCGCGGCAGCGCGGGTGCGCACGACGGCGATCGTCTGAGGATGGCAGCTCGCATCCACCAGAAATGTGAGCGTGCCCTCGTGCTTCGTCACGGCTTCGGTGAGGTGCATGGCCTCGGCTGCCGCCGTTCCTTCGTCGAGCAGCGAGGCGTTGGCGACTTCGAGGCCCGTCAGATCCGACACCATCGTCTGGAAGTTGAGCAGCGCTTCGAGGCGGCCCTGCGCGATTTCCGCTTGATACGGCGTATACGCGGTATACCAGCCCGGATTCTCCAGCACGTTCCGCAGGATCACGGTCGGTGTCACGCAGTCGGAATAGCCCATGCCGAGGTATGAACGGAACACCTGATTCTGGGCGGCGAGCTGGCGCAGCTCTTCGAGGGCTTCTTGTTCAGTCTTCCCGTCCGGAATGCGGAGCGGCGCTCGCAAGCGAATGTCGGCCGGGACGACATCGTCGATGAAGGCGTCGAGCGAGTCGTACCCGAGCGTGGCCAACATGGCCGCCCGGTCCTCCGCTGACGGCCCGATGTGCCGGTCCTGGAAAAGATCGCGTTCGTTGTTCATTTACTGGAGCGTGAAGGATTCCTCGCTTTCACTCTCCCACATGCTTCGCGTACGCGTCGGCGCGGAGCAGCCCCTCCAATTCCTTGGAATCCTTGAGCTTCACCTTCACCATCCAGCCTTTGCCGTACGGATCGCGATTCACCAGCGCGGGATCCTGCTCCAGGGCCTTGTTGAACTCGAGAATCGTGCCGGCGACCGGCGCATAGAGCTCGGAAACGGCCTTGACGGCTTCGATCGTACCGAACACATCGCGTTGCTTGAATACCGCCGACGCCTTCGGCAGCTCGACGAACACGACGTCTCCCAACTCGCCCTGCGCGTAGTCGGTGATTCCGACTTCCACCACTTGAGGGTCATCGCTCACGCGCAGCCACTCGTGGTCCTTTGTGTAGCGGAGCTCTTTCGGGATGCTGGACATGGGACCGGACCTTACAACAGGTCCCCTCGTGGCGCCAGCCCTGCGCCATCTTCTTCGCTGAGCGCTATCCGGTCGTGTCCCCAGGGGCGCAGATCCAGGCGGACCGCGATGGGGTCGGGATCGGGAGACAGATGATAGAGCCGGCACGGGCGCGGTGGGTCCGCGCGTTCCCAGGCGATCCGCGCCCCCTCGGCGGCGGCGTTGGTCGCGACAATCGAGAGCGGCTTCACGGTCTGTAACACCTTGGGCAATGCTTTTATAGTGGTGCGCTCCACGCGTATTCCGGCGTCGGTGTAACGGCGCTCGATTGCGTGTAGTGCGGGGGCGGCAGCATCCTTGGTATCCAGCGCGCACAGCAGCAGCGTCTGCCCCGGTCTCTCGTCCCGCACGCCCACTCGTGCTGCCTGTTTCCGCAGCTCCGCAAAGAGCTGCTTTGCCTGGCGCTCGAGCTCGGACACCGTCCCCGCATTCTCGATGACATACTGACTCAGCGCGCGCTTGCGCTCGGCGCGCATCTGCGCCGCAATCATGCGATCGGCCTCCTCATCGGAGAGCCCGCGCAGGGACCGCAGCCGCGTGCGGCGCAGGGCAACCGGCGCGTCGACCAGCACGACCGCATCGAATTGCGCGGGATCGAGCACCTCGAACAGCAGCGGGATGTCGTTGACGACAATCGCGTCACCACGCTCAGCTGCGAGGCGCTGCAGTTCGAGCCGGCGCTGTTGGACCGCCGGATGCACGATCGCATTCAGCGCCGCGAGCGCGGCTTCATCGCCGATGACTTTCGCGCGCAGCGCGGCACGATCGAGCTCACCGTGCGCCAACACGTCCGCGCCAAACCGGCTGGCGATCGCGGCGAGCACGGCGCTGCCGGGCGCCTGGGCTTCCCGCGCGAGGACGTCGGCGTCGATGACTGTCGCACCCCAATGTTTGAAGAGGGCGACCACGGTCGACTTCCCTGCCGCGATGTTTCCCGTGACACCGACGTTAAGCATGGCTAGAGGAGCGCAGTTTGGTCTTCGTCCTGTCGCGGAACGCGATGACAATGCCGGCACCGCGCCTCGTAGCTCTCTCTGCCGCCAACCATGATGATGGGGCTATCCCACAGGGCAGGCTTTCCGTTCACGAGTCGCTGATTGCGCGTAGCGGGGCCGCCGCAGACGACGCAGATCGCCTGGAACTTGTCGACCACCTCGGCGATGCACATGAGCGTCGGCATTGGCCCGAACGGAAGGCCGCGGAAGTCGACGTCGGTGCCGGCCAAGATCACGCGAACCCCGCGGTCGGCCAGCCGGTTGGCGATATCGACGATCCCGTCGTCCAGGAATTGAGCTTCGTCCACCGCGACGACCTCAATATCGTCGCGCAGGCGGCGGGAGATCTCCTCGGCGGAATCGACCGGCTCGGCCTCGACGGTGACGCCGTCATGTGACGAGACTGAGAAGAGGCCGGCGTAACGAGCATCTAGGTGGGATTTAAAGACTTGCACTTGCTTGCGGGCGATGACGGCCCGCCGCACCCTGCGGATCAGTTCCTCCGATTTGCCGCTGAACATCACACCGGCGATTACTTCGATCCACCCGGGACGGCCCGCTTGTTGGAACATGCGGCCTCACGTTAAACCGGTAGCGACCTGTGCGGCAACGCCCCATGAGCCCACGCCCGGACATTTCAAGAATTCTTGAAATGTCGAGCAGCGGTGCGGGGGGTGGGTGGGGTGGGGGGGGCGAGAAAGTCCAGCAATCTTGCGGTTTTTTGGGGGATACCCCATAATAATGCAGCATCCATGCGGGTTTCCGCGCCCCCCCATCAAGGAGATCGCAGTGAATAAGGCAGAACTCACCTCCGCTCTGGCCATGCGCACCAAGATGTCGAAGGCTGATGCCACCCGTACCATCGAAGCGTTGTTTGACGACAAAGGCATCATCGCGGGCGAGCTGAAGAAAGGCTCGAAGGTGCAGATCACGGGCTTCGGCAACTTCGAGGCGCGCAAGCGCGCTGCGCGGATGGGGCGGAATCCGAAGACCGGCGGCGTGATTCAGATCAAAGCGTCGATCGCGCCCGCATTTCGCGCCGGCAAGCAGCTCAAGATGGCAGTGAACAACAAAAAGTAGCTCGCGCTAGCTGCGATCAGGCCGTGCGGTGACTCGGCGTCCGCGAATCGCGACACCCGAGAGGCGCTGCACGGCCTGAGTCATTACAGCCGGTGCGACATCGACCAGCGAATACGTGTCGCGCACGTCGATCCTTCCGATCTGCCCCTTTTGCAGCCCCGCTTCCTTGATGAGCGCACCGACGAGATCCTTCGCGCTCGCACGATCCTTCGTTCCCACGGTCACAAACAATCGCGACCAGCTCGGCTGCGCCTCAGTGGGTTCTTCGGTGACGGCTGCCGGCAGACGGCTGATGGCCAGCAACGCTCCGGCGACCATCGCCGGCGCGTGCTCTTCGAAGAGCGGCGCCAGCACCGCCAACTCGGCATCGACGTCGCCTTGACGGAGCCGAGCTGCAATTTGGGCGCGCAACTGGGCGTTGCGATCCTGCGCGCGGTCCGCGGGCGACGGCAGCGGAAGCGGCGTCAACGTTGCGATCGACCGCAGGTAGGGCAGCTGCGATGTACAGACGAGCACGGTGGGCTGCGCGATCGCGGCGAGCTGTCGCAGCTCGTCGCGCGTGGGAAGCAAGGCGGCAACCACTGCATCGGGAGTCTCTGCCGGCGCTTCGATCGCTCCGCCCGACCAGACATACGGTCGCACGGAACGCAGTGCATCGAGCACATCGCGCACCCGTTTGCGTCCCGCGCTCACGATGGCGTAGCGCACCGACGTCACGGGCCCCAGCGGTTGTCCGACGTCGTCCAGCGGCAAGTCGCCCACGATCTCGGGGCGGCGCGCGTGACGCTCAAAAAAGGCGTCCAGCGACGTCGGATTCCAACTGAGGATGACGCGCCGAGCCTCGGGTGCTTCGGCGAGGAGTGCGTCGAGCTCGCCGGCAAAGCTCTCGGGCCACGCGAGCACGATCGTTTCGATGCTTTCGAGCTTGAGGACGGCGTGCGCCACGAGCGCGGCGAGATCGGCCGGGGCGCCGGCGAGGATGCCGACGCGGCCCTCCTTCAATAAGGACGCGGTGCGGCTGAGACCGGTGACGGCATGCGCGCGACGCTCGGGTGAAGCGGCATCAGCCCACAAGACCGCCTGCTCGTAATCCGCACAGACGATGACGGCCTTACCCTCGATTAGCTCCCACACTTTCTCCGCCCGCTCGACGGCCGGCGGGACGACCAGCACGACATGCCGCTTCACACGCGCCTCGATTGTCAAAGGATGCTAGTTTTCGCGCGTGAAAGTTAATGCCGGGTGGCTGCTACTACTATTAGGATCTTCCCTCACAGCACAGAGCCGGCCCAGGGCGCGTGACATCGGCATCACCGTCGGCACCATTCCGACAGGTCCGCTGAACGCCATCACCGACGTCCCCGGAGTCCGGGTCGGCCACACCACGATCACGCGCGGCGATTCGATCAACACCGGCATCACGGCGATTCTGCCGCACGGCGGCAATCCGTTCCGCGAGAAGGTCCCGGCGGCCATTGTGGTCGGCAACGGCTTCGGGAAGCTCGCCGGATCGACACAGGTGAACGAGCTCGGCGAGCTGGAGTCGCCGATCGTGCTCACGTGCACCCTGTGCGTGCCGCGCGCCGCGGATGCGGTGCTCACGTGGCTCTTATCGCTTCCGGGCAACGAAGACGTGCGCTCAGCCAATCCGGTTGTCGGCGAGACGAACGACGGGTTCTTGAACAACATCCGCGCGCGCGCCATCACGGAAGCGGACGTGTTGAGCGCGATTCGCACCGCGAGCGACGGTGCGGTGGCCGAGGGGGCGGTCGGCGCGGGGCGGGGCACGGTCGCGTTCGGCTGGAAGGGGGGCATCGGGACGTCGAGCCGCAAACTGCCGGCGGAGTCAGGCGGTTGGACGGTTGGCGTGTTAGTCCAAACCAATTTCGGTGGGGATCTGACGATAGCGGGCGTCCCGGTTGGGCGCGAACTCAGTGGAAACGGAATGGGGCCACGCGGCTCCGGCGATGGCTCCATCATCATGGTCGTCGCGACCGACGCGCCATTGGATCATTTGCGTCTCACCCGCATCGCGAACCGTGCGTTGGCTGGACTTGCCCGGACGGGCAGCTCGATGAGCAACGGCAGTGGCGACTACGTCATCGCATTCTCGACCGTCCGACCGACCGCCGCGTCCGAGGTCGTCACGAACGACGCGATGTCCCCGCTGTTCCAGGCGACCATCGATGCAACGGAAGAAGCCATCTACAACTCCTTATTGCGAGCCGAGACGGTTCGGGGCTATCGTGGCGTTGTGCGTGCGCTTCCTACCGATTCGGTCGTCATGATCCTCAAACGTCATGGAGCCATCCCGCGATGATCGAAGGTCTCTCCGCCAACCTCCAGCATCTCGAGACGT
>DATBFV010000026.1:0-9774 GCA_036558345.1 Gemmatimonadales bacterium | reverse complement strand
ATCGCCCATGTCGACCACGGCAAGACCACGCTAGTGGACCAGATGCTCCGGCAAGCTGGGGTATTCCGCGCAAATCAACAGGTGGCCGAGCGCATCATGGATTCGAACCCGCTCGAGCGCGAGCGCGGAATTACGATCCTCGCGAAGAACACTTCGGTACGGTGGGGCGACACCAAAATCAATATCGTAGACACGCCCGGCCACGCCGATTTCGGCGGGGAAGTCGAGCGCATTCTGCGGATGGTCGACGGTTTCCTGCTGCTCGTGGATGCCGCCGAGGGTCCGATGCCGCAGACACGGTTCGTCGCGGGGAAGGCGCTGGCGCTGGGACTCAAGCCCATCGTGCTGGTCAACAAGATCGACCGGCCCGATGCTGAACCGCTCCGCGTGCACGATGAGGTGCTCGAGCTGCTGATGGACCTCGATGCTTCGCACGAGCAGTTCGGCTGTCCCTTCCTCTATACTTCGAGCCGTGCGGGTACGGCAACGCTCGAGCTGGAGAAGCCGGGGAAGGATCTGAAGCCGCTCTTTGACACGATTCTGGAGACGATCCCGGCGCCCAAGGGCGCGACCAATCAGGACGGGCCGTTCCAGATGCTCATCTCGACGCTCGACTATTCATCCTATCTCGGCCGGATCGGGATCGGGCGAATCGAGCGTGGCCAGGTACACGTGGGCGACACGGTCGCGCTGCTGCCGATCGGCGACCCCGGTCCCGTCGGCGAAGGCAAGTTCGAGCAGGCAAAGATCGTGAAGCTGTTTGCGTTCGAGGGGCTCGAGCGGGCCGAGATCGAAACGGCGGCAGCGGGCGAGATCGTCGCCATTGCGGGGCTGGCCGGTGTCGAAATCGGAAAGACGGTGACGGCGCCCGATCATCTGGATCGTCTGGCGGGCATCGCGGTCGAGGAGCCGACGATCTCCGTCGACTTTCTCGTCAACAACTCTCCGCTCGCCGGGCGCGAGGGCAAGTTCGTCACGGGCCGCCAGCTCCGCGAGCGGTTGTACCGGGAACTCGAGCGCAACGTCGCGTTGCGGGTCGAGGATACGGACAACCCGTATACGTTCACCGTATCGGGTCGCGGCGAGCTGCACCTCGGGATCCTGATGGAGACGATGCGGCGCGAGGGCTACGAGTTTCAGGTGAGCCGGCCGCGCATTATCCCTCGGGAGGGTCCGAACGGGGAGCGGCTCGAGCCCTATGAGGAGCTGATGATCGATTGCCCCGAGGGGTACGTCGGGGTAGTCATGGAGAAGCTGGGACCGCGCCGCGCGACCATGCTGGACATGAAGAATCCCGGCCTTGGCATGGTGCGTATGCGCTTCAAGATCCCGGCACGGGGACTCCTGGGATATCGTTCGGAGTTCTTGACGGATACGCGGGGGACGGGGATCATCCACCACCGCTTTTTCGAGTACGACTTGTGGGCCGGTCCGTTGTCGGGCCGGAACCGGGGTGTGATGGTGGCGGACCGGGAGGGGGTGGTGGTAGCGTACGCCCTCTTCAATCTTCAGGAGCGCGGTACGATGTTCGTGCAGCCTGGAGATCCGGTCTACGAGGGGATGATCATCGCGGAGCACGTGCGGCCGGGTGACCTCGACGTGAACGCCACGAAGGAAAAGAAGTTGACGAACATGCGCACGACGGCGGCGGACGAGATGATTATCTTGGAGCCGCCACGCCAGATGACCTTGGAGCTGGCGCTCGAGTACATCGAGGACGACGAGCTGATCGAGGTGACACCGGAGTCGCTCAGGCTTCGCAAGCGCCTGTTGGGCGCCACGGAGCGCCGCAAACTGGCCCGCAGCGAGAAGCGGGCGCTGGAGGAGTAAGGGTCCCGGAGTTGGTCGTTCGACACAAACCTCAGCCGGAGGTGGGCAATGCAGGCCCGTGAGACGTCAACGGACTGGTCGCTCAAGCGCAGGAGCGACGACGTTGACGAGGAGTTCGGAGAATTCGAAGAGGACAAGGACCTCGACGAAGACTTCGATGATGATCTGGACGAGGACGATCTCGACGAAGAGGATATGGACGAGGACGATTACGACGACCTCGACGACGAGTTCGACGAGGGGGACGAGGACGACTTCCGGCCCAAGAAGGGACCGAAGAGGGAGTGGGAATAAGTCAGCAGGGCCTGTAGCTCAGGTGGTTAGAGCGCACGCCTGATAAGCGTGAGGTCGGTAGTTCAACTCTACCCAGGCCCACTGGATACGACAACGACGTCGAGCGAAAGGCGTCGAATCCGAGACGTTACAGCAACGCCGTCAAGCTGACGGCGTCGAAACAGGCGTCGCAAGGAACCGTGGGTTCTCTTCGACGCCTCCTTCTTTGGTGTAGGTCGACGTGTTGCGGTACAGTAGCAGACGATAGGATTTGTACTTCTTGAAGTTCAGACCGTTGCGGCGTCCGCTGAAGTGCTTGGCCTCGTAGCGTTCCATCTTCTTCCGGAATTTCCATTTCACGAACTTCATCACCCACGGATACTTTGCCTCGAGCCGCGAGAGGAGCAACTGATACGCCGGCTGAATAGCTTCGCGATAGGCCGCGTCGAGTAAATCAAAGGTCGGCGCGATCCCGTCGGTCATGTCGAGATCGAGCACGGGATCCAGCGGATAGCGGCCAATGGTCTCGCGAAAGCGCGGCAGCTCGTGCCCGCCACCGATGGGACTCTTGCCTTCCGCCGGAACACGGAAGATGTCGGTGATCAGGACGTATCCGCCGCGGTTAAGCAGCGAGAGCGCTTTCGTCAGCGCCTCGTCGAGCGGAATGAAGAGCAGGCTTTCGCTGAACAGGATGAGATCGTAGCGCCGATTGGTCTGTAGATCCTGGAAGCGCGTCTCGAAGATATCGGCGCGCCCTTTCAGGACCTGCTTGGCGACGTCGGTCAGCACGCCGTTCGGTGAGACGCAATCGACTGTAAATCCCCGTTCGAGCAGCTTACGCGCCGTATTCCCGGCGCCGCAACCAACGTCGAGCACCGCCTTCACCCCGGCGGGAATGTGCGACATCAGAAAATCGGTATAGTGCGCCTGGGCCTGCGCCAGGTTCTGCGGCATGACCGGCAGCCCTTCCGGCCAATAGCCGTAATGCAGGTCCTGCATGTTGAAGAAGTGGTGCCCGATCACGAATCCCAACGCGAGGCCGAACTCGCTCGACGGCAGATTGCCGTTGGTCGCGATGGGGATGGTGGATGGTACCTGTGAATCAACCGCCGTATGGCCTCCTTGAATTGCTTTAACCTAGCGGAATCACTCGCGATAAGTCAGGTCTCCAAACGGCAGTTGCGTGGTGCGCGTGACTCTGTAGTCTAGGCGCCATGCCATTGCTGCTGCTCGTCGTGGCGCTCAGCGCCGCGCAGATCCCCCTTCCTGAACATCCTCGCCCCGACTTCCAACGCGCCGAGTGGCTCAATCTGAATGGGCGATGGCGATTCGCGTTTGACCCGCGAGATGAAGGTGTGCGCAGCGAGTGGCCGAACGGTTCGCTCCCCGGCAGCCGGAAGATTCTCGTGCCGTTCTCATGGGGCGCACCGCTCTCGGGAGTGCCCGACAGTGGCGATATCGGTTGGTACGCACGCGACATCACCGTGCCGAACGCGTGGCGCGGCAGACGGGTCTTTCTCGTGGTGGGCGCGTGCGACTGGCGCACCAGCGCTTGGCTGGACGGCAAGAAGCTCGGCGAACATCAGGGTGGCTATACGCCATTCGCATTCGAGCTGCCGCACCAGTTGAAGCCAGGTCCACACCGGCTGGTGCTACGCGTCGACGACAGCCCGCATCCGTTCAAGCTCGAAGGCAAGCAGGGCTATGGCCCAGCGCGGGGGATTTGGCAAACGATCTACCTGGAAGCACGCGGCAGTACGCCGCTCGCGGCAGTGCACTTCACGCCGTGGCGGACGCTGGATGGGGTGCGAGTGGACGCGCGACTTTTCGAACCCACGCCCCAGCCGCTCACGCTGAACGTCACGTTCGATAATCGGCCGGGTCAGCCGGCTGTAGCTGCGGAGATCCCCCAGGGCGCGACGTCGGTCCATCTCGATATTCCAATGCCCAACGCGCGTCACTGGACGCTCGACGATCCCTTCCTGCACGAGGTGACGGTGCGCGTGCGTGGCATTGGTGGCGGCGGCGTGATCGAAGATCGCGTGCAAAGCTACTTCGGGATGCGAACGATCACGGTCGTCGACTTGCCGGGCACGAGCTACCCGTACGTCGCGCTCAATGGCACTCCGATCTTTCTCCAACTCGCGCTCGACCAGGCGTATCATCCCACCGGGTACTACACATTTCCCACCGACAGCATTCTGCGCGATGAAATTGCCCGCGCGCGCCTGATCGGCCTGAATGGCCTGCGCGAGCACGTGAAGATCGAAGCGCCGCGCAAACTCTATTGGGCCGACCGCCTCGGCGTCCTGATCATGGCGGACATCCCGAATTGGTGGGGACCGCCCGATTCAGCGGCGTTCCACGAGCACGATGTCGCCCTCCGCGGCATGATCGATCGGGACTACAACCACCCTGCCATCTTCTCCTGGGTGTTGTTCAACGAAACGTGGGGACTGCTCACGAAGATTGGAGACGACGAGCGCTACCTGCCCGAAACGCGCGAGCGTGTGGTGCGCGATTACGCGTTGGCCAAGTCACTCGACTCGACGCGACTCGTCGAGGACAACTCACCCTGCTGCGGCCGGGGACACACCGCAACCGATCTCAACTCCTGGCACGAGTACCTGCCGGGTTGGCGCTGGGAATCGCGGGTGCAGCGCTACAGCGACAGCACGTATCCAGGGTCGCAATGGAACTTCGAGACGCCATGGCATCAGGCGCGTCAGCCGATGCTCAACTCCGAATTCGGCAACGTCTGGGGCTACGAAGGCAGCGCGGGGGATGTCGATTGGAGCTGGGACTATCATCGCGCGATCAACGCGTTTCGACGGCATCCCAAGCTCGCCGGCTGGCTGTACACCGAGCATCACGACGTCATTAATGAATGGAACGGCTACTGGCGCTTCGATCGCACGCGCAAGGAAACGGGGTTCGGATTTCTGGTCGAGGGGATGTCACTGCGAGACCTGCATTCGCCACTCTACATTGCTGTCGGGGATTCGGAGCTCACGCACGTAGCGCGACCGGGAGAGCAGGTCGACGTGCCTCTGTACGCATCGTTCCTGACCAGCGCGACGCTCGGCGATTCTCTCACGCTGCGGGCCGAGCTCCGCGGCTGGAATTGGCTCGGCGAGGAGAAGCGCTACGGTGAAACCGACTCACGGATTCCCTATCGGCCCTGGATGTCAGCGCCGCTGGTGCCACTATCGATCACGATGCCTGATGAAGCCGCGGTTCTGGTCCTCGCAGTGCGACTCAGCAACGCGGCCGGCGTGACGGTGCATCAGAACTTCACGACCTTTGTGGTCGACGCACCAAGGCCGGATACCGTCCGCCTGCTTGATGGGCGTCGCGCACGTATCGCGCGCGTACGCGCGACCGCGATCCATGAGGGCCGCTGGACGCTCAAGCAGTGGACCGTCCTCGGCGATCGGAAATTGAACGGAGCGGGGAGCGGCTACTTCGAGTATCGGATTCCATGGCCGGCTGGCCTCACCGCGGCGAGCGTGGCGAGCGCCACGTTTATCGTCGAGGCATCGGCAAAGCGCTTGAACGGCAAGGATCGCGATTCAACAGCCCAAGCCAACGGCGATTACATGCGCGGCGGCGGCTTCCACGATCCGAGCCGCAATCCGAACAGCTACCCGATGACGGGCGAACATCCATTCCCGAGTGCCGTAACAATTCGCGTGAACGGAGTCGAGGTGGGCCGGCGGCCGCTTCCCGATGACCCCGCGGACTCCCGTGGGATTCTCAGCTGGCAGGCACAGCCCCACGACGGGCACCTGTACGAAGCGGGCTCTTACGGCGAGCTGCTGCGCATCGCGCTTCCGCCCGAGGCCGTGACAACCGCCGCCCGCACAGGAGAATTCGTCGTTCGCCTGGAGGTCAGCGACTCGCTTCCCGGAGGCTTGGCCATCTACGGCGCCCATTTCGGGCGCTATCCCGTCGATCCAACCATCATCTTCGTACTCCAATGACCATGCGCTCCATCGCCGCTGCCACGCTCATTCTTTTCTCGGGGTGCACCATGCGTCGTGCCGAACCTACACGCGCGCCGTTCGGCCAGCTGCCAGATGGCCGCCGAGTCGAACTGTTCACCCTGAGAAACACGCATGGTGTTGAAGTGAATGTGATGACATACGGTGCGATCATCACCTCGATTCGGACGCCGGACGCGGACGGTCATGTTGCCGACGTCGCGCTGGGATTCGACAGCCTGTCGGGGTACCTCGGCAGTTCGCCCTACTTTGGCGCGATCGTCGGACGCTATGCCAACCGTATTGCGGGCGGACGGTTCGCGCTGGATGGTGTCGAATACCATCTCGCGCGCAACAACGGCCCCAACAGCCTGCACGGCGGAGTGCGCGGTTTCGACAAGGTGCTGTGGACTGGAGAGCCGACGGAGAAGGGTGTCCGTCTGCGGTACACGAGCGCGGATGGAGAAGAAGGCTATCCAGGCGCGGTAACGGTCGCGGTGAACTACACTCTGACCGACGATAATGAGCTCATCGTGGACTACGATGCGTCAACGACGAAAGCAACCCCGCTGAATCTGTCACAGCACACGTACTGGAATCTGCACGGTGAGGGCACCGGCACCATTCTCGACCTTCGGTTGATGCTCAATGCCTCGGCCTTCACGCCGGTCGATTCGACCTTGATTCCAACTGGGAAGATCGTGCCAGTCGAAGGGACGCCGTTCGATTTTCGGCAGCCAACTCCGATCGGCGCTCGTATCGACCAGGCCAATGAACAGCTCCGCTTTGGGCGGGGCTACGATCATAACTGGGTGCTCGATCTTCCAAGTCCTGGAGTGCTTACCGCGGTCGCCCGCCTCGACGATCCTGTGAGCGGGCGGGTGCTCGAAGTTCGCACGACTGAGCCCGGGATCCAGTTCTATTCAGGCAACTTTCTCGATGGGAGCATTAAAGGAAAAGGCGGGCATGTGTACGGCCGTCGCAGTGGGCTGTGTCTGGAGACGCAGCATTTTCCCGACTCCCCGAACCACGCGAACTTTCCTTCCACGATTCTGCGTCCCGGGGCGCGGTATCAGTCGCGCACCGTGTTCGCGTTCTCAACGCGCCGTAGTTAGCGCGATGTCCCGAAGCGGGCGCTGGCGCACGCCATCCCAAGTCGCGAGCGCGCGCTTGGTATGCATCGCGCTGTCGGCGAGGCCCAGATGAGCGAAGAGCGGAAGAATCGACCCGAGCGGTGGCGGGTATCCGTAGCACCAACACGCGAACCGCCGCCCGTGCGGGTCTGAAGCGGCCGCCGCGGCCTTGACGCGGTCTGTGCCCATGCGTTAGAAACCACCGACCATGACTCGGCCGATCGTGTGTCTGGCCTTCCTGGCCGTACCGTTGGCCGCACAGACTCCCGATACTACCAAGCCCTACACGCTTCCAGCGACGACGGTCTCGGTCACGCGCACGGACCAGCCGCTGACCAAGACTCCGTTTGCGGTTCATAACGTCGATCGCGCGCAGATCAGCCAGGCGCGCCCGACGTGGGGACTTGACGAAGCGCTCGCGAGCGTACCCGGGGTGTTCGTCGCCAACCGCTACAACTTTTCGCAGGACCAGCGGATCTCCATCCGCGGCTTCGGCGCGCGCTCGGCATTCGCGGTGCGCGGCATCAAGATTCTCATCGACGGGATCCCGCAGACGCTGCCTGACGGACAGAGCCAGCTCACCAATCTCGAGCTCGGCGACGTCGACCACATCGAAGTGTTGCGCGGATCGTCGTCGGCGTTGTTCGGGAACGCATCCGGTGGCGTGATCAGCATCTGGACCAATCCCAATGTCGCGCAGCTCCGCGAAGACGCTCGCGTGGTCGCCGGCCAGTTCGATGGCGGGCGCGCCTGGACCAAGTGGCAGAGCACCACGAGCCTGCGGGTTGGAAAAGCGGGGACCGCCGCGTTGACGGCCTCGCGGCTCGATTATGATGGCGAGCGCGATCACAGCGCCGCCGACAGTCGAATCCTTAACGCCCGCATCCGACTGCCGCTCGCCTCTGATTGGTCGCTCGCGGCGACTCTCGACGTCGGCGACAACCCCAGAGCGGACAATCCCGGTTCACTCACACGCGCGGAGCTGGACGCGAATCGCGACACTGTGCCGCTGCTCAACAAGAACCGCAACGCCGGCAAAGACGTGACGCAGGTGCAGACCGGCGCGACGGTGCGGCGCGCTCTGGCGAACGGTGGCGAGGCCGTCCTCACCGTATTCGGGGTCACGCGCGATCTCAAGAACCCGATTACCACGACTTATATCGATCTCAACCGCATCGACTACGGCATGCGAGCCAGCGTGTCACTCGCGAAGGTGACGGCGGGCTTCGACTTCCAACGGCTTCAGGATGATCGCAAAAACTTCAACTATCTGAATACGCCGGGCGATTCCGCGAAGCCCGACACCACGCGCGCGCTGGATCAGCTCGAGCATGTTACGGAAATCGGGCCGTTTGTCCAAACCACGTGGCCGCTGTCAGCGCAGACGGCGCTCACTGCCGGTCTGCGCTACGACTGGGTTAGGTTCACCGTAGCGGATCGTTTGATTACGCCCACGAATCCCGACAATTCCGGCGAGCGGCTCATGCAGGCGTTGTCGGGTACGGTCGGGGTCGCAGTGAATCCCTCGAGCGCACTCACGGTCTATGGCAACGTGGGATCTTTGTTCGAAACGCCGACCACGACGGAGCTCGTGAATTCTCCAACCGGCACGGGAGGGTTCAATTCCGGTGTCGGGCCCCAGCGGGCAGTGAATTATGAGATCGGTGCCCGCGGATCGCCCAGTGCCAAGGCCAGGTACACGATCGCCCTCTTTCAGGCCGACGTCCGGGACGAGATTGTCCAGTACGCGGCCGATCCGACTCGCGCGTACTACACGAATGCTGGCAGTGCCCGCCATCGCGGCGTGGAATTGAGCGTCGACGTCTCGCCGGCCGCGGGCGTCAATGTCGCCGCATACTGGACGTATGCTGACTATCGGTACACGAATTACACCTTAACGGTGGATACAACGACGCACGTCCTCGATGGGCGCGCCCTCCCGGGAATCCCCCAGACTTGGATGAATCTGATCGCCCGGGTCCAGCCCGCCTCGTGGCACGGCGCGTGGGCGGAGCTGCAGCAAACACATTCCTCAGACTACCTCGTGAACGACACCCTCAACACGCGCACCACGCCGTGGTGGGCGACGAACATCCGGGTAGGCTGGGATGGCAACGCCGGCGGGATGCGCCTAAGCCCATTCGTCGCGGTCAACAACGTGTTCAATCATCTATATGTGAGCTCGGTGGTGATCAACGCCGCCCGCGATCGTTACTACGAGCCCGCGCCGAGTCGGAACTTTTATGTGGGCCTTTCGGTGGGCGCAGGGCACTAGGTAGCTTGCCCGCATGACAAGACTCTTCGGCGTCCTGGGCTGCTTGCTCATCGCGGCGCGGGGCAGCGCGGCGCAAAGCGCGGGCACGCAGTCCGTGATCGATAGCAACTGGCTGACCGTGGACTCGGCGTCCAAGACGGCGACATTTCAGTTGATTGCAGGGCTGACCCAGCTCAACAGCGGCCTGAACTTCAACGGCTTCAACGAGGGCAAGCTCACGCTGACTGTCCCGGCCGGCTGGAACGTGGTGATCCGGTTCAAGAACCAGGATCCGAACCTC
>DATBFV010000025.1:0-8236 GCA_036558345.1 Gemmatimonadales bacterium | reverse complement strand
GCCCGCGGGCTGCCGGGCGATGCCGGCAAGCGCATTGCGCAGCAGGCCGACTCGATCAAGGGACGGCTCGCGACGGTCGAGCAGGCGATCTATCAGGTGCAGAATCGCGCGAGCCAGGATCCGCTCAACTATCCGATTCGCTTGAACAACAAGATCGCGGCGCTGTCGGGTGTGGTGGCGAGCGCCGATGCCGCGCCGACGGCCCAGTCAGAGCAGGTGTTCACCGAACTGTCGGCGGCGCTCCAGGTGCAGCTGGATCGGTTGAAAGCGGTGCTCGACACGGACATCCCGGCGTTCAACAAGCTTGTGAAGGAGAGCGACGTCCCGGCGATCATCCTGCGCTGACTATCGAGGCTCGCGCCCGAGGCGCGCGAGGGCGTCGCGCGCCTCGGTCACGAACGGCCGCAGCTCCGGATCCGCGCGCCGCCATGCATTGGCCACGAGTTGATATGCCGTGATAGCGCGATCGCGGTTGCCGAGACGCTCGTTGAGTCTCGCGGCCTCGATCCCGTACATCACGCGCTCGAAGCCCAACGTCGGCGGCAGGTTGCGCTCCACGAGCGGCAGCGCTTCCGGGTCTCGATGGGCCGCCACGAGCACGCGCGCCTTGGAAAGAGGGGCGTGAACGCAGTTCGGGCAGAGCGAATCGGACAGCGTCGCAAACCTACGCAGGGCACCGGCGGTATCGTGCCGGGCGAATGCTTCCGACGCGCGCGCCCAGCCCGCCAGGAACTGCCAGTACCCCCTGCCGAACAACGGGGCCTGCTGGCGGGCGATCGAGTCTGCGGAGCGCGCGAACCGGCGGAGCGCCGGCGTGTCCGCCCGTGCCTCCCACCACCAGAACAGCATCCCCGGTACTGGGGTCGTCCCCCATGGCCGTCTGGCGATCGCCGCGGTCAGCGTGTCGGCCGGCACAACACCGAAGAGGGCGGGTGGGACCAGGACGTTCAGGAATCGCGCGCGCGCAGTGGCATAGGCATCCCGGAGATGGCCGCGGAATTCGAGCTGCATCGCGAGACGCTGCCGATTGAAGGTGGTGTCGCTCCACGCCGGTGGACCGGGACGCGGCCGGTCCGCCAAAACACGGGCGACCCGGACGGCGGTCTCGGCGTCATCCGCCCAGCGCGCGAAGGTCGTGCGGGCTCCACCCACGATCTGCGCCGGTGCCGTGTCGAGCAGGGCCTGTACCTCCGGGGACGCGGCGAGCGTCGGATCGAGCAGCTTCACCGAGAGTGGGATGTCGCTGCCCTCTACGTCCGTGGGTGCCCGCGCCAGATACGCCGTCGCATAGCGCCGGGCCGCGGCGGAGTCCTGCAGCGCGAGCGCGAGCTCCACAGGATGGATGTACGAGGGGGTGAAGGCCGAATCGAGCGCGATCGCCCGGTCGAACGGCTCGAGCATGTCTCGGGACGAGAGATTGACCGTGGTTGAAAAGCCGAAGTGATAGCGCGCATCGCCCAGCGCATACCACGCCTCGGGGTCGTCAGGGTAGCGCCGCGTCGCCTCTTGCAGCGCTTCAAAAAGACGACGTTCGTGGGTCTCGTACGATGTATCGGCGGCATACCGAAACATCACCGCACTGATCGAGTCGGCGGTGATGAGCAGGCTGTCGCGACGGGGCAAGCCGTGATTGAACGCGCCGGCCCGCATGGCATAGGCGTTGGCCAGGGAGTCGGTGCCGATGGTCTTCCACCCGAGGCTGAGGGACGTGCGTCGCAGCGCCAGCGCGAATGTGCTGTCCTGCTCGATCGCGCGGCTATAGAACGCGAGCGCGGAGTCCCATTCCGTCCGACGAAAGTGCTGCTCCCCCTGCAGGAACGCCTTGAGCGCAGGCAATGACGACGAGCCGAGGGAGGTGAGCCGCACCGCTCCGATGGGCCGCGATTTGCCCAGCTCGCGCAGTAGCGCGACGGTCAGAGAATCAGTGATTCGGTCCATGCCCGCCGCCTGACCGCGTACCTCGAGGTCTGCGATCGCGCGGCCGGTGCCGACATCCAGCAGCGTCGCGGTGAGGCGGACTGAGTCCTCCCGTCCTCCGACGAGCTGGCCAAACAGCGCCAGGCGGGCACCGGTCCGGCGCGCCAGGGTGCTCGCCGAGGCGGGATCTCCACGACCCTGCCAGCGGCGCACGACCAGAGTCGGCGAGACGGTGTGCAACGGACCGGCGCCGTCGAGGTTTCGCGACATGATATCGACGAGCCCTTCGCGCCAGACCGCGAGCTTCGGATCGAAGACGTCGAAGGGGGCGACGGCGACGAGGTTCGCGTCCAGCGCGGGGCGATGGCGAGAGCCCGTGGCGAAGATTGCGGCACCGGCGAGGAGCGCCATGACGCCCGCGGCCGCGAGCAACGCGGGTCCGCGAGGCACGCGGCGTTGTGTGGGCACGCCGCTCTCGGCCAAGGCATCGCGGAACTCGGCCGCGCCGGGGTAGCGCTGGTCCGGATCCTTGGAGAGCCCCCGGTCAATGGCCGCAGCCAGTTGCGGTGGGAGATCGGGGCGCAGGGCGTGGAGCGGCTTCGGTGTGGTCGTGAGCTGGGCCGCGATCAGTGCCCGCGCGGTGGCCCCTTCAAATGGCAGAACACCGGCGAGCATCTCGTAGCCGACGACCGCGAGCGCATAGACATCGGCCCGTGCATCCACATGGCGCTCGCCTGCGGCCTGCTCGGGCGACATATAGGCGGGTGTGCCGACGACGACCCCGGTCTCGGTCAGGCGCCCGCTCCCCGCCTCCACGAGGGCACGCGCCACGCCGAAATCCGTGAGCACGGCATGCGCGGCTTCCAGCAAGATGTTCTCGGGTTTGATGTCGCGGTGGATCACGCCCGCCGAATGAGCGTAGGCGAGCGCATCGGCAACCTCCTCCAGAATTCGGACGGCAGCGGCGACCGCCAGCCTACGATTGCCTGCCAGGCGGTGGCGCAGCGACTCGCCGGGCACGTACGGCATGATGTAATACAGGAGGTCGTTCTGCGCGCCGGCGCTCAACACGGGGAGGATGTTGGGGTGTTGCAGCTGCGCGGCGACCTGGATTTCCTGCTCGAAGCGCGCGGCGCTCACCTCGCTTGTGAACTGCGGCGGTAGAATCTTGATCACGACGGGACGCCGCAGGGCGCGCTCGGTGGCGATGAAGAGGCGGCTCATTCCGCCGCCGCCGAGCTCCCGTTCGACGCGGTATCCGTCTCCGACCGCCGTCTGAACGCGAGCGAGTAAGTCGCTCATAGGACGCTAAAATAGGGTCATGAGCGCCCCCCCGCGACGACGCGATTCAGCTACAGGCGATAGCGCAGCCCGAGTCCCACGCCGTAGCGCCAGGTGACTTGCCGCTCCAATTCGGACGGCAAGTCTCCTGGGTCGAACCACGATTTCGAAAGCATGCCCTCGAGCCGAATCGCGCCGGAGAAGCGGTTCGTGACCGGCCACTCGTACGCCACTGCGGCGACGCCGCCGGCGCGGGATCGGCTCTCGGACTCGGCCTTCCAGAGGTGGAGGGAGGGTCCCAATTCCATCCTCACCGCTCCGCTCGACCCTATCCCCACCACCTGGAAGTTGAGCAGCAGTTGACCTTCGTAAACCTCACCCGTGGAGTTGTCGGTCAGCGTCAGGCCGGGAGCCGTCGCTGTAATACCGACCTTGGCATGCGATACCTGGAGTCCGAGACGCGTCCGGCCGATCGCGCGATCGGCGCGGACACCCAAGGTCATAGCGTTGGAAGGCCGAAGCCTTGCCGGACCGCTACTGTCGTTCGCAGCCTGGGACGATCCACGATAATTAGTCTGACTGACCTCGAGTCCGACATTCCATTGCGCAGCGGCCGGGCCTGCGATGACCGCGACGAACGCCAATGACGCTGCTCCAACACGCATAGTCGAAAACCCTCAATGCATGACGAGGTTGATCCAGCCGTTAGTGATGTTGTTGTCGCCTTTGACGAACCAGTTGTAGCCAGGGTAGAAGCTGCCGACGATGTCATCCTCCACGGCTGTGCCGACGACGTCGTCGTTGGTCTTGATGAGCGACGTGATGGCTTGCCACAGGTTTTTTCCTGCTTTGGCGTACTTGTACGCCTTCACGATTGCTGTGCTCGAGTCGTTGCCAGCGGTGAAGTTGTTATAGAGGCTGTCCACAACCTTGAAGAGCCGTTCCGCGCGTCCCGCATCGGTCTTGATCTGACATGCCGTATCATCGTCCTCGACCACGAACACTCGAAGGTTCTGATTAGGATGCGCGGCATTGTATTGATCGAGCTGCGTCTTGGAAAACAGCAGCACGTTGCCCGACCAGTCGAGATCATTTTGATCAAACGTGTAGGGGCCGCCTGCGTGCTCGCCCGCGCACTGGTAGTCGTACAAGGAGTCCGTCGTTCCCTTCTGCCCGAGGATGTGTACCTCAAACTCGGGGGAACCCTTCAACCAGCCTTCAAAGTCTTGTACGAAATGGCTTTTGGTCATGTATAAACCGGGGGCCGGGGGCGGAGGGGGTACCGGGCCCCCGGCACCACCACCACCGTCGCAATTGGTGGTGCACTCGACAACTCGAGCCGGTATACGGGAGAAATCAGTTTCGACCGGAACGACGGCCAGCACCGGAATCGCAGGCGGCGTCTTGGGGTCAAGTATGTACCGCCGACCTTCCGGATCGAACGCGACCGGGGGGTCGTCGTCTCTCAGCGCGGTGGCGACCAGCACGTTCTCGTCACCCTGCCATGCGCTGCGATGCCCTGGGACCGGGAAATAGATCTCCAAGGCAATCGCCCCCCTCCCCCTCCCGCTCCCCCTCACCTGCGTCTCGAGCGCGTCCTTGGTCGTGCCGTTTGCCGCTGCGATTTCGCGCAAGGCACGGGCCGAGTTAGCCGCGACGAACGTCTCGAATTGCAGCTTGTGCTCGCGATAGGGTGAGGCGTCGAGCTGCGCTTTGAGGTAAGCGCGGAACGCGGGGTTCTTGAGCCCCTTCGCCACCAACTTGGCAAGCGCTTCGGGACGCGCTGTGGCTTCGGGTACCGCCGCTGCCGAGGTCTCAGCTGGGCCAGGGGGCGTAATGGTCCGTTCGCTGCAGGCGGCTAGGAGCATCAACGCCAGAGCAGCGCAACTGCGGTTCAACATATGTCCTCCAGGTAAGAGTGGAGGCCCATAGTGGCAGCGCGCGCGTCAGGACCAGCGTCCTTTCCTTGCGAGCAGCACCGAAAACACGCGAGATTCCTCGGCCATGCTGCCCTTCGCCGTTGATTCCGCGTATTGGCAACAGCGCGTCGCGTATGAGATCGTCGCGTCGCTCGATGAGCCGAGCGGCGTGCTCAGCGGCAATGTGCGGATCACGTACGTCAATCAGTCGCCCGACACGCTGCGCGATTTTTATGTCCATCAGTATCTGAATGCCTTCCGTCCCGGCTCGCGCTGGGCTGCCGCCGATTCGGCAGAGGACCGCGTGCGGTTCCAGCACATGCAGGACCCCGATTACGCGTTCGAGCGAATCAGCGAGTCGCGGATCATGGGGCAGGCGAGTGCACCCGATTACCCGCACACCCCCGACTCGACGATTGCCCATTGGCGCCTGCCGCGGCCGCTCGCGCCCGGGGATTCGATGGAAGTCCAGATCACTTGGAAGGCTCGGCCCTCGACGTTACCGCGCCGGCAGGGGAGGCGAGGCCGGCGGTTCGACTTTGCACAGTGGTATCCGAAGGTGGTCGTCTACGACAAGTACGGGTGGGAGGATCATCCGCTGTATCCCGCGGGTGAGTTCTACGGAGAGTTCGCGCGCTACGATGTCATGCTGGACGTGCCCGCCGATCAGGTTATCGGAGCGACGGGCGTGCCGATCGAAGGTGACCCTGGCTGGGAGCGCGCCAAGGTAGATCCCAATCTCGTAATCGATTATCAGAAGAATTGGTACGCCGCACGTCCCACGCCGCGCGCATGCACCGCATCTCAAGGGCGCAAATGCGTCCGATTCTACGCTGATTCCGTCCACCATTTCGCGATGTCGTTGAATCCCGACTATCGCTACGAGCAGGGCCGCTACAAAGACGTGGTCGTGCACGTCCTCTACCAGCCCGGCGACAGCGCGAGCTGGGGACAGGGAAAAGCAGTCCAGAACACCGAAATCGCGCTGATGTGGCTCGATTCGCTGTACGGGAAGTTTGCCTGGCCGCAGATCACCAACGTCCATCGCATAGAAGGCGGCGGCACCGAATTCCCCATGATGATCATGGACGGCGGGCCGGGACTCGGCCTCATCGTCCACGAGCTCGGCCACAACTACACGATGGGTATCCTCGCCAACAACGAGTGGCGTGAGGGTTATCTCGACGAAGGCTTCACCAGTTTTCAGACGGACTGGTTTTTCGAGACCCATGCGAACCAATCGCAGTATGCGGAGGCCGAGACCTACCTGCTGGGTTGGGACTTGGACCGCTGGAGCGAGCCGGTCTCGATGATCAGCGAGCGCTATCGCGACTTCGACACGTACAACACGATGATCTATGAAAAGGGCGCGCTGTTTTACGAACAGCTGCGTTATGTGGTCGGTGACGACGCGATGCGCGACATCCTTCGCACGTATTACGCGCGCTGGCGGCTCAAGCACGTCGACGAGAATGCGTTTCGCAGCGTCGCAGAAGAAGTGTCTCATCAGGACCTGAAATGGCTGTTCGGGCAATGGCTGCACGGGACGCCGCTGATCGATTATCGCCTGGACCAGGTGGAGCGTCAGAGATCAGCCGATGGTCGCTGGCAGACGACGGTCACGATCAGTCGTCACGGCGACGGCTGGATGCCGATCGAGATCGGCGATGCCGACACGATCTACGCGCGCGCAAGCGGTCAGGCCGAAGCAGAGCGCGTGACGTTCGTGACGAGCCGGAAGCCCAAGCGCTTGGTGCTCGATCCGCGGCTACGAAGTCACGACTGGAACGCGCTGAACAACCATGAGCCGCACGGTTTGTTCAAATCGCGCAGAGGAAATGAGACGGTGCGGTTCGACAATCCCACCAAGAACCCATCGCGCCGCGACGGCATCGTCAATAGCCTCCTCCCGCTGGTGTGGTTCAACGACTACGGGGGCGTGACGGGTGCGGTGCAGAGCCGCTCGAACTATCTGGGTCGATTTGAGACGAACAAATCGCAGCTGTCGTACGGATTCGATCCCGACGCGACTCGTCCCTTCGGGATCTACGCCCGATTCGGCAATCCGGTCTCACAGCCGATGCCGCGGACGGACGCGAGCATCGCGGGCTGGTACGCAGAAGGGCGTGCCGGGATCGCGGTGCACGGCGATCGATCGCTGCGCCCTCACCTGACGTTCGGCCCGGAAACCCACGCCGGTTTCGATGCCATCTGGATGGCCGTCAGCGACGTCGGTTACGTGGACCGAAACCTGTGGGACAATGCCGGGACGATCGAAGCGGGCCCCTGGTTTGGGACAACCAGCACGCGCCGCAACGGAGCAGAGGTCTGGAAAACGCACGCGAGCCTGCGCTTCGGCGTCGTGTATCGCAATCCGGGCGCCGGGGTGCAGTCCTCCACGCGCTATGACATCGAAGGATTTTTCCGCCCCACGATTGACGTCAGTATGCGCAAGCCGTTCGTCGGCAAGACCAGGCTTGGCGCGAGGATTTTTGGCGGTGCGTATCTCGCGCAAAATCCACCGCCGCTGCAGCGTCGAGTCATGCTGGCCGGCGCCGATCCGTACGAAACGTTCACCAATCCGCTGCTCCGCAGCCGCGGGGCGCTGTTCGTCCGTCCCGACTTCCACTACCACGCGCCCGGCGACGCCAACCTGCGCGCGTTCCGCCCCGACCTGGGTGGGCGCTGGGCGGTAGGATTGAACCTCGAGGTCACCAAGTCATTGTTGCAACATGAAGGCAAATTGCTGGAAGGTCTGTCGCTCGAGGCCTTCACCGACGCCGGCATCGTCGATAGCATGGCCGTCCCATCCTCGGCCGGTCACAACTACACGACGCTCTATGATGGAGGCGTGGGCGTGGTGACGCGCCACCAGATCAACGAGCTCGAGTGGACTATGCGCTTCGAGGCTCCGCTGCTCGTCAATCGCTGGGATTATGCGGCAAGCGGTACTGACCAACGAATCGCGTTTCGGTGGGTCCTGAGTTTGGAGCCGAGTTTTTGAAGACGCCCCAAGACGCCGAAGGACGCCGCAGGTTCTTTCAGGAGACCTTCGGCAAGCTCATGCATGAGATCGCTCGTCGCACCGAGCAGCGCGTGGCGCCCAAGCGCTGGTTCCG
>DATBFV010000024.1:0-2047 GCA_036558345.1 Gemmatimonadales bacterium | reverse complement strand
TTGCACCTTCTCACCGCCAACGAAGAAGCTGCCTTGCGCCTTCAGCACGAGAGGCGCATCGGGCGTCTGCACGTCCTTCAGTGACTGCGCCCGGACGGGTGGTGCAATCGCGAGCATGGCCATCGTGGCGCCGCAAATCGTGACGAGCTCCAGCGTGGTCTTCATCGAGATGAGTCGCCGTGGTTCAGGGTGCGGGCAAAGAATCTTCATGAGTCTGGATAGACTAATGGTCCTGCCGCGAGCTTCCTTGCCTATTCCTTCATGAGTTCACGTCAAATCACCAAGGCAGCCGGAGTTTTTGGCAACACTCGGATTCAACCTGCCTGTACCATTGCTCCATGACCGTCACATCGGCGCCAGCCCGGCTGAATCCGACCCGCGTTCGCAGCGCGCGCCATCCATCGCGCTCGCCAGTCCGTGGTGCGGAGGAACGCCGGACAGCGGTTCTCGCCGGCGAAGACACGCGGCTGGTCTCGCCGAGTGCTCTGTCGCTTCGGCGGCTCGCCACCCTGCTTGCCAGCTGCACCCCGCACGACGGAGCGTTTCAGCTTCGCGTGCCGGGCACGTGGGCCGTCCGGCTGTCTCGACTGACGACTGAGGCGTCGTACGCCACGCTCGGCCCCTCATTGTGCGTGGCCGCGCAAGGGTCGAAGGCGGTGATGCTTGGCCGCGACGTGTTCGAATACGATCCGGCGCATCTCCTCGTCTTCGCCGTGGACCTGCCGATCTCCAGCCAGGTCATGCGCGCGAGCCGCAAGGATCCATACCTTGGCTTTGTGATGGATCTGGATCCCGCGCGGGTGGCCGACCTCGCCGCACGCGTCTACCCGCGTGGCATCCCGAGGACGTCGGAAACCGGCGGTCTATACGTGGGGCGCTCGAGCGACGGGATCGTCGACGCGGTGTCGCGCTTGCTCGACTTGATGGCCCATCCCGAAGATGCCGATCTCCTCGGCCCTCTGGTCGTCGACGAGATTCTGATCCGGTTGTTGCGCACGTCCATCGGGCGACGGGTCGCCCAGATTGGCGACCCGAAGTCCGGAGTGCAGCGGATCGCTGACGCGGTGTCCTGGATCCGTACCCATTTCGCACAACCCGTCACGGTTGAAGAGATGGCCGGCTCGGTCCATATGAGCGCCTCGTCGTTCCATCAGCGCTTCAAGGCGATCACTTCGATGAGCCCGCTGCAATACCAGAAAGTCCTCCGGCTGCACGAGGCTCGCCGTTTGATGCTGTTCCAGAGCATGGACGCGAGCGAGGCATGCCGCCGTGTCGGCTACGTGAGCCCGTCGCAGTTCAGCCGCGAGTACAGCAGGTTTTTCGGGAATGCGCCCGTCAAGGACATCGCCCGGTTGCGCGCCGACGGATTTTAGTTTCATCGCTGCGTGACATCAGCGGCATTCCTTTGCTACTTGCCGAGCGTCCGCTTGAGGGCACGCAGCGCCTTCGCCGCTTTCGGCCACCCGGCGTAGAACGCCACGTGCGTCAGCGCCTCGACGATCTGTGCATCGGTGAGACCACTCTGGAGGCCTCGCTGGACGTACATCTCGAGCTCGCCATCCTCACCCATCGCGGCAAGGGCGGCGATCGTCACCAGACTGCGATCCCGCGGCGTGAGGTCGGGCCGTCGCCAGAGATCGCCGAACACGACGTCGTAGGTGAGCGCCGCGAACTTCGGCGCGACGCCTCCGACTTCATCGATGGCGGTTTTCGGCCGCTGCGCGTCGGCAGCTGGAGCTGACAGAGGGGAACTCGCGGTACGCAGGGCGGCGGTGTCGACCTTACGCGCGGTGTACACCTCATCGTAGATCTGGAGCGCCGAGACGGCGTTCGGCCACCCGCTGTAGATCGCCAGGTGTGCCAGCACTCCAGACGCCTCGCTCGGCCGGACGCCGTTGTCGAGCGCTCGACCCAGGTGACCGGCAAGCTGCGCCGGCTTCCCGGTCGCGATCAGCGCCGCGATCGTCACCAGGCTGCGATCGCGAGGTGAGAGCTCGGGTCGCCGCCACACATCGCCGTACAGGACGTCGTCTGTCAACGTCGCAAG
>DATBFV010000023.1:0-5301 GCA_036558345.1 Gemmatimonadales bacterium | reverse complement strand
GGAGGCGCAGGCGCGGTTCAAGGAATACGCGGGAATCTCTTTGGGGAATTGCGGCAGCAGGCTCACCTCACGCCCGATATTCGGGACCAGGGCGGATGGCACGACCTGCCCGAAAATGACTTCGTCGACCTCGGTCCCATCCAGATTGGTACGCTCGAGCAGCTCGCGCGCGGCATAGCGCGCGAGATCGACGGCGCGCGCGTCTTTCAACGCGGTGCCGGCTTTGGCGAATGGTGTACGGACGCCCGCGATTACCGCGACGCGACGGCCGTTGAGACCAGGCATTAGATTGGCTCTCCCTTTCCTCACCCCCGTTCCTGGCTGTTTTTCTAGAAAGCCAGGCCAGGGGGAGAGGTCCGAAACCTACCACCTGACCCAAGTGGAGGGGAGTTGGAGCAAGCGCGCGCCGCGGCCCTGGCGAGCATGGCCGAGACCCCCGTGGATGTGCTGATCATCGGCGGCGGCATCACCGGGGCGGGGGTCGCGCGCGACGCGGCGTTGCGCGGCTACCGCACGGCGCTCATCGACAAATCGGACTTCGGCGCGGGCACGTCCTCGCTTTCATCGCGGCTCGTTCACGGTGGCATCCGCTACCTCGAGCAGTACGCCTTCCATCTGGTGTTCGAGGCCAGCCGCGAGCGTCGCGTGCTCCTGAAAATCGCGCCGCATCTGGTGCGACCGCTTCCATTTTTGTTTCCCGTGTACCGCGGCGCTCGCGTTCCGTCCTGGAAACTTCGGGCCGGGATGTGGCTGTACGATCTGCTCTCGTTATTCCGCAATGTGCGCTGGCACCGATGGCTCGGCGCGAAGCAAGTGCGCCGGGTCGAGCCAGGTCTGCGCGATCGCGGACTGGTCGGGGCCGCGCTGTATTACGATGCGCAGGTCGACGACGCACGCCTGGTGATCGCGACGGTGCGCAGCGCAATGCGCGCGGGCGCGTTGGCCGCGAACTACGTCGAGATGACGGCATTGCTGAAGCCGGATGGCCGGGTCCGCGGCGCCGTCGTGCGCGATGTCCTGACCGGCCAGACGGCGAGTATTCGCGCGCATGTCGTGGTGAACGCGACGGGTCCCTGGTCGGATCACGTGCGCCGTCTCGACGACCCGCACGCTACGCCCGTTCTCCGGCTCACCAAAGGCGCGCACGTCATGGTGCCGCGCAAACGCCTGGCCAACGAGCATGCCGTCACACTGTTTTCGCCCGTCGATGGCCGCGTGATGTTCGCGTTGCCCTGGGGTGATCTCTCGTACATCGGCACGACCGATACGGATGCCGATGCCTCGCCTGATGCACTGCGCGTCACGGCAGCCGACGTGACCTACCTGCTGCGCTCCGCCAACGCCGCTTTCCCCGACGCCCATCTCAGCCAAAGCGACGTCGTGTCGACATGGGCCGGCCTGCGTCCCTTGCTGCGCGAGGATGACCGCGATCCGTCGCAGGTCACGCGCGAGCATCGCGTGCTGGAGAGTGCGCAGGGGCTGATTTCCATCGTGGGTGGAAAGCTGACCACGTATCGCGTGATGGGACGTGATGTGGTGGAGCGCGTGGCCGCTCGTCTACACGAGCTCGACGGCCGACCGCGCGCCAAGCGTCCTCCAACGGACCGGCAGCCGCTGCCCGGCGGCGAGGCCGCCGAGCTCGAGGTTTTGGTCGAAACCGCCCGTGCGCGCGGTGCGCCGGAGGGGGCGGCGCGGCATCTGGTCGCGAATTACGGCAGCGAGTCGGCGGCTGTCCTCAATCTGGTGGACCGCGATCGTCGGCTGGGCGAATCCATGGTCTCCGGACGACCCGAGATCTGGGCCGAGGTCGTGTACGCGGTCGAGCGAGAAATGGCGGTGCGCGTGCAAGACGTACTGGTTCGCCGGCTCCATATGTACTACGACCTCGCCGACCACGGACAGTCTGTTGTGCCAAGGGTGACCGCTCTCATGAAGCAGCTCCTCGGCTGGGACGATACGAGAGAGGCCGAGGAGCTGCGCGACTACTTTCAGCTGGTCGAGCGAGGTCGTATTACGGCTTGACCTTCACGTGCGGATGCACGTGCACGTTGTAGTCATCATCGTCGTCATTGATCTGCCGCAGTGCCCACGTAGCCGCGCGCCGGACCGAGGGAATCTCGTCGCGCTGCGCGGCGGTCAGGCCTGCGCGCGCGCGCGGGCTCTCGATCTCACCCAGGGCCCACGCGGCGGTCGCGCGAACATCTTCGTCGCTGTCCTTGAGCGCGCTGAGCAGCGGGTCCACGGCGGAGGCGTCCTCGATTTCTCCCAGCGCCCAGGCCGCCATGATGCGGACATCGGGGTCATTGTCTTTCAACGCGACGGAGAGTGCCGGTACGGCTGCGCCGTCCTCGATCTCTCCCATTGCCCAGATCGCGGTCTTGCGCACGTCCATCACCGGATCACGCATCAACGTTTCCAGTGGCGTGATGCCCTGCGCGCTCTCAATCTCCCCCAAGGCCCAGGCGGCCTGCTGACGCACGCGCGCATCGCGGTCCTTTGTCGCGGTGACGAGAACAGAAACGCCGGAGGCATCCTCGATCTCACCCAGGGCCCACACCGCCGACAGCCGCACCTCCACTGACTCGTCCTTCAACGCAGCGCTCAACGATTGGACAGCGCGGGCGTCTTCGATTTCACCGAGGGCCCATGCCGCGCTGCGGCGCACTTCGGGCGCGCGATCACTGAGTGCCTTGGTCAACGGATCGATCGCCGACTTCTCCTCGATCTGGCCGAGAGCCCAGGCGGCGGTCATCCGAACCGCCGGGCTGTCGTCCTTGCCGAGCGCGTCGCTCAGTGGTCCGATTGCGCGTGAGTCCTCGAGCTCACCCAGTCCCAGCGCACCGGTCTCGCGCAGATCGGCACGCGCCTCGCGCAGCATGCCGCTGAACAGATTGTAGCTCTCACTGCCGCCGTGATTGCCGAGCACTCGCGCGGCGATGTTGCGGACGCAACGGTTGTCGTCGCGAATGAAAGCGCGGTAGGCACGCATCACGCTCGGGTCGGTCGGCCTTTTGCGGCCGTGCATGTTGATCGGCACGCCACCGATCCCACCACCTGGCATCGGCATCGGAGTCGGCATCGGTTGCGGCATGGGCATGACGGGGTCGGCAACGTTGTAACCCCACCAGCCGCCGTAGTTGGTCAAAGCCTGTCCGGCCAATGCGCATACCATGGAGTCACTGGCCTTGAGTTGGTTCAGCACCCGCGTGACGGAGGCAGAGTCGAGCGCGGGTCGATTCTGAGCGACCAGCAGCACAGCAACAAAAAGAGGCGTGATCATACGATCCCTGGGTGGAGGATACGCAGGTTTGGATAGGGCGAGCGGCTCAAAGGTTGCCGCATCGTGAAATGCCGGTATTATCTCGCCCGGTGCACCCCTGGTGTTCGGCCGTCCTGATTGGCTTCATCTGCGTGGGCTGCTCCCGGACCGCTTCGCCCCGGGCCGCTGCCGCCTCGGATTCGCTCATTCCTGCAGGCCCGTATGGCGACGCCGTGCGACGCGGCCGCGCGCTGCTCACGGCGACGCGCGACAGCCTGCCGGGCCACGTGGGCAACAAGCTGCGGTGCACGAGCTGTCATCTCGACGAGGGCCGCCGCGAGACGGGCTCATGGGTGGGGGTGTTCGCGCGCTATCCCCAGTATCGCGCGCGCAGCGGCCAGGTGGAAACGATCGAGTATCGCGTCAACGATTGCTTTCGCCGCAGCATGAACGGGAAGGCCCTTGACCCGGCGGGCGACGACATGCGAGACATCGTCGCGTATCTCGCGTTTCTGTCCCGCGGCGTTTCCGTCTCACCTCCCGTGACGAGCGGCAACACGCGGTTGCAGAAGTGGGCGGCGTTCAAGTCCGACACCAGGGACGGAGGCCGCGTCTACTCGGGTTCGTGCGCCAAGTGTCACGGCCCGGCCGGCGAGGGGACGGCGGTCGCACCGCCGCTCTGGGGACCGCAGTCGTACAACGTCGGCGCGGGAATGTCGCGCGTCCGCACGGCCGCCGAATTCATCAGTCGCAACATGCCGTTCGATGCGCCGGGCACCTTGAGCGACAGCGACGCCTTCAACGTCGCCGCCTTCGTGAACGTGCACGACCGTCCGGACTTTCCGGGCAAGGAAAACGATTGGCCGAACGGTGATCCACCACAGGATGTCGCTTATCCCACACGAGCACACCACTAGGAGGCAGAATGTACAGACGTGGATTTCTCGGTCGTCTCGCCGCCACGGCGGCTGCAGGTGTTGCGGGGTTGACGCCGCTGCGGCTGGAGGCGCAGCCGCGCCCTGATTCCACACCGGGAGCGGACCCGTCGTTCGAGACGTGGCTCAATCGTATCAACGGCAAGCACAAGATGTTGTTCGATGCACCCGAGGCGAACAGCGGCATGCCCGTGATCTGGCCGCGCGTCTGGCTCAACGGCAACAACGAGAACTACGGCACCAAGGACGCCGACAACTCCGCCGTCATCGTCCTGCGCCATTCGGCGATCCCGATCGCCATGCAGGATGCGCTGTGGGCCAAGTACAAACTTGGCGAAGTGTTCGACATCAAGGCCGGCGACGCCCCGGCAACGAGCAACATCTACGCGAAGGTGCTGCCGCTCCCGCTGCCGGGCACGGGACTCGAGGCGCTGCTCGCAAGCGGTGCGCAGGTCGGGTGTTGCAACATCGCGCTCACAGTGTTCAGCGGCATGGTAGCGCAGAAGATGGGCATGGACGCCGCCGCGGTGAAAGCCGAGTGGGTGGCCGGATTGATTCCGGGCGTGCAGGTCGTGCCGTCCGGCGTGCTGGCCGTCGCCAGGGCACAGGAGAAGGGCTGCACGTATTGTTTCGCGGGATGAAGCGGTGATGGCGCGGCGGTAATGCCGGTAGGGGCGCGCATGCGGCGCGCCCCTACCGGCCCTTCATGGCCTCTACTTCCATCCCCGCAAACTCCTCACATGATCGTGTAGCACCAGGAACTTCTCGTACACGCGCACCCCTTTGCGCTTTCTGCCGAACTCGCTGAACAACTCCCGCAGGCGGCCACGTCGCGTGACGTAAAACCGAAATGTCTCCGCAAAATCCTCCTGCGGATGCGTGGCGGCGTACGCGCTCACGTAGTCGGTGAGCGTCGTGGCAATGCGGCGCCGCTCGAAGTCCACCCAGTGCTCATCGGCCACGCGGTATGCTTTCCGCACTTCGCCGAACGCGCGCCGGAACCGGCCGGTGCGGGTCCAGGACCAGTGATGATAGAGAAACGAGTGGCCGAGCTCGTGGAGCAGCAGTCCCGTGAGCATGTTCCAGGAGATCTCGTCGCGGCGGCGC
>DATBFV010000022.1:0-36005 GCA_036558345.1 Gemmatimonadales bacterium | reverse complement strand
CTCGAGCGCGACTTCCTGAAGCCGGGCGGCTTTGTCACCACGAACTTCGCGTCGGGGCAGCAGTGGGACGGGCCCAATGGCTGGCCGCCGCTCGAGTGGATCACGATCGAAGGGGTGCGGCGGTACGGACGCGCCGATTTGGCGGACCAGGCGGCGAGCCGGTGGCTCGCGCTGATTCAGCGGACCTATCGAGCGACGGGACGCATGATGGAGAAGTACGACGTGGTCAACACGAATCGCAAAGCCGGCGGAGGAGAGTACCCGACGCAGGATGGATTTGGCTGGACCAATGGGATCGTGTTGGCGCTCTGCGCCGAGCCGGCCCAAGCCAGGGCATGCCGGAACTAGAACGCCTGATCCCACCGTTGGGATAGTCTCACCGCAGACAGTACCAGGCCGACCATGCTGTATGTCTGTACGAAATTCCCCCACTGCTCTTTGGTTTGAGGATCGATATGCTCGGCCAGCAGTCCATGCTGGTTGCGACACTCGAGCAGGTACTCGAATGTCTTGCGCGCCTCATCACGGTCGCCGATAGCCGCGAGCGCGTTGACATACCAGAAGGTGCAGACCAGGAACGCGTTGGACGGCGTGCCGAAATCGTCCGGCGTCAGGTAGCGAAACACGAACCTCCCCCGCTTCAGCTCCTTTCCGATCGTGCGCACCGTGGCGGCAAAGCGCGGATCGTCGTCGCTGACGAAGAACAGCTCGTTCATGCGCAATAAGCTGGCGTCGAGCGTGTCGCCGTCGAACGTCGCGACGAAGGTACCAAGCTTCTGGTTCCACGCCCGCTTCAGGATCACCTCGTGCATCTCGCGCGCCCGCTCGCACCAGTACGCCGCGCGGTCGCTGAGGCCGAGTTGCGTGGCGATGCGGCCCAGCCGCTCGCAGCCCACCCAGCACATGATGGCCGAAAAGGTGTGGATGCGTGTGCTGCGGCGGAGCTCCCATAGGCCGGCGTCGGGTTGATCGTACAGCTTGTAGCACCGTTCTCCCAACGGCTCCAGGCGGCGAAACAGCGATTCGTCGCCCTGATGCACCAGGCGGCGGTCGTAGAACACGTGCATCGCCGCGAGAATCGACGAGCCGTAGACGTCGTGTTGCTGCTGCTCGGACGCCTCGTTGCCCACCCGCACCGGGCCGATACCGCGGTAGCCGGGCAGCGTGTCGACGACGCGCTCGGGCGCCAGGCGGTGCCCCGCGATCGTGTATACGGGGTCGAGCGGCCGGTCCGCGCCTTCCGCGACCACGTTCAGGATGTAGCTGAGATAGCGCTCCATCGTCTGCGTGGCGCCAAGCCGGTTCAGCGCATTCACCACGAAGTAGGCATCGCGGAGCCAGCAGTAGCGATAATCCCAATTGCGGCTCGAGTTCGCCGCCTCGGGGATGGAGGTAGTCAGCGCCGCGATGATCGCCCCGGTGTCTTCGTAGACGTTCAACTTCAGCGTGATCGCCGCGCGGATCACGGCGTCCTGCCACTCGAACGGGATCGCCAGGGAGCGCACCCATTCCCGCCAGTACGCGAGCGTTTCGTGTTCGAAGCGCTTGCCGATTTCGTCGACGGGATCTTGCAGCGTCTCGTCCGGTCCGAGGACGAGCGTGACCTCGTCATCCAGGAAGAACGCGTTCTCTTCGAGCACCGCGGTAATCGACACGTCCGTCGTCAGGCGCAGAACGATCTGGTCTCCGATGTAGCGAATGTGATTGCTGCCGTACGTCCGCTCGGTTGCGGCCTCGCCGTAGTTGTGCGCCGGCCGCACGCGCACCCGCAGGCGCGGGTGACCGGCGATCCGCCGGACGCGTCGCACGATCATCATCGGGCAATAGATCCGGCCATGATGCTCGAATCGCGGCGCGAAATCGGTGATCTCGATGGCGCTCCCGGCCGTGTCGTACATGCGCGTGACGAGCACCGGCGTGTTGTGGGTGTAGCGCTGCTCCACGCGCACGCGATCCAACAGCTCGATGGCATAGAACCCCATGTCGTCTTTCTGCCCCGTGCGCGCCTTGAGGAGCGAACAGAACATCGGGTCCCCGTCAAACCGGGCGAAACACGCCCAATTGATTTCGGCGCTGTCATCGACCAGCGCTGCGAGCGTGCCGTTCCCGATGAGCGCTAGATCGAGCGAAGCCATTGCTCCACCGCTTTCACGTTTGAGAGTCGCCACCGCGCCACCGTGTCCCCCGCGCCCACCTTCACGGCGTGTCCTCCCAGCTCGTTGACCACCGCGAATCCGTATTCATCGGTGGCGTCGTCTCCCACGAACAGCGGTATGCGGCCCGCAAAGGGAGCCTCAGCCATGAACTCGCGGAGTGCCCGGCCCTTGTCTTTGCCCGCGGGCTTCAACTCCACGACGCTCTTGCCCTGCTGGAGGCAGTATTCCCCCCCGAGATCGGTGAGCAACGCTTCCATCGTCTGATGCACGAATCCTGCGAGCTTCGGCGTCCGGCGGTAGTGCAGGGCGAGGGACAGCCCTTTGTCTTCCAGCAGGAGGCCCGGCTTGTCGAAAATCGCCTGGGCGAGGCGCTCGCGGGCCGGGGCGAGGTCCACCGCGGGTTCGTGGCGGCTCGACTGTCCGGCCGCGCCGCGGCGCTCGGCGCCGTGTTGCCCGGCGACGGGGAGGCGGGTGCCGGGAAACAGCGAGTCGATTTCGACGATCGGGCGTCCGCTCATGAGCGCGACCGCCCCCCCGGTGCACTGATACAGGGCCTCGAGCAGTTGGCGCAAGGCTTCCGATACGCGAACGGCGGCCGGCGTGTCGGCGAAGTCGACGAGCGTGCCATCCACGTCGAAGAAATAGGCCCAGTCGCAGCGCGGCGCCGGCGGGTGGCTGGCCTCGTTCACCGCCGGCTGCGGCGTGGCGTGGAGAGGGCCGGGGTCTGCAGCTCGCCGGTCCGCTGCACGGCGAACTTGGGGACGCGGCCCCGGCGCCGCATGCTGGCGGCATCCAGCAGCATGCGGCCGGCCCAGCGAAACACGTTGAAGTCCTGGATCAGGCCGCGCATCAGGCGCATGCGCGTGCGCTGCTCGGTGCCGGGCATGGTGAGGGCGACGTCCAACGCGGCGGCGCATTCGTCCGTGTCGTAGGGATTGACGATCAGCGCCTCGGGCAGCTCCCGGGCGGCGCCGGTGAAATGGCTCAGGATGAGAACGCCCCGCTCGTCGTCGCGCGCCGACACGAACTCCTTCGCGACGAGATTCATGCCGTCGTGGAGGCTGGTGACCATGCACACGTCGGCGCCGCGGTAGTACTCGTAGATCTGGTCGGGTTGATGATGCTCGGCCTTCAGGATGATCGGTGGATGCGTCGCCTCGGGAAAGCGCTGGTTGATATGGGTCGCGAGCTCGCGCACGCGCAACTCGTACGCGCGGTATTCCTCGATGCGCGCGCGGGTGGGCGCCGCGATCTGGATGAAGGAGAACTTGCCGATCCATTCGGGCTTGAGCTCGAACAGACGCTCCACCGCGCGCATCCGCTCCTCGATGCCCTTGGTGTAATCCATCCGGTCCACCCCGATGCCCACGGCATGATCCGGCGGGAGGTTGTGGCGCTGGCGAATCTCCGTGCGGCACTGCTCGACCGGTTTGCTGATGCGGTCGGCGGGGGGCGGCCACTCGATCGAGATCGGATAGCGCTTGACGGAGGTCTGCTTGCCGCGGTAGGAGACCGACAAGGTCTCGCGATCGACGCGGGCTTCGAGAAAGCGATCGACGGTATCCACGAAGTTGTTCACGTGGAATCGCGTGTGGAAGCCCAGGATCGTGCTCCCGAGCATCCCGTCGAGCAGCTCCTCGCGCCACGGGCAAATCGCGAACGCTTCCGGATTGGGCCAGGGGATGTGCCAGAACGAGATGATGGTGGCCGCGGGGAGGGCCTCGCTGATCATGCGCGGCAGCAGCGCGAAGTGATAATCCTGCACCAGCACGATGGGATTGGGCGAATTCGATTCCTGCGCCACCGTCGCCGCGAACTTCCGGTTGACGGCGACGTACTGCTCCCAGTCGCTCGTGCGGAAGATCGGGCGCACATGCGCGATATGGCAGAGCGGCCAGATTCCCTCGTTCGCAAAGCCGTAGTAGTAGCCGGATTCCTCCTCCGGCGAGAGCCACACGCGGCGCAGGTGGTATTGTGGATCGTCCGGCGGCGGCGGTACGGGCACGCGGTCGTGCGCGTCGACGACGTCGCGGTCCGCGTCGCCGCTGCCGTGCGCGATCCAGGTCCCCGAGCACGCCCGCATGATCGGCTCCAGGGCGGCGACCAGGCCGCTCGCGGGACGCCACACGTCGATGCCGGCCCCACGCCGCACGTGGATGTAGGGCTCCCGGTTGGAGACGACGATGACCTCCTGGCCGCGCAGCTCGCGGTGCAGGATCTCCCGCAGCGTCGCCGGCGTCCAGACGAGCTGGTCCTCATCGCGCGCGCGGTGATCCGCTTCGATGTCCTCGATGAGTTGGCGCAGGTCGTGCGCGATCGGCCGCAGCTCGGCGGGCGTGCGGGGGGACGGCCCGGCACGTCCCGGGGCGAGGAACAGCGCTTCGCCCCGCAGCAGCCCGCGGAGTCCCTGCATCCACCCGCGCCACGAGAGCTGCGCGATGAATACCGTGATGAGCGCGACAACGACGCCGAGACCGACGAAAAACAGAAACAGATACTCGCGCGTTTCCTGGCTGCGGCGCGCGATGAAGCTCATGTCGTGGACCAGGACGAGTCGGCCGAGATTGGCGACGAGCGCACGCTGGGTATTCGCGTCTTCGGGAGGGGCTGCGGCCAGCGACCGCACCGACACATTGACCGGACCCTTCTCGGTCTGCAGCAGGCCGCCGTTGGAGTTGGCGAAGCGGTCGAGCGTGGCGCAGGTCACTTCCTTGGGGAATGTGGGCGTCGCGATCGGCGCGCTGCCGTCCAAGGGGCAAAACCCCACGGCCAGCAGGCGTTCGTCCTGGGTGATGCGCGTGAAGAACTGTTGAATCCGCTGCCGGTTGCCGGTACGCAGCAGGTCCTGCAACGGCTCTTCCACAGCGTTGGCAACAAAGGTCGCGCGAATGTCGAGGTCGCGGCTGAACCACTTCGCGGTGAGCTTATCCACGAGCGGCACCACCGCGTACGCGAACAGGCCGAGCGCGACCAACAATGGGACCACGAAGCGGAGCGAGAGTCGCATGGGTCTCAACATAACCCTTGCGGCACAAGGGGTTCCAGAGCTGGCGCCAGCCGCGGCGATTTCGAATATTGGACGGCGCCCTTTCCTAAGCCCTTGGGGGAACCAATGCGCTCCGTGCGTCGTCTCGCGATGGTCTCCGCGCTGCTCGTGCTCGGTGCCTCGACGGCATCGGCACAGCATCCGCAGACTCGCAAAGGATTCTGGATCGGCTTCGGGATCGGTTGGGGTTCGTACGGCATAGGAGGCGATAGCGTCCCAAGTGGGACTGGTCGAGAGGACTCCTATACCGGCTTCGTGAAATTGGGTGGCACGATCAATCCGCATCTGCTGCTGGGCGTAGAGACGGTTGCCTGGACGAAGTCGGAGTCTGGTGCCACGCTCACCGCGGGCAACGTGACAGCTAGCGCCTTCTATTATCCCGCGCCGGCCGGTGGCCTGTTTTTGAATGCGGGCGTTGGGTTCTCCCGAGCGGAAGTGAGCGGCGGTGGGGCAAGCGTCGGCCAGACGGGACCCGGATTCACACTTGGTGCAGGATACGACCTTCGTGTCGGAACCAACGTGTCGATCACGCCAATCGCGGATTATGTGTGGGGCCGTCCTGAGAGCGGGTTCAACCACAACTTCTTCAACTTCGGGCTCGGCGTCACGTTCCATTGAGACTTGAGTAGTTGCGGCTGCTGAACTTCTGAGCGACCGTTTCGGCCCGTGAACATCGAGCTGAAACGGTCGCTGCGTTTCTTCGACGGCCTCGCCATGGCCATCGGGATCATGATCGGGTCCGGCATCTTCCGCACGCCGGGCCTCGTAGCGCGCGAGCTCGGCCGGCCCTGGCTGACCTTTGTTGCCTGGATCCTCGGCGGTGTGCTCGCGTTCCTGGGCGCGCTCTGCTTTGCCGAGCTGGCCACACGCTATCCAAAGGCCGGTGGCAAGTACGTCTACGCACGAGCGGCGTTCGGGCCGCGCATCGGCTTCGCGATCGGCTGGTGCGAGGGATTCGTGGTGTACCCCGCGGCGATCGCGGCGCTCGGTGTCGTGACCGGCGAGTTTCTGGGCCGGCTGCTCGGCTGGCCGACCGGCGTGAGCAAATGGATCGGCGTCAGCGCCGTCGCGGTCCTCGTCGCAATCAATCTGACCGGCGTGACATCCGGACGCTGGCTCCAGAACATTTCCACCGCCGCGAAAGTGCTGGCGCTCGCCGGTATCATCGTGATCGCGTTCACCGCGGGCCACGGAGCCGGGTGGCGTGGCTCCCTGCCCGGCGCGCCAGCCGGCACCGCACTCCTCGGAGCGCTCGCCGTCGCATTTCAATCGGTCATCTGGTCCTACTACGGCTATGCCGACGCAGCCAAGATCGCCGAGGAAGTCGTCGATCCGGGGAAAACGCTCCCGCGCGTATTTCTGGTCGGAATCGCGATTACGACGGGACTGTACCTGTTGCTCAATGCGGCATTTCTCAACGTGCTTCCGTTCGATCACATCGCGAATTCGGTGCTGGTCGCCGGTGATGTGGCGGCCGCGATCTTCGGCCCGCACGGCGATCTCGTGATCACGGTGCTCGCGCTGCTTGTGGTCTTGGCCTCACTGAACGGCAACATCTTCGTTACGCCACGCGTGATCTTTGGGCTGGCGCGCGAGGGACTCGCGCCGAGCGTGCTCGCGGATGTGAACGCCGGCGGCACGCCATCGGAGGCGATGCTGTCGGTGGGCGTCGTTGCGATCGCGCTCGCCGCGACCGGGACGTTCGTGCAGCTCCTGTCGCTCGCCATCGCTCTCATCTTGATCCTCGACAGCGTCACGATAGCGGCGCTGTTTCCGCTGCGCGCCCGCGAGGCGGACGCACCCTTCAGAGTGCCGCTGTATCCCGCCATTCCCGTGATGTTCATCCTCGTGTACGTCGCACTGCTTGCAGGAACAGCCAAGGCGCAGCCCTCGGTGGTCGGTATTGCCGCCGCGGTTGTGGTGCTGACGTGGGGGTTGAGCTGGCTCGTCGTCCCGAGAGGGCCGTCGCAGAACGCTTGAGGCTCGTCGGTTTATCAACCGTCCTCGACCGTCGTATCTTACAAGCATGTCTCACATCCGTATCGCACTGTCCCAATTCCGGCCCACCAAAGGCGAATACGCCGAGAACGTCTCGCGGATCGGCGCTGTCGTGACGCAGGCGGTCCTGCTCGCCCCCAAACCCGATCTCGTCGTTTTCCCCGAAACCGCAACGTCAGGCTATTTCGTCGAGGGCGGCGTCAAAGAGCTGGCCGTCACGGCCGGTACGCTCGCGCGCGATCTCGCCGCCGCCTACGACGGTCCCGCCGTCGATGTCGTGGTCGGATTCTATGAGCGGTTCCAGAATCACATTTACAACTCCGCGCTGTACGTCACGCTCGACAAGAAGAAGCCCGAAGTGCGTCACGTCCATCGCAAGGTGTTTCTGCCGACCTACGGTGTGTTCGACGAAGAGCGCTTTGTGGACCGCGGGCAGGACGGCGTTCGAGCGTTCGAGACCGGATGGGGCGGAAAGGCCGCGATCCTGATTTGCGAGGACGCCTGGCACTCGCTGGCCGCAACCGTGGCGGCACTCGAAGGCGCGCAGCTCGTGATCGTCCCCAGCGCGTCACCGGCGCGCGGGCTCGGCCAGTCGGACGACGCGTGCGAGGATCAGGCACTGCCGGCATCCGTGCTGCGGTGGGAGCGCATCGTCCGCGGCATCGCCGAGGAGCACGGCGTGTTCGTGGCGCTCGCCAATCTCGTCGGATTCGAAGGCGGGAAGGGATTCCCCGGCGCGTCGGCAGTGATCGATCCGACGGGGCGGGTGATCGCGCGCGGCCCGCTGTTCGAGGAAGCGCTGCTTACCGCCGATGTCGATCTCGATTCGCTGACCACGGCGCGCTCCGATTCGCCGCTGCTCGCCGACCTGCAGAGCGCGCTGCCCGTGCTGACGAAGAGCTTGAAAGGCGACAAACAGGACCAGAAGGCGCGCTTTGATCCCGCGGCGAACGGCAATCCGACGAACGACGTACGACGCACGACGCACGTTGACATCGTGCACAAGAAGCTCGACGAGCCCGATCCACTCGCCATCGATCCCGAACTGACCCGAAAATGGCTCGTGAGCTTCCTCAAGGATGAGGTCGTGCGCCGCCGCGAATTCAAGAAAGGGATCGTTGGTCTCTCGGGCGGCGTCGACTCGGCGTTGACCGCCTTCCTGGCTGCGGAGGCGCTCGGCAAAGAAAACGTCATCGGCGTGCGGATGCCGTACCGGACGTCGAGTCCGGAGAGCCTCGACCACGCGCAGCTCGTCATCGACAAGCTCGGCATCCCGGCGCTCACGATCGACATTTCCGACGCGGTCGACAGTCTGTTGAAAGAAGTGGGAGATCACGATCCGCACCGCCTGGGCAACGTCATGGCCCGCCAGCGGATGATCGTGCTGTTCGACCTGTCGGCAAAACACCAGGCGCTGCCGCTCGGCACCAGCAACAAATCGGAGCGACTGCTGGGCTACTTCACCTGGCACGGCGACGACGCGCCACCGGTGAACCCCTTGGGCGACCTGTTCAAGACACAGGTCTGGGCTCTCGCGCGCCATGTCGGCGTGCCGGAAGCGATCGTCGGCAAGCCGGCGACCGCCGACTTGATCAAGGGGCAGACCGATGAAGGGGATCTGGGCGTCTCTTACGTGCACGCCGACCGCATCCTGTATCACCTGATCCGCGGCGAGGAGCCGCAGGGCTTCTCGCGGGAGGAGGTGGAGATTGTGCGTAAACGCCTGGACTCGACGCACTGGAAGCGGCGGCTTCCCACCGTGGCGGTCGTGTCACAGACGGCTATCGGCGAATTCTACCTGCGACCGGTGGACTACTGATGCCAGGGAAGGGCCGTCACCCCAGGGAATCTGAAACCGTGCTCACCGAGCTGATGATGCCGCATCATGCGAACATCATGGGCAACGTCTTCGGCGGGCACATTCTCGCACTCGTCGACCGCGTGGCCGCGGTGGCTGCCATCCGGCACGCGCATCGCGAGTGCGTCACCGTCTCCGTCGACAAGGTCGATTTCCGCGAGCCGATCCATGTGGGCGATCTGGTGACCGCGATGGCGCGCGTGAACTTTGCGGGCCGGACATCGATGGAAGTGGGCGTGAAAGTGCTCGCCGAGGAAGTGCTGTCCGGCGACCGGCGGCACACGAATTCCTGCTACGTCACCTACGTGGCGCTGGATGAGAACGGCCGGCCGACGGAAGTGGATCCGATCGTGCCGGAAACGCCCGACGAGAAACGCCGCTATGAGCGGGCCGCCAAACGCCGCGCGAATCGGGTGATGGAGCGGCGGTACGATCAGGGCCGAGGTGAGTAAGGTCGTACTGGTGTTATCGGGCGGCGGCGCGAAGGCGCTGGGGCATGTGGGAGCCTTCCGAGCGCTGGAACAAGCGAACATCGTCCCCAGTCACATCTATGCGACCTCGATGGGAGCCGTCATGGGCGCCGCGCTCGCCGCCGGCATGCCGTTCGATGAGGTGCGGCGCCGGGCCGGTGGAATTCGCCGCAAAGACGTCGCCCCATTCGATCCCCTGATCCTCGTCAAGGGTCTGTTTACCCGTAGCCTCTTTCCCGCTGGGGCGCTCCGGAAAACCATCGCGCGCGTCGTTCCCAGGACACGGTTCGAGCATCTGCGCATCCCGCTGACCGTCACCGCGGTCGATCTGGATAGCGCTGAGTTGCTGCTGCTGGGCGGCCGCGAGCGCCGCGGAAGCGACATCGCGCTCGAAGATGCGCTGTACGCCACCTGCGCATTGCCGCTCTACTTCCCGCCGCTCGAGGCCCACGGCCGCCGCCTGGCCGACGGCGGTCTGCGGGCGGTCCTGCCTCTCGGGGAGGCGCTGAAGCTGGAACCGGACGCCGATCTGTTCATCGCCGTGAACGTTGGGCCCGGGTTCGACGAGCTCGCACCGTCTACAAAGAGTGCACCGGCGACCGCGCCCATCCCGCGTGTCGTACGCACGCACGGCGAGGCGATGCGCGCGCTGATGGCGGACCAGACGGAACGCGTGCTCGCGGCCTGGCCGAAAGATGGCCCGCGGCTCATCTATGTCCGGGCGGTGGTGGATCGCGAGGCGACGTTTGCCGTCGACCGCATCCAGGAATATGTCGAGATGGGTTACCAGGCCACGAAAAAAGCCTTAGGATAGCAATCCCATGACAGGGGGTCGTGGTTGAGTAAGCTCTTCACGCTCGCCGAGGCCAACCGCACTATTCCTCTCGTCAAGCGGATCGTGCAGGACATCATGGCCGTCTATCCGCAGTGGAAGGATCTCGTCGCGCAGTACGAGCTGATCGCCGCGAAGGCGCGGCCCGAATGGGGCGAATCGCAGGAGCAGATCGCGCTGAAGACGCAGATCGACGACGTCGCCTCGAAGATCAACGGATTCCTCGGCGAGCTGGAGCTGATCGGCTGCGAGTTCAAGGGGTTCGACGAAGGCCTCGTCGATTTCCATGGACGCCTGGACGAGCGCGAAATCCTGTGGTGCTGGAAGTTCGGCGAGGAGCGCATCACGCACTGGCACGAGCTCGAGGCGGGTTTCGCGGGACGGCAGCCGCTACCTGAGGTGCTAAGCCGCACATGAGGGGCTTCTGGATGTTCCTGCACATGATGGGATTCATCGCCTGGATCGGCGGTGGCCTGGCCGTCATGCTCAGCGGCATCACCGCCAAATACTTCCCCCCCGACCAGCGGCTCGCGGTCTACCGGGTGATGAGTGTCGTGTCGCGAAATCTGATCGGCCCGGGCGCCGTGCTCGTGGTCGTCAGCGGCATCGTTCTGTCGGTCCCGTACTTCTCGAACGCCACCGTTCCAACCTGGCTCATGGCCATGCAGACGCTCGGGTTCTTGGGCGCGATCGTAGCGATCGCCATTGTCATGCCTACGGCCGCGCGGCTCGGCAGACTCGATCTCGACCCACGTGGAGAGTTGCCGGAGCGCTTCGCGGCGTTGCGCCGGCGGCAGGCCATTTTTGCCACACTCGCGGGCGTGCTCGCGCTGCTGGCGCTTCTCTCCAGCACAATATTCAGATAGGACCTGCGACCACGAGACGCGCCGGCCCACCGCGGTGAACGTCACGAGTTAACGGGACCATCCATCCACGGACTGGTCCCGTTGTTTCTCCCTGTGACCATCCCAGCATTTCCAAGGTCGTTCTGCAGTGCGTGGCCTGGTTCTCTTCGATTTCGGCGGCACCCTCGATGCGGACGGCTCCCGCTGGAGCGTTCGCTTTCACGCCGCCTACCAGGCCGTGGGTGGCAAGCAGTCCTTCGCGGCGTTCGACCGCTCGTTTCGCGAGTCAGACCGCGCGCTCGAGCGACTCTCGGGCATAGAGAGGCTGGGGTTTCGGGCGATGGTGGACGCGCAAACCGCCTTGCTATTACCGCGGCTCACCGATGGTGCCGGGCTCTCCGCCCGTGCCATCGCCGATCAGTTTCACACTGCGACATGCGCGGTGGTGCGCCGCAACGAAGCCCTGCTCGCCCGGCTCTACCAGTCCTACCATCTCGGCGTTGTATCAAACTTCACCGGCAATCTCGAGCTCTGCCTCGACGAGCTGGGCGTGATGCGCTACTTCGCCGTCGTAGCAGACTCGGGTCGCGTCGGCATCACGAAGCCCGATCCACGGCTGTTTCAGCACGCGCTCCGCTGGCCGGGACTCGTGTCGAAGCCGGCGTGGATGGTGGGCGACAACTACGACTCGGACATCCGGCCCGCCGCGGCGCTCGGCCTGTCGACCGTGTGGCTCGCGCCTCCGTCCGAAAAGCCCCGTGACAAGAACTTGCCGACAGCTCGCATCACTACGCTGTCGGATCTGGCCGGCGTCCTGGATTCGTGATGCACGCGCTCATCCTCGCCGGTGGTCGCGGCTCCCGTCTCGCTGCCGACGGCGTCACAACGCCAAAAGCGCTCGCCCTCGTCGCCGGCCGGCCGCAGCTCCTCAACCTGGTGGAGACGTTCGCGGACCTGGGCTGCGAATCGATCACCTGCATGGTGCGCGAAGGAATTCGAGTCGCGGTGCCGCTACCGGCGCGCGTGTGGTCGTGCCGCACGCCCTCGTCCCTGCACACGCTCGTCGCAGGGTTGGCGACCGTGCCGCCAGGCCCGGTGTTCTGCGCCATGGTCGACACCGTGATGCCGGCCGCCGATTGGCGGCGCTTGTATCTGGGAATCACCGCGCGCCTCGACGCGGGTGCGGCTGCCGCAGTGGCCGTGACCCCCTTCGTCGATGACGAGCTGCCGCTCTACGTCACGCGCGACGCTGCAGGCTTTGCGACGGCGATTCTCGATACTCCTCCGCCCTCCGGCGCACGCCTGCTCGTCACCGGCGGAGTGTACGGGTTCAGCCCTGTCGCACGACGGCTCGCGGCAGTTGCGGTCGGCTCGCTGCATCGGATGCGGGCGTTCCTGCGTCTTCTGGTAGAAGTCAAAGCGGCGGTCGCGACCGTCGAAGTGCCACGCATCATCGACCTCGATCACAAGCGCGACCTGGAAGCGGCCGACCGTTGGATGGCCGCGGGGGCCGAGCCATGAAGCGCCTGGTGGCGCTGTATCGCAGTCCCACGTACTCGCCGGCTCAGCATCGTGGCAACGACACGGCGATTCTCGACGCTACAGTTGATGGCCTCGCGCAGCGTGGCTGGCAGGTTACACGCGCGGGCGAGGGAGACGTAGCAGCCGGGCGTCTGCCCGCGGCGGAGCTGTACGTGAACATGTGTCAGGGCCCGGCCGCCTCCGCACGCCTGCGTGAGCTGGTGCCGCACGGCGCGCTCGCGGTGAATCCGCCGGAGAGCGTGCTCAATTGCCATCGCCATCGCCTGGTCGCGCGCATGGAAGCCACTGGGTTGCCGTTTCCGCGCACGATCATCGTTCCGACGGCCGACCCCCGGGCGATGCTCCCGCTCGTCCATCAGCTGAACGGCGACGGCCGCCCGGTGTGGGTCAAGCGCGGCGACGTGCACGCCGAAACGAGCGCGGACGTCGTGGCCGCAAAGGAAGCCGGCGTGGTGGACGCGATAGCCGGGTTCGCGCGGCGCGGCGTCGCGCGCGTGGCGCTGCAGGCGCATGTCCCTGGTCCGATCGTGAAGTTCTACGCGGTCTCGGGCGGCGCCGGCTCCTTCTTTTCCTGGTACTCGGCGGACGGCACGAAGATCTCGATTTCCGAGTCGAGCCTGCGCGCGCTGGCGTTCGCCGCCGCACGAGCGGTGGGGCTCGAGATCTTTGGCGGCGACGTCGCATTCCCGACTCCCGATTCCCCGACTCTAATCGACCTCAACGACTGGCCGTCGTTTGCTCCCGTGCGCGTTGCCGCCGCCGCCGCGATCGCCGCGCACATCGACGCTAAAGCCTCAAACGGACATTCGGCATGATCGACCTCATTACCCAATCGCAGTCGCAGCGCGTGTTCGACCTGGAGGCGCAATATCTCGCGCCCGGAACGCAGAGCGTCGCGCTTTTCAGCAAGCTCTGCATGGACCGCGGTGAAGGCGCCCTGCTGTGGGACCTGGACGGCAATCGCTACATCGATCTGCTGGCCGGCGTGGGCGTCGCGAGTCTCGGGTATGCGCATCCCCGTTACGTCGCCGAGATGACGCGCCAGCTCGAGCGCGTGCATGTGGGGAGCTTCACCTCGGAGCACCGCGCCGCGCTGGTCAAGCTGATCGCCAGCCTGGCACCGGGCGATCTGAATCGCACCCAGCTCTACTCGAGCGGTGCGGAAGCGGTGGAGGCGGCGGTGCGGCTCGCGAAGTCAGCCACCGGCCGTCACGAGGTCGTGGGATTCTGGGGTGGCTTCCACGGCAAGACGGGCGGTGTGCTGCCGCTCTTGTCGGGCAGCTTCAAGCACGGCCTCGGGCCGCTCACGCCGGGCACCTATTCGAGCCCATATGCCTCCTGCGCTCGCTGCGCGTTCGGGAAGACGTTCTCGTCGTGCCAGTGGCACTGCGTCGACTTCCTGCGCGCCAAAATCGCCGCGGAAACGACGAACGACATCGCCGCGATCATCGTGGAGCCGATTCAGGGCACGGCGGGCAATGTGATCCCGCCACCGGGATACCTGCGCGAGCTGCGCGCACTCGCCACCGAGCTGGGCGCGCTGCTCATCTGCGATGAAATGATCACGGGATTCGGCCGGACGGGAAAGATGTTTGCCGTCGAGCATGACAATGTCGTGCCGGACGTGCTACTCGTCGGTAAGGGATTCGGCGGTGGATTCCCCGTGAGCGGAATCATCGCGCGCGAGCCCATCGCATTCTCGAAGCCCTGGGCCAATCCGAGCGGTAGCTCGTCGAGCTATGGCGGCAACCCGCTCGCGGCTGCGGCGGCGCATACGACGATTCGAACCATCGTCGAGGAGGAGCTCGTCGAGCATAGTCGTCGCGTAGGATCGTTGATGCTCGAGGAGATGGGTTCCTGGGAAGACGAGATCCCGATCGTCAGTGACGTGCGGGGGCGCGGGCTGATGCTGGGGATGGACCTCGTGGTCCCCGGGACGCGCAAGCTGCTCGACAAGAAGACGACGCGCTGGATTTTCGACACGCTGCTGGCGCGCGGCGTGATCGCGATGATCTACAACCCCGAGGTCCGCATCAACCCGCCGCTCGTCATCACCAGCGAACAGGCGATGGAAGCGCTGGCCACCGTGAAGGCTGTGCTGGAAGAGGCCAGCGCGCGTGTACGCCAGTAAAGGACCCGTCGTCGAAGAGTGGGCCGACCGCAGGTTTTTCGGGCCCGCGGGTTGGTGGATCGCCACCACGCTGAAGCCGACGCGCATCTCGGCCGATGCGGTCACGCTCGCGAGCCTGGTACTGGGCGTCATTGCCGGGCACCTGTTCTGGTATCGCAGCGCCTGGGTCAACGCGAGCGGCGTGTTGCTGTTCATCCTGTCCGATGTGCTGGACAGCGCCGACGGCCAGCTGGCGCGGCTCCGCGGTACGTCGACCCGCATGGGCAGAGTGCTCGATGGCCTGGCAGACAGCGGCCGGTTCGTCAGCCTGTACGGGCACCTCGCGGCGCGGCTGTACGCGACGCGCTTGGGATGGGAGGGCGCGGTGCTGGCGATCGCCGCGCTGTTCTCGCACTCCTATCAGGCGGCCGCGGCCGATTTCATCCGTCAGGCATACCTGCGCTTTGCCGTCGGAGCGGGTGACGAGCTCGATGTCCCCGGACAGCTGGTGGGGAGCGTGGCCGGCGCGTCGGTGTGGCAGCGCATCTCCTCGTGGCTCTACGGTGACTACACGCGCCGCCAGGCTCTCCTGTTCCCCCAGACCACGGCACTCGTTCGGGCCTTCGCCGGGCGTGAGGTACCGGAATGGCTGCGGTCGTCCTGGGCCGAGCGGCAGCGCTGGGTCGTCGCCGGATGCGCGTGGATCGCGCAAAACATTCGTTGGGTGCTCCTGGCCCTGACGGCCGTGCCCCATTGGCCCGCCGCGTACTGCTGGATCGTCGTCGGACCGCTGAACTTGGTCCTCGCCTTCCTTATTATCGCCCACGAGCGGGAGCCCAGGCTGTGTATCGCGGCGTACTGATGGGGCTCGGCGGGATCGCGCGATCCGGCCACCTTCCCGCGTTCCTGCACGATCCCGCGGTCTCGTCCCGGCTGCGGATCATCGGGATCGTCGACGCAGCGATTACGACGCCGGGCTCCTTCCACGGTATTCCACTCTTGAACAGTCCCGAGGCGCTTGCGGACCTCGGCCGGATCGACTTCGTCGACATCTGCACTCCCACGTCGTCGCACCTGGCGATGTCGCTGTGGGGCTTGGCCCAGGGCTATCACGTGCTCTGCGAGAAGCCGGTGGCGGTGGATCGCACGGAAGCGGCTCGTTTGGCGCTGGCGGCGCACTCGGCAAGCCGGGTGGTGATGCCGTGCCATCAATACCGGTTCAATCCGGTGTGGCGGCGCGTGCGGCAGTGGCTCGATGAAGGCGCGATCGGCCGGTGGCATCTCGCCGAGTTTCGGGTCTACCGGCTGGCGGCCGACCCGGGAGCAACGCATAGCCCCGTGCCGTGGCGCGGGCGGCGCGCGGACGGCCGCGGCGGTGTGCTGCTCGACCACGGCACCCATCTGATCTACGAGCTGCTCGATGTCGCGGGGCCGCCGAAAACGGTGCGCGGCTGGACGGGCCGCCTCCGCCACGCGAGCTACGACGTCGAAGACACGGCGCAACTCTTGTTCGAGTATCCCGACCGCATGGCCACGATGTTTCTCACCTGGGCGGCGCGGCGGCGCGAGACCGAGATCCGCTTCATCGGTGAGCGCGGGAGCATCACCTGGAGCGGCGGGATGCTGACGTTGGAGCAGGGCGGCGCAGTCGAGTCTTTCGACCATTCCGTCGATCTCGACAAAGCCTCCTACGCCCGCTGGTTCGCCGGCTTGTTCTGCGACTTTGCCGACACGCTCGATTCGGGCGACGGCACGCGGCCGATCGCGGACATCGCGCAGGTCGCCGCGGTGCTCGAGGCCTCCTACGCCGCGGTCGCATGAGCCGAAAAATCCAGGTCGCCCTCTTTGTTGCCGGCGCAGCGGTCTTCGGCTACCTCGTCGCACGGATCGGCATCGGCCAGTTGGCGGCCGATGCCGCCGCCACCGGCGTCATGATCGTGCCGATCGTGCTGCTCTATGCGCTGGTGTATGCCTGCAGCGCGCTCGCGTGGCGGTTGACGATGGGTGACGGAAGCCGGCCGTCATACTGGCGGACCTATACCATGAGCGTCTCGGCCGGTGCGCTGAATTTTCTGACGCCGCTCATCAACGCCGGCGGTGAGCCGTTTCGCATCGCGGCGCTGACACCGTGGCTGGGCAAGCGACGTGCCGCGGGCTCGGTGATTCTGCACCGCATGCTGCATTCGTTCGCCTATGTGCTCGTGTGGTTCTCGAGCGTCGTCCTCGCGCTCGCGCTGCTGCCGCGCGACGCTCCGACCATCGTCCGCGTACTGCTCGGATGCGCCGGTGTCGTGTTGCTCGGGATCATCGCGCTGTTCATATCGGCTCATCGCAGCGGCGTGCTCGAGCGGCTGCTCAATTGGCTGAACCGCATTCCACTGGGCCGACGCCTCGGCGCCGTACTCGAGCCGCAGCGCTCGCTGCTCGCGGAGCTCGATGGGCAGATCACGGAGTTCTATCACAAGAGCCCGCAACGTTTCGTCCACGCAATTCTGCTCGAGTACCTGGGCCGGTGCGTGTTCATGCTCGAGATCGTGTTGATCGTGGCGAGTCTGGGATACCGGATCAGTTATCCCCTGGCATTTGCGATCGGCGGACTGGAGGCCATCGCGAACAACGTGCTGTTCCTCGTGCCCTTCGAGTTGGGCGCGCGCGAAGGCGCGTACTTTCTGTTGTTCAAGCTGTTCGGTCTCGATCCGCAGCTGGGCATGTACACCTCGATCGTGGGTCGCGTGCGTGATCTTGCCTGGATCGCCGGCGGCCTGGTGTTGATCTGGACGACCACTGTCGCGACTGCGGCCTCTGCGCCGTCTGAGCTATGACGATCGTTACCCACGTGCTCGCCACGACATTGGGCGTGCGCGCGCTGAAACTCACCGGCGGCGATGCGGTGCTGGCCTACGCGTTTGGCGTCGGCGTGGACATCGATCACGCCATCAAAGCTCCGTTCTTTTGGCGAGCCGGGTACAAAAGGGAAAGAGGTTATTACTGGCGCACCTCGCTGCAGGAGCCGGTCGCGCTGCTGTGGATCATCCCACTGTGCTTCTTCCTGGGCACGTGGATCCCCGCGCTCTTCTTTCTGATTCATCTCGCCATGGACTACAGCGTCGGCTACGAAAAGATGCCGTGGTATCCCTACACGCCGGCGGTGACGCAGGGGTTTTTCGTCGGCGTCTCCGATAAAACCAAGGAAATCGCTCTCATCGTGGTCCTCCTATGTTTGAATTTGCTCCTGTTCTTGGCACCGCTTTAGATCGCGGCACGCGCCCGGTCCTGCGCTTTCTCCACGTCCGGCTCGGCCTCGAGCCCAACGCAGTGACGTGGTCGTCCTTCTGGGCGAGCGTCGCCGCCGCGATCGCGTTCGGGACGCACCACCTCGCCGGTGGTCTCGCGTTCATGGCGATCGGGCAGGTGCTGGACGGTCTCGACGGCGGCATCGCGCGCGAATTCGGGCTGGTATCCGCAGCCGGCCACCGGCTCGATCAGCGGCTCGATCGCGCGTCGGAGATCGTGATATTCCTCGGCTGCGCCGCCGGCGGTTTCGTTTCGCTCAAGCTCGCGGTCCTCGCCTCGGTCGCGGTCCTGCTGCTCACCACGGTCGTCGACCGCTCGAGGCTCGATCCCGGTGTGAAGCGCTTTGCGCTGTACTTCGGGATTTGGGCGCCCTATGCACTGATCTTCTCGGTCATTTTTCTCGTCAACCTGGCGGCGTATGTCGTGGGCCTGTTGATCATTGACTGCCGCTTCCAACGGAGCATGGACGCCCTCGGCGGCGATCTGAACACCGTCGCCTCACGCGCTGCCAGACTCGAGACGCTGTAGTGCAGGCCGTTCAGCACCCGTACGTCGTCGTCGCGCCGGCGGAGACGTTGCACGTCGAGGCCTGGGCCGGCGCCGGCCGGCCGGTCGTCCTGTTTCCCGGGCTGTTTGGCGCGGCGTTCACGTTCCGGAAAGTCGTGCCCCTGCTTGCAGCTCAAGGTTTTCGGCCGATCGTGATCGAGCCGCTGGGCACGGGCTTTTCGAGCCGCCCCGCCCGGGCGGACTACTCGCTGGCCGCGCAGTCGCATCGACTGGCAGCCGCGCTCGATTCATTGGGCTCGGGGCCGGTGCTCGTGCTCGCGCACTCGCTGGGCGCGGCGATGGCGTTTCGACTGGCCGTCGATCGACCGGATCTCGTGCGCGGGATCGTGTCGCTCGAGGGCGGGCCGACGGAAGAAGCCACCACGCCGGTGTTTCGCAGCGCCATGCGCTATGTACCGTGGGTCAAGCTGCTCGGCGGCATCAATCTCGTGCGCCACAAAGTTCGCGGCATGCTGCTCGACTCTTCGGGCGATCGCTCGTGGGTCACGGACGGTGTGGTCATCGGGTACACGGTCGGCGAAGCCCGCGACTTCGACGCCACGCTCAGGACCTTTCTGGCGATGTCGCGCGCCAAAGAGCCTGCCAAGTTCGGCCCGCAGCTCGGCGGCATCTCGTGTCCCGTCACGCTCGTCGTGGGAACTGCCCGCCACGATGGCGACGTGCCGCCGCAGGAAGTCGCGCTCATGCGCCACGCCATCGCCGCGTTCGCGGTGGATAGCGAGGCAGGAGCGGGGCACTATCTCCAGGAGGAGCGGCCCGGGGCGGTGGTCACGGCTGTCGAGCGCCTGGCCGAGCGAGCGCGATGAGTCCGCTGCGGATCGCCCTGGTTGCCGAGGACTATTACCCGCAACTCGGCGGCGTGCCCGAGCACGTGCACAACCTGGCCACACAGCTCCTGGCTCTGGGGCACGAGGCCACCGTCGTTACCTCGCATATGCGCAGCAACGGCCACGCCGATGCGCCATTTGTGCGCCGCATCGGCACGAGTGTCGTGATTTACGCCAATGGCGGCGTCGCCCGGATCACCGTGGGATGGCGTCTCATCAGGCAGCTGGAAGAGTTCTTCCGGCAGGAACGGTTCGATGTCGTGCACGTGCACAACGGTCTGTGTCCGACGTTTGGCGTGGTGGCGCCGGTCGCCGCATGGCGCGTTGGAATTCCCGTGGTTGCCACGTTCCACTCGTGGTTCCCCCGCTCCCTGGGGTATCGCGTGTTGCGCAGGCCGTTCCAGCGCTTGCTCGATGGCCATGCGGCCACGATTGCGGTGAGCAACACGGCACGGGAGGCCATGTCGCGCTACTTCACGGCGTCCTGGGAGATCATCCCCAATGGTGTGGACACGCATTTCTTTCGACCCGCGTCGAAGCAGCAGGACGGTGAGCCGCACCTCTTGTGGCTTGGCCGTATCGAGCCGCGCAACGATTTGGCGACGGTGCTCGCGGCCATGCCGCGTATCCTCGAGCGGCATCCAGCCGCACGGCTCACGGTCGTGGGCGACGGGCCGTGGCGCTCTCGCATGGAGCGAGCGGCGCGACATCTCGGTCCGAGCGTCCATTTCGCCGGGTATGCGAATGGCAACCGTCCCAGCTTCTACCGCGCCGCGGACATCTATCTCTGCCCGACGCAGCGTGCCTCGTTCGGGATCACTCTGCTGGAGGCAATGGCCTGCGGGACGCCGATGATCGTGTCGGATCTGCCGGCGTTTCGCGACGTGGCCGGTTCCAACGCGGTGTTCGTGCCGGTCGGCGACGTCGAAGCGTGGGGTCAGGCGGTGAACGGGCTTCTCGCGGATCAGCGGCGCCGCGTGACGATGGTGAGCGAAGGCAGGCGTGTGGCCGAGCGCCACGCGTGGCCCGCGGTCACGCAACGCGTGCTCGACGTGTACCGGCGAGTGACGGCATGATGGGGATGGATTTGTTCTTTGGGCCGTCAGTCGAGCGAGGACCTCGCGACAACCGGATCTACCTGACCTTCGACGATGGGCCAAATGAACGCGCGACACCGGCCATCTTGAGCACTCTGGCGGCCTATCGCGTGCCCGCGGCGTTTTTCATGGTTGGCGACCATGTCCGGCGGTTTCGCGCGCTCGCGCGTGACGTGGTGGCGGAAGGGCATGTGGTCGGCAATCACACGTACGATCATGTCAAACTGACATTTGCCGGGCCCAGTAAAATTCGGACACAGCTCCAAAAAACGCACACGGAGATTCTGTCGACCACCGGGTTCACGCCGCGGTCGTTCCGGGCGCCGCACGGCTATCGTAGCCCATTTCTCATTTCAAGAATTCTTGAAATGTCGTATACGGTGTTCGGGTGGACATTCGGGGTGTTCGACACCGCAAGGCCCGGCATCGAAGAAATCCGCCGGCGAGTACGCAAGCGTCTGAGAAAAGGCGCGATCGTGCTACTGCACGACGGCGACGGCTACGACCCTGAAGGCGATCGCCTGCAAACCGCGCAGGCGCTGCCCGGGATCATCGCCGATGCGCGGAACGCCGGCTACGAATTTGCACCATTGACCGACCTGCTAGACAATCACTCCTGACGGGACATTCGGGGCACTTCGGCTTTCGTGCCGTACACACCAACGCGCCCAGCTCCATGAGCGCCTGATTGAACCTCCAAGCGCGCTCGCCTACGCGAGGCGTCAGTTTCTTTGCGAGCGCCCACACATCCTTGGGTGCGAACGCGCGCGTCAGCACGCGGTTCACATTCGTGTCGACCGCGGGTACCGGTTTCTCGTACGCAAAACACGCAACCGCGCCGGCCGTGTACCGTCCGACACCCGGCAGTGTCCGTAAGACCTCAGGATCATCGGGCAGCGCGCCGTCGTGCCGGCGTGCGATCTCGCGCGAGAGCGCGTGTAGATTCCGGGCGCGAGCATAGTAGCCGAGCCCGTCCCACTGCTCCATGACAGCCTTGGGTCGAGCGCGTGCGAGCGTGTCGAGCGTCGGAAAGCGTGTCATGAACCGGGGGTAGTATTCCAGAACGCGACTCACCTGCGTCTGCTGCAGCATGAACTCCGACACGAGTATGGCATAGGGATTGCGCGTTGTACGCCACGGCAGATCGCGCCGGTTGCGCTTATACCAGGCTAAGAGCTTGCGCGTGAAGCTCATAGCCACACAAGATACAGGCCCATGAGACCTTTCACCGCCGCCCTCGACCTGCGGCGATATGTCGGGCGGTGGTCCTTGCGCAGCGCCAGCCACGCGGGGCGCTTCTTTTTTATGCTGATGGACCTGGTACGGGGCATCCTGGAATGGCGCGTGTGGATCCCCCGCACGGTCCAACTGACGGTGGCCGTCGGCTACGGCAGCGCGTTTATCGTGTTGCTGGTTGCGGGGTTCGCAGGCGCCGTGACCAGCCTCCAGGCCGGCTACCAGTTCACGGGTCAGCTCCCCCTCTACGTGGCCGGTGGAATCATCTCCGAATCCATGATCCTCGAGCTCGGCCCGGTGCTCACCGGGCTCATCCTGGCCGGCCGGATCGGGGCCCGCTACGCCGCCGAGCTCGGCAGCATGCGGGTGACCGAGCAGATCGATGCGCTGGAGAGCCTGGGGCGTTCGCCGGTGACCCACCTGCTCCTGCCGCGGATTCTCGCCGGGGTGATTGCGATTCCGGCCCTCGTGATGGTCGCGAACGCCTTCGGGGTGGCGGTGGGTTATATCACGGCCAAATCGTCACTTGGCCTGACGTATGCCGACTTCGAGTTTGGCGCGCGCTACTTCTTCAGGCCGCTCGACCTCTGGTATTCGCTCATCAAGTCGTACGCCTTCGCCTTGGCGGTCACGGTTATCCCTTGCTACATCGGCTTCAACACGCAGCAGGGGGCGGAGGGGGTCGGGCGCTCCACCACGCAAGCGGTCGTGGCGTCCTCGGTCGCCGTCCTGTTCCTGGACACGATTCTCACGAAGCTCATTCTCGGCACGGTGAAATGAGCATCGAGCTCAAAAAGGTCTCCAAGCGGTTCGTCGACAACGTGGTGCTCGACGGCGTCGACTTCTTCGTCGCCGAAGGCGAAACCGTCGCACTGCTGGGGCCCTCCGGCGTCGGCAAGAGCGTGCTGCTCAAGCATATCATCGGCCTGATCAAGCCGGACTCGGGTGAGGTCTGGGTGGACGGCCAGCAGGTGCCGCTACTGGGGCGCAAGGAGCTGGCGAAGCTGCGCAGCCACATCGGCTACGTCTTCCAGAACGGCGCGCTGTTCGACTCGATGGATGTGTTCGAGAACATCCGCCTCGGCATCACCGACGAGGAGCAGTATGCCGACAAGGCGTACTGCGTGGAGCGCGTGAAGGAGTGCCTGCGTCTCGTCAATCTGAATGAGGACGTGGGGCGCAAGTTCCCAGCGGAGCTGTCGGGCGGCATGCGCAAACGCGTCGGCATTTCCCGTGCGATCGCCGGGAAGCCCACATATTTGCTGTATGACGAACCGACCTCCGGGCTCGACCCGGTGAACGCCGACGTGATCGATTCGCTGGTCGAACGGCTGCAACAGGAGATCGGCGTGACGAGCGTGGTGGTGACCCATGACGTGCGCGGCGCGTTCAAGGTCGCCGACCGGATCGCGCTGCTGGCGCAGGCCAAGATCCGCGCGGTGGGGACCGCCGAGCAGATCATCGCATCCAAGGATCCCGTGGTGCAGCAGTTCCTGGAGCGCGATCTCGAGATGGCGGTGGTTCAGGCGGGTCGCCTGACGTTCGAGACTCCGGCGACGAGGCGCTCTGGAGGCTTCAGCGTCGGAGGGGCGGGCTAGTGGACCTCACCTATAAACAGGAAGTCGGCGTCGGGGCGATCGTGCTTGTGGGCGTCGCCGTGTTCCTGGTCGGTATGTTCTATCTGACCGGCCGATCGCTGAAGGCGACGGGGATCTCCGTCGACGTAATGTTCGAGAGCGTCGCCGGGTTGAAGCAGGGAGATCCCGTGCTGATTTCCGGCGTGAAGAAAGGGCGAGTGGCCCGGGTTGCGCTCGAGCGGGTGAAGAGCGTGCGCGTGACGCTCGAGCTGTCGAGCGACGTCGCGCCGCACATCGACGCCAGCGCCGCCGTCGCCGCGACCGATTTCTTCGGCGCCAAGCACATCGACTACAACCCCGGCTCCCGCCCGGAAATGCTGCCGGGCGGGCGCGCCATTACGGGATCGAACCCGCCGGACCTCACCGATGTGGCCCAGGGCATGGCCAACCGCGCCAACGAGCTCATGGAGAACGCCTCGAACATCGTCTCCGACCGCCTGGGTGAGGACATCCACAACACGCTCGTCGTCACGCAGCGGGCGATGAACGCGCTCGCCGGGATGCCCGATGGTCCGTTCGTCAAACAGACGACGCAGACGCTGCAGGCGACCGAGCGCGTGATGGCCCGCGTGGACTCCATGCTCGGCTCCGGGACCGGCGCCAACATCGATTCGGTCTCACGCAACGTGGCCCGTCTCACCGACCACCTCACGCACACGACCGCGCAGCTCGACACCCTGCTCAGCCGGATGAATCGCGGGGAAGGGACGCTCGGAAAGCTGGCGGCGGATACGATGATGTATCACAATCTGCGCGAGCTATCGGCCTCGCTCACGGCCCTGCTGACCGATTTGAGGGAGCACCCCGACAAGTACATGAAGCCCGGGCTGGTGCGCGTGAAGATGTTCTAGCGCATGCTCACCGTAACTTTTCTTGGTACGTCAGCAGCCCGGCCTACCGTCGAACGCAACGTTTCCGGCCTCGCCATCCACCGCGAAGGCGAGACGCTGCTGTTCGAATGCGGCGAAGGCACGCAGCGCCAGATGATGCGCTACGGCGTGAGCTTTGCGTTGTCCGAAATCTTTTTCACCCATTTTCATGCCGATCATTTCCTCGGTGTGATCGGGTTGATCCGCACGCTCGGACTGCAAGGCCGTCCTGAGCCCTTGTTTCTGTTCGGTCCCAAAGGCGCCAAGAAGGTGCTGGGCACGGCGCTGCAGCTCGGCGTGGAGCGCGTGCCGTTTCCCGTCGAAGTCACCGAGGTCAAAGCGGGTGACACCGTGACCGGCCCGATCAAGCGCGACGGCTACGACATCTGCGCGTTTCCGACCGAGCACGGTGGCGGGCCGTCGCTCGGCTACATCCTGAAAGAGCACGTGCGGCGCGGCCGCTTCGATGTCGAGAAAGCGAAGGCCGCCGGCATTCCGGAGGGACCGCTGTGGGGGCAACTGTCGAAGGGCGAAGCGATCGAGCTGGCTGACGGCCGACGGCTGACGGCAGATGGCTTCGTCGGCCCAGCTCGTCCCGGCCGGCTCGTCGCGTTCACCGGCGATACGCGCCCGTGCGCGGCCACCGTCGATGCGGCTCGAGGCGCCGATCTCTTGATTCACGAGGCGACGTTCGGGGAAGAAGAGCGCGATCGCGCGCGCGACACGGGCCACTCCACCGCAAAGGAAGCGGCGCAAGTCGCGCTCGCGGCGAACGCCAAGCGGTTGGTGTTGTCCCACGTTTCAGCGCGCTACTCGATCAGCGCCGACGAGCTGGTGCGCGAAGCGCGTGAGGTGTTTCCCAACGCCGGCGTTGCGAAAGACGGAATGGAAGTCGACGTGCCGTTTGCCGAGTAATGTCTCGCGCACGGCACGGGCTCATGGGGCCGATTATATTCACCGCCCCATGAGACCGGTCTCCTTCACGTACTCCGCCAGCATTCCCGCATCGATCGAGCGGGTCTTCGACCTCATTTCTGATCCGCTCCGCATGCCGACATGGCTGCCGCGGTGCGTGGACGTAAAGGCCACGACGAATGATCGTGTCGGCAAAGGCGCTCGCTACAAGGTCACCTTTCAGCGCGAGACTACCCGCCAGGAATCGGTCATCGAGATCATCGACTACTCACCGCCGCACACATTCGGCTGGGTCGAGATCTATGACCGCGCGGGGTCGAAGACGTTTTTCGGTCTGGGTTTCGCCGGTGGCTCCACGAAAGTGTCGCTGAAGCACATCTGGAATCCGAGTGGCTTCGGGTCCTGGCTCAGGGGCCAGTTCTACCGGCGCCGGAATGCGCATCGGATGTTTGAGGCATTGATCAACAATCTGCGGAGAGCGGTGACGAGATAGTTGCTTGGCGAATAGAGGGGGTGGGGTTATTTTCCGGGCCCCGACTTTGCGGGGCGGGGGGCTGTAGCTCAGCTGGGAGAGCGCCTGGATCGCACCCAGGAGGTCAGGGGTTCGAGCCCCCTCAGCTCCATTCGCTGCCCCTTGGTGTAACTGGCAACACGCCTGACTCTGGATCAGGAGAGTCCTGGTTCGATCCCAGGAGGGGCAATCCAAGCGGCCGCATTTGCGGCCGCTTTGTATTGCCCCTCCCGGGCCTCGTCGCTTGCTGCGCTGCGCGAGCGATCCCAGGAGGGGCAACTTTCCACTCTCCCGACTGATTAGGGATTAGTGTCCACCCAATAACAACATGACTCGCCGGCCACGATCGCCACCAACAGCCCCATGCCAAGCACCAGTCCCGCCGTACGGCTCGCGCTCACGTGTCGGGTCGCCACCTGCTTGACGTCCATCAATGCCAGCGCGCGGTTTGACATGTTGTACGCGCGACCGAGCAAGCTGTCCCCCTGTACATGGGGATGGTAGAACACCTCGCGGTGCCCGTCCTGACGCTCTACCCGCAGCGCGGTGGGTCGCGCCGTGCGAATGACCTCGGCGGGTAACAACCCTTCCGGACGCCAGCTCGTGCAAGCGCTCAACTGACCAGCCAGCAGCACGATCGCAATAACCCGTTGGAACGATGACACTGTTGGCTCCATGTAAGGATGGAGCGGAATAGTGACGCCACCTCGTCAAGTACGCCTCAAGTGTCGAGGATGCGTTCCCACACTCTTGACCGCCGCTTGACCCAACGCCCTTAGCCTGCGCGCTGTCGATCCTTTGATAGGAGCTTCGGTATGCGCATACGACTGTTCTTCGCCGCTCTCTCCGCGAGTGTCGTCATCGCCTGCTCCTCGGCGCCGAGCTATTACCGCGCCAACACCGTGATCCCCGCGCCGACACTCGCGATCGATTCACTGCGGGATCTCGTCGTCACCCGGGTGCGTGGCCTGGGATTCAAGGTTTACGAGGCACAGGACGCCCTGGCTCGCCTAACCGAGATCAACGTGGGAGTGAATGCCACGTCCGACTTTCTGTACGCCGATCGGGAGAGCGGTTGCGGGCTGAACTGCAGGAAGGTTGAGGCCTTGCTCGTCTCTTTCGCGCCGGACGAGAATGGCACCCATCAACACCTGACAGTCACCGCGCTGACATCCAAGCGGGGCTGGGTCTCTCCCTGGCGACTGACGCATCCGTCCCAAGCTGTTCGGCAGATCGCCGACTCACTGTCTGGCACCTTTCGACACTGAGCGCCGCAGCGCGGTTTGACTTTCGGTCGCGCCGCCCGGAAGTTCAGCGAGGCCATGCCCTCCTTCTTCGAGCAGGTGCGTGCCGCTCTCGCACAGAGGGGTTACCAGGTCGAAGGCGACCGCGAGCTGGGTAACGGCGGCATGGGTATCGTCGTCCTCGCCCGCCAAAGCAGGCTCAACCGTCTGGTTGCGGTCAAAGTGATTCGGTCGGATCTCCACACGGCGATCGCCGTTGCGCGGTTTGAGCGTGAGGCGCGGATCCTCGCCGACCTGCGGCACGACCACATCGTGCAAGTATTCGACGCGGGCGAAAGCCAGGGCCTTCCTTATTACGCGATGGAGTACATCGTCGGCGATACGGTCGCGGCCAGAATCCTCCGCGGCCCACTCCCCCCCGCAGAGGTCCGGCAGCTGGGTAGTGATCTCCTCGACGCGCTCGCGCACGCGCACAAACACGGCGTGATCCACCGTGACGTGAAGCCGAGCAACATTTTCTGGAACGAAACGAAAGCGGTGCTGGTGGACTTCGGAATCGCGCAGCGCGAGGCGCGCGCAGGGGAGACGCATCAGGAGCCGCTGACCGACACGGGCCAGCAAGTGGGTACCCGAGCATACATGCCTCCCGAGCGCGAGGCGTCATCGGCCGGCGATGTGTACGCAGCTGCCCTGGTGATTTACGAAGCGTATACCGCTCGCCACTGGCTCGAGGTCCCGCCCTCGGGAACACGCAGGTGGGACGGCGTTCCCTACGCGGCACGGCGGGTGCTGCGCCGGGCGCTCGATGAGAAACCGGAGCAGCGTCCCGATGCCGCGACCTTCAGACGCCAGCTCCGGCAACGATCCGTGACGCTATTGCTGTGGGTGACGGCGCTTTTGCTCCTGGGCGGCCTCACGTTCATCCAGTGGAAGAGCGAACGCTGGCCGTTTCACCATCCAGGCACCCTCCGAATCATCGTGACGTCGCTCGCGAATGCCTGCGCCAGCACTACTGCCGGGACGCGTGTCGCTCACGATCTGGTCCGTGACCTCCAAGGCTATGCCGATTTCTCGGTCTCGGGTCCCGTGGCAACGCTCTGGTTCAAGAGACGATCGACGCTTGTCGTCCAGGGAACGGCATGCGCCGGGAGCGGGGGAGTGAAGGCAGACATTACGATAGCGATTCCTGGCGGCCCCGACCCGGCGATCGTCGCACGTGCGGACGCCGCGCACCTGGATGCGCTGGCCGATACGCTCTCCTACGGCATCGTTCGCGAAATCTGGAATCGCGATAACCCGTTCGATCCGTATCTGCCGCTCAAGGCGCTGCCGCGGAGCGGGAAGGGTCTGGCGGCCTGGCTCGTCGCGGAGCGGCTGTTCGCGCAGGCGCGGTGGGGTTCGGCGGACAGCGCCTACGCCGCGGCGGAGGAGGTTGACTCGACGTGTTGGCTCTGCTTTTGGCGCCACGCTGAGGTCGAGAAGTGGCTCAGCAGGCCGTTCGACGCGGAGCGAGCCGCACACTATCTCACGCACCTCGATTCTTTCCCTTCTCATTATCAGGCTCTGATACGCGCGTCGCTTCAGCCACCGCTCCAGTCGCTCGCCACGTTGAAAGGGGTGGTGCACGAACGTCCCGCCTTCCTGCCCGCGCTCTTCATGCTTGCGGACGAGACTTATCACCGCGGTCCCATGATCGGTCTCTCGCTGCGGGATGCGATCGACGCGCTCCAAAACGTGGTGCGGCACCGGCCGGACTTCCTGCCGGCGACGGAGCATCTGACGTGGGCCCAGACTGCCGCCGGGCACGACACGGCCGCCCGGAACGCATTCCGCCGTCTCCCGGCGCAGCGGCCAACGGACGACTCGTACACACAGGAAGTTCGCGCGCTCCTCGGGCTCGGTTTGGTGTGCCGGTTTGAAAGCCGGTCCGCCTGTCAGCACGCGATCGACGCGGCGCTCAAGCGGGCTGGTGCTGCTCAGTATCCAGACTTGGCGGCGGGTCCGCGCTACTTGATGACGCTCGACGCGCCGACGGGCGCGGTGGACTTCGGGCGCCGGTTCGAGGCGATGAGCGAGACTCCGGAGCTCGTCGAATCGGGATTGGTATCAGAGATGTCCGGCTACCTGTCACTGGGCCTTCCCGACTCCGCCCTGAGGGCCGCGCAATCATTGCGAGGCCTCGGCCGGCCGGAGCTCACGGTACTCCCGGCGGAGCTTGCGGCGGGACTGTCGCTGCTCGATCCATTGCCGGCGACCGACCGGTCACACTTGGCGATGATGATCGGCGGTCTGGTGGCGCACACGCGCTCGAGCGTCAGTACCGCGGCAACTCGGCGGCGCGCCGCCTGGATGCTGTTGCTCCTGGCGCGCCGGCAAGAGCAGGTTCCGGACTCGGAGCGATACCGGGCGCTCCTGCGCGGCGAGCCAGGTCGCCAACTGTTGACGACGCTCCTCGCCGCTGATGGCGCCGCACGCGCCGGCCGGATCGACCTAGCCCTGCGCCTGACCGACTCGCTCACGCCGTTGCGCGCCGGCGACATCGGCGATCCCGAGACGGTCGACCCGTTCTTCCGCACCGCGCTGCATCTGTTCCGCGCGGAGTGGTATTCGCGCCAGCACGACACGGACGGGATGGTCCGCGAGCTCCAATGGTATGAGAACAATGACGTCTCCGGCCGGCTGACCGGCGCACCGCAAGTTGCCGACGTGGATTGGGGATTCGGCAGTCTCGCGCGCTGGCGGCTCGCCAGGCTGCTCGACGGCTCGGACCAGCGCCGTGCGTGCGATCTCTACCGCCGCGTCGGCGACCTCTGGGAATCCGGCGACCCGAGGTATCGCGAACGTGCCGACAGCGCGCGCGCGCGCGTCGCGGCGCTTCACTGCGCGGCAGCCGCATGATCTCCTGCCAGACGCTCGGCCCCCCGGTCGTCCGGCTGGAGGATGGAACAGCACCGCCCCCACTGCAGTGGCGGAAGAATCTCGCGTTGCTCGTCTATCTCGCGCGCTCTCCGAAACGGACGCGGAGTCGCGATCATCTCCTCGGGCTGCTCTGGGGCGACCAGCCCGAGGAGAAGGCCCGGGGCTCGCTCAATCAGGCGCTCCTGACGCTGCGATCGTTTGCGGGAGATGGCGTGGAGTCGGATCGGGCGCACGTGCGACTGAGCGATCGCGTGGTGACGCTGGATGTGGATCAGCTCGAAACACTGGCGGCACGCGGGGACTATGAGGCCGCCGCTCGTTTGATCCTCGGCGTCTTTCTCGACGGCGTGAACATCATCGGAGCATCCGGCTTCGACGATTGGACGTCGGCGGAGCGCGCGTACTGGCTCCGTCGCTCTGTGGACGTCCTGGTGGGGCTGTCAACGAGGGCGCTCGCCGGCGGTACCCTCGATGTCGCCGAGGACGCCGCTGCGCGCGCGTTGGAGCTCGATCCCTACGCCGCAGTCGCTGAGCGCGTATGGCTCCGCGCCGTGGCGTTGCGCGACGATCGGGGGCGTGCACTCGCGGGCTTCGCGGCATTTGTGGAACGGCTGAAATCGGAGAGTGGCGCCGAGCCCGACGCCGAGACGGCCGCGTTGGCGAGGCGCGTTGGCGAAGGGCGAGAATGGCGGATGGCCGAGGCGACACCGGGTCACGCGCCGCTCGTGGGTCGCAAGGCCGAGCTCGAGCGGCTGCTGGCGATCTGGGAACGCTGCGGCGCGGGCCGGATGGGCGTGGCGCTCATCGAGGCCGACGGCGGTCTCGGGAAAAGCCGGATCGTCGAAGAGGTTGCCGGCAGGGTACGGCTCGACGGTGGGGTCGTCGTGGCGGTGCGCGCCGTCGAGGCGGACGCGCATGAATCGTGGAGCGGCGTGCTCGGCATCGCGCGCGTTTTGCTCGATGCACGCGGGGTCGCCGCCGCATCGCCGGCGGCGCTGGCGCAGCTGCGCGGCGGCGCTTCGCTGACGTCGCCGGCGCGAGCGCTTGCTGAGGTCTTGAGCGCGGTGGCGGACGAGCAACCGGTGCTGGTCATCGTGGACGATGCGCAGTGGCTCGATCGCGAATCGCTGCTCGCACTGGGAACCATAGCCCGGGACCTGACGGACGCACCCGTCTTCCTTCTTATTACCGCATCCCCGCAGGTCCGGCGGACCGAGCTGGACGAAGTCCGTTCCCACATCGGCCGCGAGTTGGATGGCACCGCCCTCGTGTTGAAACCACTCACCGCCGACCACCTGCGCGAGCTTGCCCGCTGGGCCGCGCCGGCCTACGACGACCTACAACTCGAGCGGCTCGCCCGCCGGATCGCAGCCGACTCGGCCGGCATTCCGCTCCTGGCAGTTGAGCTCTTGAACGCGGTCGCGACCGGCCTGGACCTCCAACGCATCGGCGGCGCCTGGCCGGAACCGTTAAAGACACTCGAGCAGACGCTTCCGGGCGACCTGCCCGACGCCATCACGGCGGCCGTCCGCGTGAACTTCCATCGCCTTTCCAAAGACGCCCATCGCGTGCTCAAGGCGGCCGCTGTGTTGGACGGCCGCGTCGCGCCTGCCGTGATCGAGCGGGCGTCCGGGGTCAGCGGAGACGCGCTGGCGGCCGCGCTCGACGAGCTGGAGTGGCAGCGCTGGCTCGCCGCTGACGCGCGTGGCTATTCATTCGTCGCGCGCATCGTCCGCGACGTCGTCGTCCATGACATGGTGCTGCCGGGCGAGCGCGCGCGAATTCTCGAGCTCGCCGGCCGGTGAGCGGTCGCCGCTGTCACGGATAGCGGCGCTCCCAGCGTCTAGTCGTGGGGAGGACTCAAGCGGCGCTGAAGCGAGGCAACAACCTGCCGTGCCGAGTCACGCCGGCCGTCAAGGACGGTGCGACGCTTTCTTGACGCTCACTTGAGGCGGCCGCCGCACCGTTGTCCCCGATCAGGAGTTCGTTCCGAGTCTCACTCCCGCGGAGGACATATGCGGCTACTCGTGGCGTCTCGATTCGTACCGTTGCTTGCCTACACAGCCGTTCTGGTCGGCTGCACCGACGTCGATCGGCCGGTCGCGCCGAAGCGCGACGGACCGCTGTTCAGTCAAATGGCGGGAAGCGCCGCTGGAAGGATCGTATTTCACAGCAATCGGGACGGCCCGTTTCAGATCTATTCCATGAACCCGGACGGCAGTGACGTCGTGCGCCTGACGTATAGCGGCATCGACGAGTACCTGCCGCTCTGGTCTCCCGATGGCAGCCGGATCACGTTCGGCAGATGCTACAGCGATCGTTGCGACGTCGTGGTGATCGACGCCAATGGCGGCAATGAACGGACGGTTCTCTCCAACGGCTTTCCCGGCGCCTGGTCGCCCGACGGGAATCGTCTCGCGGTCGCGGGGCCCGGTGGCGTCGACATCCTTAATCTCCAGGACACTGGATTGGTCAACATTTCCGCTCTCCCGGGGGTCAGAGGCTGGTCACCGGACGGTCGCCAGATCCTGCTCGACGGCCCGGGGGATGACGCGATCTATGCGTATAACGTCGACGGCAGCGGCACCGTCCAGCTGACGCACAACACGGCCACCTACTTGTCGATGATGTTTTCCAATGACGGCAGTCGCATCGTCTTCACCAGCGACCTCGACGGGCCCGACAACGACCTGTTTGTGATGAACCGCGATGGCAGCGGCGTCACCGATATCACCCACGATGACGGTGTCAATCAATATGACGCTGTCTTCTCGCCTAACGACACGCAGCTTGCGTTCACGAGCGACCGCGATGGGGACGAAGACATCTACGTGATGAACGCGGATGGCAGCGGCGTCGTGAACATCACCAATAACGACGGCATCGCCGATGGCGGGGCCTCGTGGGTTCGCCCCCGCGGGCCCGCGAATGACGACTTCTCCGGCGCCGCGGCAATCGGCGCGCTGCCCTTCAGCGACGTCACGAACCTCACGAGCGCGAGTATCGAGTCCGGTGAGCCCGTGCCATCCTGCGCGATTTACTATGGTCCTGTCAGCAACACGACCTGGTATGCCTTCACGCCGGCGCAGAGCCAGACGGTCACCGCGAGAATCGGCAACGCGCAAATTTCGGCGGTGCTGGCGGCGTATACTGGCGGCGGTGTTTCCAGTCTGACGTCCGTGGGCTGCGGCGTGTTCGGCAGTACCGTGACGTTCCGCGCGAACGCGGGCACGACGTACTACTTCCAGGTCGGCGGTTTGTTCGGACAGGCGGGGCAGGTCGAGTTCCGGCTGGAGCTGACGCCGCCCCCGACGGCGAGTTTTTTCGTGTACCCGTACGATCCGTCGATCTTCGACGACGTCCAGTTCTACGACAACTCGTACGACCCCGGCGGCCTCGGCATTCAGTCGCGCCAGTGGAGCTTTGGCGACGGCGCGAGCGCGACGACGTCGAACTATACCGTGACCCATCGCTATGGCGCCGACGGGAGCTACACGGTCGAGCTCACGGTCACGACGCCCGACGGACGCACGGCGTCGGCCTCGCAGACAGTGCTCGTTCGGACGCATGACGTTGCGATCACGAAATTCACTGCGCCGGCTGCGGCGCGCGCAGGACAGACGCGTCAGGTGACAGTCGGGCTCAACAGCAAACGCTATCCCGAGTCGGTGCAAGTCCAGCTCTTCCGGAGCGTTCCGGGCGGGTATCAACTCGTCGGCTCACTGACGCAGTCGGTTCCGGTGCGTGCAGCAAACCGCACTACCAATTTCAGTTTCAGCTATACGTTCACGAGTGCGGACGCACAGATCGGCAAGGTGACGTTCCGGGCGCTGGCTGTCCTTGTCGGGCTGCGCGATGCGCTTCCGGCAGACAACGAGGCCATTGCCGATCCGACAAAAGTGAATCGGCAATAACGTCGTCGTGGTCCGTTTCCGGGCGAGGGTTCCTAACGCCTGAGGCGAAGAACCGAGGCGCCGTGGGTGAACGCATCCCGCGGCGCCTCGTTGCGTTCCGACGTTAGATTCCTCCTAAATGAGTCACGAGGGCGAAATGGATTGTTTAGGTAACCTCCCGCCCCAGGCCAGCGTAGAATAGGGCCATGGATCCAGATCTCGCTCTTATCGCGGCGGCAGTCATCTCGCTCACGGCGATCGTGGGCCGCACCGTCGTCAAGATCACGAGCGCGCGTTTGGCCGCGGGGACGGGGCAGTCCGACGAGCTCAAGGCGCGCGTCGAGGAGCTCGAGAGCACGGTGCACGGGTTGCAGCAGGAGCTGGTCGAGGCGCAAGAGCGGCTCGATTTTGCGGAGCGGCTGCTGGCGAAGGGGTCGGGGCAGACGTAGGTGGCATGGGAGGCTGCTGCGCCTTGTTGCGTCTCTCCGATTAGCGCGGTAGCTCTAACGGTCCCACGGACTCGGACCCCGTATGGCGCTCATTTCCTGCTCAGAGTGCGGACACAAGGTCTCTGACAAAGCCTCCGCATGCCCGTCGTGCGGAAACCCGCTTGGCGATGTAGTGGCTCAGGCACGAAGCAGCATGCGTCGAAGCGGTGGCCAGACCGCTGTCGAGCCCCAAGTCCAGACCATCGAGCGGACCGGGAAGAGATACAAAGGGGCGATGTTGTCGGGCGGCATAGCAATGGTGTTTGGAATCATGCTGTTGATGGGTGGCGCAGAGGTACTTGGTGGACTGCTGCTAGCGGGCGGACTCATCTACTACATCTATGGACGTTGGGGTGCATGGTGGCACCATGCGTGATCATGGGGTCTCAACGAGCTCAGGCGCATTCCATCCGTTGTGTGTGGTGGTTGCTACGTTGGCACTCGCCGCTTTACTCCCCACGGTGGCGTCATCCCAGACGAAGATCGTTCCGGTACCGGCGGGTGACGCGGCGCAGATAGCGACCGATGCGGTCCGAGAGGCGGGTCATCCCTGCAGAAAAGTCATCGATGCAGCGCGGCTCACTGATGGCACGATTCGCGCGAAGTGCTCTGGCGGGCAGGTCTACAGAATCTTTGCGGTTATTCAGGACAACAGAAGGGTTTTGCTCGCACTCAATTGGCACGCTGCCAAGGAGCTGGGAATCACGGGTTGTTAATGCATCCACACACTCAAAACTCTGTAATATGAAACCATCGGCCTTGAGGCGGTCACTGTCTGCGCCTCATGACTTTCCGCTGCGGCATCAACGGTTACGCCGTCCCTCGCCCACCGTCGGCAGCCTGCAAGTCCTGAAGGTCCGCACTCTTCCAAAACATTGACTTGAAGGACTGTTTGTATTCTTTGTCGTTCTGAAGAGCGTCAATATCCACGGCGTAGTTGACGACAGAGAGCAGCCGCTCATTGATGTAACTCTTCTTGCCATCCTTTGTCTCAAACTTGAAGTAGGCACACAGAACTCGGACACCTTGTTTGTTGAGCGCTCTCACCAGGGGGACGAAGTCTCCGTCTCCTGTCACGAGCACGGCAATGTCGATTGTGCCGCTGAGGCCGACTTGAAGCGCGTCGACGGCAAGGGCCACGTCAGTGCCCTTCTCACCCTGCGTCTGAGACATGGGCAGGTACCTGGGCTCCACTCCCGCATGCATTAGGTCGTGATGCAGGTTGCGGTCCGATCGGAGCTGCTCGGGTGTGGCGTTCTTGCTCGTGAAGAGCCCCTGGTGCCAAGCTGCATACACAACTTTGTAGCTCGCGTATCCCTGCTCTTTTTGTTTGATGAACGCTTCGAGGAACGTGTGGAGCGGTTGAAACTTGAGCCAGCCCAAGTCGCGCTCATGGTAGTAGTAACGCTGAGCATACGCGAAGAAGGACCCATCGTAGAACACGCCGATCCGGCATATCGTATTGCTTGAGGCCATAAGAATTCCGCCTGAGAGGGGCTGCTGAAGGATGGGGCTCAGGGAAGGAGTTCGATAGGAGTCTGTGGAGGAAGACGCAATTGATTCGACGATTCTTTCAACGCATTTCCTTCGACGTCATCCCCGCATCGGATCAGAAACACGCGATCGAACCTGTCCAGGGAAGGGATATCAC